>NZ_JAUTAU010000001.1:2974210-3283245 GCF_030818775.1 Bacillus sp. SORGH_AS_0510 | reverse complement strand
AAATTCAAGATTTAGTGGATAATGTACCGGCTTCTCCATGGAAAGAGATAAAGCTAGTCTTGGAAAGGGAGTGGGAGGGGCCGATTGAAGAAAAGCTGCTATCAATTGATACAGCTGCCATAGCATCCGCATCCATAGGGGAAGTGTATCGAGGGAAACTTATAGATGGTACTGATGTTGCAGTAAAGGTGCAGCGGCCGATAATTAGGTCTATCATTCGATCTGATTTTCGCTCACTTTCTATTATTATTTGGTTTGCCCACCATTTTGCACCTGTTCCAAAGGGGTTCATTAACTTTAAAATGTTATTCCAAGAGTTAAAGACAGTCATTGAAAGAGAAGTTGATTTTACGAAAGAGATGGAATCGGTTAACCATTTTAGACAACGGTTTCAATCAATTCCCAATTTGATAATCCCAAAAGTATATTCTCGGCTATGCACCTCACAGGTTTTAGTAATGGATTGGGTTGAAGGTACAAGAATCACAGATGAGGAGTTTTTAGACCGTTACACGATTGATAGAGAAGAATTATCACAACGATTATTTCGGATTTTTATTCCTCAGTGGTTAGAAGCCGGAACATTTCATGCAGACCCACATGCAGGGAACGTACTAGTAAAATCAGATGGGACGATAGTACTTCTTGATTTTGGGATGGTAGGCGAAATTTCGAAAAAAGATGCGGCGAATTTTCAAGAACTTCTACAGGCCATATTAGCAAAGAACTATTCAATGGCTGTAAAAGTATTATCTGATTTAGGGTTCTTACTTCCAGATACGAATCTCAAAACAATTGAACCTGTTTTAAAGGAAGCATTGTCAATTGATTTAAATCAGTTGAAAGAAATGGATCTTTTTCAAGTAAAAAAGGATCTTAACGATATGGTAAAATCACTTCCTATTCAAGTTCCAACTAGGTTTATTTTTTTAGGACGTTCATTTGTAACGATAGAAGGGATGCTACATACGATAAACCCGAATCAAGAGTTCTTGAAAATTGCCAAACCTGGATTTATGGAGTGGCTGAATCAAGGGAACCAAAACAAATGGAAACTAATCGTAAAATGGATTCAGTCACAGCCTATTTTCCGAGTGTTTCACTCCATTAATGAAATGATTGAAATTCCACACAAACTTCTTGCATTAAAGGAAACAGAGAAAAAAAAGGAATTCCAATTTCAAATCTATGAAAATCAAAAGAAACAGTTAGCATATCTAGGTATGCTTGGAGTTGCTGGCAGCTTTACAGGATTTTATATTGATAATCCTTTGACGTGGAAAGGGTCATTTTGTGTAACTGGTGTTTCTCTGCTGTTTTACATAGTATGCAGTCTGCAACAAAGAAAATGGTTAAAGAAATTAAACTAGTCAAATTATTGACAGAAATGAATTAAATATGATATTTAAATATTGGGTTAGCACTCTATGTTTCAGAGTGCTAAAAATAGATGTTGCTGTGAAAACGCAAAAATAAAGGAGAGGTCTTAATGGAAACAAAACAGTTTAAAGCAGAATCCAAACGATTATTAGACATGATGATCAACTCCATCTATACTCATCGTGAAATTTTCTTACGAGAGTTAATTTCTAATGCCAGTGATGCGATTGATAAAATCTATTACAAGGCCTTAACTGACGAGACATTAAGTTTTGACCAAGATAATTACTTTATTAAAGTGGTTGCAAATAAAGAAAACCGTACGTTGAGAATTATCGACACTGGTATTGGTATGACAAAGGAAGAGTTGGAAAATAACCTTGGAACAATTGCAAAGAGTGGATCTTTAGCATTTAAAAGAGAGAATGAATTAAAAGACGGTTACGACATTATCGGGCAATTTGGTGTCGGGTTTTATGCTGCATTCATGGTTGCAGATGTAGTGACTGTTATTAGTAAAGCTTTAGGAAGCGATGAAGCATATAAGTGGGAATCTGAGGGTGCCGAGGGCTATACTATTGAGCCGGTTACAAAGGATTCAGTAGGAACTGAAATTATTTTAAAAATTAAAGATAATACAGAAGATGAAAGCTATGATGAGTATTTAGAAGAATACCGCCTCAAGACAATTATCAAAAAATACTCAGATTTTATTCGCTATCCAATTAAAATGGATATCACCGGAAGAAGGCTGAAAGAAGGCAGTGATTCGGAATACGAGGACTATCAAGAAGAACAAATCATCAATAGTATGGTTCCTATTTGGAGAAAGAATAAAAGTGAATTAACAGATGAAGACTATCAAAATTTTTATGCGGAAAAGCGCTATGGCTTTGATAAACCGATTAAACATGTTCATATAAGTGTTGACGGAACAATCCGTTATAATGCGATTTTATATATCCCAGAAAAAATTCCTTTTGACTTTTACTCTAAGGAATTTGAGAAAGGTCTAGAGCTGTATTCGAACGGTGTATTAATCATGGATAAGTGTGCCGACCTGCTTCCAGACTATTTCAGTTTCGTAAAAGGGATGGTTGATTCAGAAGATTTATCACTTAATATTTCTAGAGAAATGCTGCAGCATGATCGTCAGTTGAAGCTGATCGCTAAAAATATTAACAAAAAGATTAAAAGCGAATTACAGAGCCTCTTGAAAAATGAACGAGAAAAGTATGAAGAATTCTATAATTCCTTTGGACGCCAATTAAAATATGGTGTATATAGTGACTTTGGCGCCAATAAAGAAGTATTACAGGATTTGTTAATGTTCTACTCTTCCAAAGAAAAGGATTTGATTACTTTAGAAGAATACGTTTCAAAAATGCCTGAGGAACAAAAGTACATTTACTATGCAGCAGGAGAATCAGTTGAGAGATTAGAAAAACTGCCACAGACTGAATTTGTTACTGAAAAAGGGTATGATATCTTATTCTTTACTGAAGATATTGATGAATTCGCTATCAAGATGATCATGTCTTATAAAGAAAAAGAATTTAAATCCATCTCAAGTGGGGATCTTGGTCTTGAAGGGGAAGAAACGAAGGAAGATTCCGAAGTACAGGATAACGAGCACCAAGAACTTTTAGAATATATGAAAAATATACTAGCTGGAAAAGTGAAGGATGTAAGAGTTTCTAAGAGACTAAAGTCCCATCCTGTTTGCCTGGCATCTGAGGGTGAAATCTCCATCGAAATGGAAAAAATCCTTGCTGCAATGCCAGATAATCAAAATATCAAAGCAGAAAAAGTACTAGAAATTAATAAGAATCATGAAGTATTCCAATCATTAAAAGATGCTTTTGAGAATGACAAAGGAAAGGTAGACCTCTATACAAAGTTATTATTCAATCAAGCATTATTAATTGAAGGATTACCAATTCAGGATCCAGTTGAATTTACAAATGATATTTGTAAAATTATGGTGTTGAATTAAGGGATAACAAAAAGGATCTGTCAGGCTGGGAGCCGCAGATCCTTTTTGTTATTTAATGACCAATTTCAGCATCATCAACATGCTTAATATGTGAACTATTCATTAAGATAAATATAACAGAAATGAAAACAAACCCTGCTCCAACGATGAATGGAAGACTTGGATTATAAATCTCCGCCAATTTCCCTGCTGTAAATGGAGCAATCGCTCCGCCGATAAAGCGAAGGAAGCTATAAGCAGCAGAAGCAGTTGATCGTTCAACCGGAGCTGCGTTCATTACAGCTGTTGTAATCAACGTGTTGTTATTTCCAAGGAAAGCACCTGCTAAAATAACAGCACCAATCACTACCCATTGTGTAGAGGTCCAAACGCCCATGGCAACAAGTAGCAAAGCGAAAAGCGTTAGCATTGCGCACATTGATTTGATCGTACCAAACCACTGTTGAAGCTTTGGCGCCATGAACACGGAAGTAATCGCCAATAATATGCCCCATCCAAGGAATACATAACCTAAACCATGCTCATCTAACCCCATAACAAATGGAGCATAAGCTAATAAAGTAAAAAAGCCAAAATTATATAGTGCTGCAGCAATACCGAAAATTAATAATGATCGGTGCTTTAAAGCTCGGAATGGGTCTAATAATGAAGTTTTATTTTGTACATTTGTTGCTTTAGTCCCTTTTGGCATGAGGAGCATCAGGCCGATAAAAGCAATAACCATAAGTGACGCAACACCAAGGAAAGGGCCTCTCCAGGACATGGCGCCCAGCCAGCCTCCAAGTAATGGTCCGACAGAGATTCCAAGACCAATGGCAGCTTCGTATAAAATAATCGCTTGTGCCGTCCCGCTATTTGAAAGCGAAACAATGGCAGCTAATGCGGTTGCAACGAACAAGGCATTACCAAGTCCCCAGCCTCCACGTAAACCAACAAGTGTCCAAATCCCATTGGAGAATCCGCCAAGCGCAGAAAATACAGCGATAATTACAATACCAGATAACAGAGTCCATTTTATCCCCAGTCTGGATGAAATCATTCCGGTGATAAGCATGGCAACTGCCATAACAGCATTATAGCTAGTGAACAATAACGTTACTTGACTATGTGAAGCATGAAGTTGCTCCGCTATCGCTGGTAAAATAGGATCTACCAGTCCAAGCCCCATAAAGGCTATAATACACGCAAAAAAAACGGCCCACACCGCTTTTGGTTGCGCTAATAAGCCTCCCTTTGCAGCAGATGGGTCAGGTACTTGTGGTGGTACAGAAACAGATTTTGTTGAAGATGACATGCACATTTCTCCTTTTTATATATTTTCTCCCTATGTCCTTGTGTTTTATAAATAACTAATTGATTTCCTTGTTTTTCAATTAGTTGTATTATGAAAGTACATGATTGTATTATACAACTATTTTACACTTCGTCAATAGTGTTTACTCTAGAAAGGTGGTCATTCGTTATAATTAAATATTTAATATGTTATCATATAGGAAGAAGAAAATTGTTTATTGTGGGGTTAATATAATGTATGAACAATCTTTGGAAACGATTGAACTGGAATTAGCCATATTAATTCGCCGTTCAACATCTGTCTCCAGTAATAAAAAACTAGGTAACCTGGATCGCTCTGCCTATTTATTGATGCGACGAATTGCAAATAGAGGAGCTGCAGGGGTAAAAGTACTAGCTGGTGAGTTTCAATTGGACATTTCCACCATCAGCAGACAAGCAGCTGCTTTAGAACAAAAAGGTTATTTGTACCGTATTCCTGACCCGCTAGACGGCAGGGCCTATTCACTGCAAATCACAGAGATTGGAAATAGGGTGTATAAAGAGCACAAACAGGCACGCTTAGAGAGATTAGAAGAGCTTATCAATGATTGGTCTGAAGAGGAACGTGAAATTTTTGGCCAGCTATTAAAAAAATTCAACCAATCGTTCTATTAGATAAAAAATAGGCTGTCAAAATGTGACAGCCTTAATTTGTTTCAACAAGATGGGCAAACTGTTCAATGGTGGTCGAGTAGGAGATACGGACACGATGCATTAACAGCAGTTCATCCGGCTCTTCTTTTTCAATGAATAGACCTGGCTTTGTGGTTGTGGCAAATTTGTAGTATTTTTTAGTTTCCTCTACTACCTGTTGATTAAAGTGACCATATGGGTAGGCAATAGCAATAACTGGTTTTCCCGTTATTTGTTCGATTTTTTCCTTAGAAGTTTTTAGTTCTTCCTCAAAATTTGTAATTTTAGGAAGATCAGCGTGTGACATCGTATGGGATTGAACAGAGAAAATACCTGAAGCCACCATTTCTTTAATATCTTCCGAAGTTAATTGATAGGAGCCACTATCAATGTAACCGGCAATAGTATATTCTGTCGCAGTGGGATGGAATGTCGCATCCTTTAGACGCTGTAAAATATGGAAGGCATTTAGATTGTTTTTCATCCCATCATCAAATGTGACAAAAATCGGCTTGTTTACTTTATTGATTTTTTCCCATTTCTCAAAAGTGAGAAGCGTATAGCCTTGATCCTTTAAATATTGCATCTGTGCTTCGAAATTGGAAGGCGTTACAAACAGCTCTTTTAAGCCCTCCCCCTTAAAATCATCAATCGCATGATACATAAGAATGGGAACATGCTGTTGAAAGGTTACAGTTGATTTAGCCAGAAGCTCCTCCGTACCCGTTTCTCTTTTTCCGTAGACCTCAATTTGATATTCTCCACGTTTTCCAGATAATTCTGTTGACCCAAAAGTAAGCGAGAATCCATTCTCTTTATCGGAAGAAGGAAATATTTTACCACTCTTAACACCATCAGCTGTTCTCCAAATATAATAACTAACCTCTGAAATATCTGAAGGTAAGTTGGTTGTTGTTAAAACAGCACTACCAGAGTTAGATGTAACTGGACTAATAGATAGTACAACCTTGGATTTGAATAATGGAGTTTCTTTCAATTTAGGTGAAACTTTGCTAGATTGCATTTCTATCTTTGGCGAAATGGACCTTTTTTCATTTATACTGGCATTCGCCGTCTTCAAACTACATCCAGTTTGCAGCAGTAAAGCAGCAAAGAGTGCTAAATAAAGTACCTTCTGCATGTCATCCATCCTTGTATATAGTAATCTCGCAGAATATCATAGCACTTACTTGTTTTTTAGAAAAGATACTTAATGAATTTTCTAATTCAATTATTTGTAAAAAAAATTTACTAATTATTGAGATTACTATAAATAGTAAAATAATAGTTAAAATGGAGACAAAAACAGGGTGTAACTGTTATTATTTTGGTGTACCAAATGGTCTAATATAGAAATTTATTTGTTTTTAAAAGGGTGGGAGACAAATGACAGCGGACAAGATAAGAGTAGAACAAGACTTTCTAGGGAAAAAGGACATACCTGCCGATGCTTATTATGGGATCCAAACGTTAAGAGCAGTAGAAAACTTTCCTATTACGGGATACCGCATTCATGAAGAACTTATTAAAGCGCTTGCAATGGTAAAAAAAGCAGCAGCGATTGCAAATATGAATACAAAGCGGTTGTATAGTGGTTTAGGGGAAGCAATTAGTCAAGCAGCAAATGAAATCATCGATGGTAAATGGAATGACCAGTTTATCGTAGACCCAATTCAAGGTGGGGCAGGAACATCGATGAATATGAATGCAAATGAAGTGATTGCCAATCGGGCTCTTGAGCTTCTTGGTCATCAAAAGGGTGCATATAACCACTTAAGTCCAAATACACATGTAAACATGTCCCAATCGACAAATGATGTATTTCCTACTGCTATTCATATAGCAACTCTAAGAATGCTGGATAAATTGCTCGATACGACGAAAGAAATGCAAAAGGTGTTCAAGTTAAAGGCGAAACAGTTTGAAAATGTAATTAAAATGGGCCGTACTCATCTTCAAGATGCCGTCCCAATCCGCTTAGGACAAGAATTTGAGGCATACAGCAGGGTGCTTGAAAGAGATATTAAACGAATCGAGCATTCAAAGATACATTTATTTGAGGTGAACATGGGGGCAACTGCTGTTGGTACTGGATTAAATGCGGACCCTAAATACATCGAAGACGTGGTTATTCAGCTCGCAAAAATCAGTGGATTACCATTAGTCAATGCTGAACATTTAGTGGATGCTACGCAAAATACCGATGCGTATACAGAAGTTTCAGCGGCATTAAAGGTATGTATGATGAATATGTCTAAAATAGCTAATGATCTTCGCTTAATGGCATCAGGTCCACGTGCTGGACTTGCAGAAATTTCTCTTCCGGCACGTCAACCAGGGTCTTCCATTATGCCAGGGAAGGTAAACCCAGTTATGCCAGAGCTTATTAACCAAATTGCCTTCCAAGTTATTGGTAATGACCATACAATTTGTTTAGCTTCTGAAGCAGGACAACTCGAACTAAATGTCATGGAACCTGTATTGGTATTTAATCTGCTCCAATCCATTAGCATTATGAACAATGGATTTGCTTCCTTTACGGAGCATTGTCTAAAAGGAATTGAAGCGAATGAAGCCCGTATGAAAGAATACGTAGAAAAGAGTGTCGGGATTATAACAGCTGTTAATCCTCACTTAGGATATGAAATAGCAGCACGTATTGCTCGTGAAGCCGTTCTAAGTGGTAAATCTGTTCGTGAGCTTTGCTTACAACATGATGTGCTAACAGAAGAAGAGCTTGACCTGATTTTGGATATATATGAAATGACCAAGCCTGGTATTGCAGGGGCGGAATTGTTAGAGAGAGACTAATGATTAATATAATGAAAAACCCAAAGAAAATTTTCTTTGGGTTTTCATTTTTAATTGATAAGAAAGAAAATTCGACTTTGAGAATTGTCGAGCTCCAGCGCCTAGTCAGTTTTCACCCTGAATACTCTACATTGAGTAGCTTGTAACAATCATGGCTTGATATAGCGATGATTGTTACAGCTCGGGTCAAATAACCTTCGGCAAGTAAAGTCAAAGAGCGACTTTTCTTGCCGAAGAACATTTGCCTGTCGGGGCTGACCAAGGCGCTTGCGCTTTTCTATTAGGCATAATTATTTTTTTTGATCCTTTTTAGCCATTTTTACCTCGCCTAATGAGCGTAATATTTGGGTATGCATGCTTCCTTCCGCGATATGGTCCAGGAAAAAAGGACCGATTAGCTCCAAATACTCTTCATCTTCAAACAATTTTTTGCTTTGCAGTTCCATTTCAGCTAATCCATCATAGGTAGATAGCAGGGCATAGGTGTGGTCATCTCCAGAAACGGGTGTTAAAATCTCTACATGATGGCTGTAGTTTTCGTTTCTAAATTTTTTGAGCTCCCTTAAATTATCAATTCCTTCTTTAAATTTATCTTGTTTAATAATAAATGTTTGATAAACAAAAACGGACATAAAAAACACCCCTAGAATAATTTTTCCTAGGGATTAGACTTCCTCAAAACTGGAAAATTATACAGGTTTACAAAGACAACAAATAAATAACTCCGATTAAACTAATAATAGAGAGACTAAGAAAAACCCACCCAGTTTTTGGTTTCGGTTGTTTAAGATAAGATGCTACCCCTAAAATAAGAAAAATGAGCATTAGAACAAAGAAAAGAAGAAATAAGATTTTTGACATGATTTATTCCCCCTTTTAATACGTACTTGACTAAAGAACAGAAACGTTAGAAACCCTTAATATTATCGTATTTATGATGAGCACTTTTATTTCCATATTTTTTTTCTATTAAAAAAGAAATTATCTATCGAAAAGATGATGGTAAAATAAAAATAAATTGGAATAGAATAGAAGAATGAGTGAAACCTATTCTTCTTGATGAGCGTCAAATAGTATATTGATAGAGATTAGTGGTAGCTTTAAGAATAAAAGGGAAAAGATGGGGGATCATGGGAAAACTCACAAGGGTTATTTCAATTTTATTGGCAGGAAGTTTTGTGTTGTTGGCAGGGTGTGCAGACCAGCCTGTAAAAGAAACAAAGGCATCTGAACAGCCAAAGGTCGAAAAAGAGAAAAAAGTAGAAAAGAAACAGGAAGAGGAAAAACCGGTTTTTGTAAATATTATTGACCCGACAACAAAAGCCATAATCAAAACGTTAAATCCAAAGGAATTAGGCTTTGGCATGAACGACGAAATGTATAAAACAAAGATTAATAAGATGGCTCGAGAATTAGCTAGAGGAAATGAAACAACCCCTGGATACGATAAAAGAATGATTCTTGACAAGTTGGATGAAAACGGCCAAGTCATCAAAGGGACTCCACAAACAATTCTCGACGAAAACGAATTAACAGATAAAGTATTCCAGGCATCTGTAAAAGGTGGAGATGTGGAAATACCTTTATATGTGACAGCAAGTGGATATAAAATGGAAGATGCATCCCATTTAGGAGAAGCGCTAGTTGCATCCTATACTACTCATTTTAACAGTGCAGTTGTAGGTAGAACAAAAAATATTGCATTATCTGCTGCTGCGGTTAACAATGTGATCCTGGGAGAAGGGGATTCATTCTCGTTTAATACCACCGTTGGCCCAAGTGATGCTGCTCACGGTTTTCAAAACGCACCTGAAGTAGTTGAGGGTAAACTTGTGGATGGTGTAGGCGGAGGGATCTGCCAGACTTCGTCAACACTATTCAACGCCATTGACAAAATAGGTGTCAGCTATATCGAAAAGAATCACCATTCTCTAGAGGTAGGATATGTTCCAAAAGGAAGAGATGCAACAGTGTCCTACGGAGGAAAAGATTTTCGATTCAAAAATACATCAGGTGCCCCTGTCTTACTTAAAGCAATTGTTAAAAAAGGATCATTGACCATTGAGGTTAGGACAGCAAAAGCCTATCTAGAATTAATTAAGAAAAGTATGTAAATAAAAAATAAAAAGCCCTATTGAAAAAACGGGGCTTTTTGTGTTTTGGTTATTATCTCATATCTTCCCAATCAGTATAATGGCCGCTTCCCTGGCAACCAGGACATTCGTACGAATTATAGTAGGCATATTCATTATAAGGATATACAGTATAACCACGGCCTTGACAGTCAGGACATTTGCCAAGTTCTTTCATGGTGGAAACATGATTTTGATACTTTGTTTCTCTCCACTGATTAAATGAGTTAAGAAGTCCCATTATTTTCACCTCATCTTTTTTTATATTATGATGAAAAAATGGGAATGTTATGCAGTATTTCTTTGTTATTTATTCTCTAATCTTAATTTCTTCATGCGATATTGCAAGCTTTGGCGGCTCAAGCCAAGTGCCTTAGCTGCTCTTGAAATATTAAAATCATGTTTATTTAAAACGTGCTCAATATAGGTCTTTTCAAATAATTCCATTTGGTCTTTTAATGGTATAGTGATCTCTGAATCTTCCTCAATGAATGTTTCAACGGTGGCTAAGGGCATCATTCTTTCTTTCAGCTGCATCTTACTGCGATATTGGTAAGGTAAATGGGAGTACATAATGACTTCCTCATCCATCATAACATTCATGGCCGCTTCAACAATATGCTCAAGCTCCCGGATATTGCCGTGCCAATCATATTCCGTGAAAGACAATTGGACTTCATCTGATAAGCCCTTGACATTCATTTGAAAGCGTTCATTATATTTCTCTATAAAGTGTTCCACTAGTAACGGAATATCTTCTTTGCGGTCTTTAAGGGGAGGGACAAATATTGTTACTACACCAAGCCGGTAATATAAGTCTTTTCGAAGACGGTTGTTTGCAATCGCGTCAATTGGGTCCTCGTTCATGTTTGCTATGACCCTAACATCAATTGGTGTATCCTTTGTATCTCCTATTCTCCTAATCGTTTTTTCTTGTAAGACGCGAAGTAATTTTGCTTGCAGGTTTAAATTTAATGAATTGATTTCGTCCAGTAACAATGTTCCTCCATTTGCCTGTTCAAATAGTCCAGGGGTATCGATTGCACCTGTGAAAGCTCCTCGCTTTGTACCGAAAAGGAGACTTTCGATTAAATTATCAGGTAATGCAGCACAATTTTGAGAAATAAATGGAGCAGATAAACGGTTACTAGCATTATGGATACTTTGAGCAAAAAGCTCTTTCCCCGTACCAGTGTCACCTACAATTAATACATAGGAGGAGGTCCGAGTCGCCCGTTTTGCTGATTCCTTAACCTCTAAGATAGCTGGACTAGTGCCAATAATATTCTCAAATGTATATCTGGTTGATCCCTTACTCATATTTCCTTTTATCAGCCGTTCAAGTTTCGTTACATCATTCGCAATCTCCACTGCACCTTGCAGGCTCTCCTCTTTATAGATAGGGATAGTATTATTAATAGTAGTAATTTCGCGGCCCTTGTTATTAAAATAGGTTTGTTTTACGTTACTAGTTTTTTTCCCTTCTTGAAGGGCCTTTACAAGTGTACTAGACTGGTCATCCTTGAACATAAAGACATCTAGCAGGTTTTTATCCATAACGTCATGAAAATCCATTGATTCCATTTGCATCATTTTTTTATTATAGATAATGGTTTTCCCTGTCTCGTCAACTGCATGAACCCCTACATCCACCTCATCTAAAATTCGTTTATACATACTTGTTAAATAGAGTAAATAATTTTTCGATTGATCCATGATGGTTTATACCCCTTGTTTAAAACTGTATTCATCAATTTAATCAAAAAAAACGAGATAATGCAAAATAATTTTGCGGTATTTAACTAAAATAGTAAATTGGTTGCAAAAATATATGGCACTTTATTCTTAGAAACGTTATCAGTATGCAGAATTATTATTGGCATGAAACTTGCATAATAGATTTACATACAAAGAAGGGGGAATAAAAATGGCTGAAGTTACAACAAAAACAACAAAAATCATTGAACAAACAAATAGATTTGGTGCTAATAACTACCATCCACTTCCAATTGTGATTGCAAAAGCAGAAGGAGTATGGGTGGAAAGTCCTGAAGGAAACCGTTATATGGATATGTTAAGTGCATATTCAGCAGTCAACCAAGGGCATCGACATCCAAAAATTATTCAAGCATTGAAGGACCAGGCAGACAAAGTAACGCTAACCTCTCGAGCCTTTCATAATGATCAACTTGGCCCTTGGTACGAAAAAATCTGTAAGTTAACAAATAAAGATATGGCACTGCCAATGAACACTGGTGCCGAGGCTGTTGAAACCGCGTTAAAAGCCGCAAGACGCTGGGGGTATGATGTAAAAGGAATTGCTGAAAATCAGGCGGAAATTATTGCATGTGTTGGGAATTTTCATGGACGTACAATGGGGGCAGTATCGTTATCGTCTGATCCAGAATATAAACGTGGCTTTGGTCCGATGCTTCCTGGCATTACATTAATTCCATATGGTGACCTTGAAGCATTAAGAGCGGCCATTACACCTAATACTGCAGCATTCTTAATGGAACCTATCCAAGGTGAGGCAGGAATCATCTTACCTCCTGAAGGATTTTTAAAACAAGCATCCGAATTGTGTAAAGAGCAAAATGTCTTGTTCATTGCAGACGAAATTCAAGTAGGCTTGGCACGCACTGGTAAAATGTTTGCCTGCGACTGGGAAGAAGTAGAACCTGATATGTTGATTTTAGGAAAAGCACTTGGGGGTGGAGTCTTCCCTATTTCCTGTGTTGTAGCTAACTCTGACGTGTTGGGTGTATTCAATCCAGGATCACACGGATCGACTTTCGGTGGGAACCCGTTAGCATGCGCTGTTTCAATTGCTGCACTAGATGTAATTGAAGAAGAAAAATTAGCTGAACGCTCGCTTGAATTAGGGGAGTATTTCCTTGAACAATTAAAAGCAATCAAAAATCCTGTGATTAATGAAATTCGTGGAAGAGGCTTGTTTATCGGTGTTGAACTTACAGAGGCTGCTAGACCCTATTGCGAGGATTTAAAAGAAACTGGTTTGCTATGTAAAGAAACACATGATACAGTAATACGCTTTGCACCTCCATTAATTATCACTAAAGAAGAAATTGATTGGGCAATCGAAAAAATCAAGAACGTGCTATCTTAATTTTATTTAAAAGAATGCTCTTTCCACTTTTGTGGAAAGAGCATTTTTGCATTTTATGTGCAAATTATTTTACGATAATGCCAAAAATTTTGGCATCTATGTTCAAGGAATGCTCACAAGTAAAGGATTCCTATTTTGGCATAGAAATTGCAAATGTATTTGATTAGAATAGTAAAAATATTATAAAAGTTACTATTTTACGAAAATGGGTAATGGATTAATTGTAAGCGTTCTTATAGCCAGAAGGGGGAAAGTTTATGAATTTACAAGAAAACAATGCGACAAATGAATTACAGAGAACGATGAAGACCCGGCATTTATTTATGATTTCTCTAGGAGGGGTAATTGGGTCAGGTCTTTTCCTCGGATCGGGTTACACGATAAGCCAGGCAGGTCCAGCAGGTGCCATTCTTTCATACATAGTTGGCGGTATTATCATGTTCTTGACCATGCTTTGTTTAGGTGAATTATCTGTTGCCATGCCTGTTTCTGGATCATTCCAAACTTATACGACAAAATTCATTGGACCAGGAACCGGATTTGCACTAGGATGGCTATACTGGTTAGGTTGGTCGGTAACGGTAGCTCTAGAGTTATTATCAGCAGGACAGTTAATGCAAAGATGGTTTCCAGAGTCTCCTGTATGGATTTGGTGTGCAATTTTTGCGGTAGTTTTATTTTCACTTAATGCATTATCAGCACGCGCGTTTGGAGAGACTGAATTTTGGTTCTCAAGCATCAAAATTTTTGCCATTTTAGCTTTCATTGTTCTTGGTGGAGCTGCTACTTTTGGTTTGATTGACATGGAAGGCGGAAAGCCTGCTCCATTTTTCTCTAATTTTACAGCACATGGTCTTTTGCCACATGGAATTACAGCTTTAATTATCACAATGATTGCCGTGAATTTTTCATTCCAAGGCACAGAACTTATCGGGATCGCTGCTGGTGAGAGCGAAGAGCCAGAGAAAACGATACCGAAATCCATTAAACAAACCGTATGGCGAACACTATTTTTCTTCGTTTTAGCTATTTTTGTTTTATCAAGCTTAATCCCTATGAATCAGGCTGGGGTAGTTGAAAGTCCATTTGTTGTTGTTTTTGATAGTATCGGTATTCCTTATGCTGCAGACATTATGAATTTTGTTATCCTTACAGCATTATTATCTGTAGCCAACTCTGGTTTGTATGCTGCAACAAGGATGTTATATGCGATGTCAAAAGAAAAGATGACGAGCCCTGTCCTTGCAAAGGTTAATAAAAGAGGTGTGCCGTTTAATGCTCTAGTCTTAACTATTGGAATTGCATTATTATCATTGCTTTCTGGATTTTTTGCAGAAGAAACAGTCTTCGTTTGGTTGCTTTCTGTTGCGGGCTTAGGTGCTCAAGTAGGCTGGATTTCTATTACAGCTTCCCAAATCGCCTTTCGAAGAAAATTTATTCGAGAGGGAGGAAAAGTGGAGGATCTCAAATTTAGAACACCACTTTACCCACTGCTTCCTATAATTGCCTTAACCCTAAACTGTATTGTTTTAGGAAGTTTAGCGTTTGATTCTGAACAAAGATTGGCCTTATATTTAGGAGTTCCATTTGTAGTAGCATGTTATCTTATCTATCATTTTAAAATTAAAAAGAACCGAGAAGTGGATAATGTATTGGAGCAAGAATTACAACTTCAAGATAATAAAAAAATGGTAATTTAACAATGGTAAAAACGTTTGGAAACTTCCAAGCGTTTTTATTTTGGATAAATGGTTTGGACACATCGAATAATAGGATAGGGGTGATTTATTATGGGAAAATGGAACGAGCAAGCTGCACCAAATAATAATCTGCCACCAAAGACCATCAAGCCTTGGGAAGTAATGGGGCAAAATACTGCACATGAATTTTCTGAGGAATTATCTGATGGTGGTGAACGGGATCAATTCATTCAGAGACAAAAAAATAACCCGAAGCTGAAATAAATAGAAAAGTGACGATTAGAATTCGTCACTTTTTTTTTCGTTCTATACTTTACAAAATGTTTTAGACGTTGTAGAATTTCTATGTACCTAATAAAACTAGGTAGGTGATAAGATGTTTAATCGTGAATTGGTCAAAGGCAGTACGTCGTTAATTCTGCTCCAATTATTGAATGAGCGTGATATGTACGGTTATGAGTTGGTGAAAGAGCTCGAACAGCGAAGTGATAATGGTCTAAGTGTAAAAGAAGGCACTTTATATCCAGCCCTTCACAAGCTTGAAAAACAAGATTATATTGAATGTTATTGGGTGGAACAGGAAAAAGGACCGGCTCGGAAGTATTATCGGATTACAAAAGCTGGCAAGGAACTATTAAGTGAAAAAAACCCGTGAATGGCAAGATTTTGTTCAAGTAATGAACAAAGTAATAGGGAGATCAAAGCATGGAACGGCCGAAGAATAGGTTTCTTAAAGAACTGGCAAAGGGATTAGGAAATCATAGAGATAAGAAAAATATCTTGTTGGAATATGAAACACACATTGATGAAATCGTCCTCGAATCATTACAAATGGATGACGAGGAACTGTTAGACCATTTGACTGTAAGACTGGGTAGCCCTGAAGAGATTGCTGAATTATGGAAGGAAGAACTTTCGGTTACGCCAAGTAATATGAAATGGCTGTTTATTTTATTAAATATCCTTTTTTTTGGGGGAGGAAGCATATTAACGTTAGCCCATAATCTTTATGATTGGGTTTGGTTAACAAAGATTTGGGACCACTTAACCTCTATTCCATCCTTAATTGCCTTCTTGTACTTGTTTTTTTGGGCATTACTTGGATACGAAATTGGAAAGGGTTTTGGGCACAGGGGAAGAACACTCTTAAGGAAGACGTTCTTATTATCGCTCATTCCTAACCTATTATTGATGATCTTAACAATTTTTCACATTATTCCACATTCATGGTTCGCTCCATTGTTAACAAAAACATTTATTATTGCTTGTATCATTCTTACAATTATTCTTTACCCAATCAGCTGGCTTGGTTACAGGTGGGGGAAGAAAGCATCGATATAAGCAGTTTTTTTTACCTATATACCTAGAAAAACTATATATATAGAAAATCTATATAAAAAAGAGGGATGCTTAATGGAAATAAAAATTGGTAAAGCAGATTGGCTGTTTTTAATTATATGTTTATTATTAGGAATTTTAGCGGAAGAATCATTTTTTCGTGGGGAAGTAGGAATTTCCTATTTAGTCTTCGTAATGTCTTTCTATTTAGTCTTCTTTTGGAAATTTCGAAAGTATCCCTTTTCTCATCAGCGGCTGGGGTACTTAATCGTCTGTTGCATTTGGCTCTTATCTGTCAGTTATTTTATGAATGATAATTCTCTTTTCAAAGTGTTAAATATCCTTGTGATTCCTGGCTTGGTGATTATTCATCTCGTATTAATCACAAGTCCTAAAAATATTAAATGGAACAAGTTATCGTTTATCGCTCTCATTTTTTCAAAATTACTAGGAATCCTTAAATATAACGCAAAATTTAGTGCTGTATTAGGAGCTGGAGCAAAACATGGAGTGGGGGGCGACAAATGGTTGGTGTGGAAAAAGATACTAATTGGTGTTGTCATCTCATTCCCTGTCTTATTGGTAGTATTAAAATTACTTATGGCTGCGGATTCAGAATTTGAACGGATTGTGGGTGGCATTCCGGAGTGGTTCACTGTAGTTGATGCAGAAGGAGTTATACGAGTTATCATCGTCTTAATTATGACACTTGGTTTCTTTGGTTTTATGCAGGGGCTACTAATCAAACAAATAAGCGTGTTAAAACAACAAGACCATACCGGCAGGTTTCAAATGGACGGCGTTATATCTATCACTGTTCTTGTACTTATAAATATGGTATATATTTTATTTACACTTGTTCAGTTTAAATATTTCTTCAGTGGAACGTTGCAAGGGAACTATACTTACGCAGAGTATGCAAGAAAAGGATTTTTTGAGCTATTATTTGTTACATTAATCAATTTGTCGATTACCATTCTTGTCATTACATTTGTACAACGAACAAATGTGTTAATTAATCGAGTAACGCAAATTATGCTTACCATCCTAGTTCTCTCAAGCTCAATAATGCTTAGCTCCGCATTTTTACGCTTAAGTATGTACGAGGAAGCGTATGGATTTACTTTTACCAGAGTTCTCGTTCATACCTTTATGATTTTTCTAGTAATCATTTTTGCATATACCTTGGTTAAAATCTGGGTGGAAAAACTATCATTGCTTCATTTCTATTTTGTCTCCTCGCTAATCTATTACACGGCTATTACAGTGATAGACCTGGATAAATTAGTGGTAAAAGAAAATATAAACCGGTACGAGACAAGCGGGAAAATAGATGTATACTACCTTAATCAGTTGTCTTATACAGGTGTGGAGGGATTAGTCAATCTTTATAAGGAAAATCCTGATATTCCTAATTTAGAAACGATCTTAGTAGACAGAAAAAAGGAAGCACTCACGTCCGATCTACCTTGGCAATCCTATAATCTAAAGAGAGAGCAAACATTTGCTAAACTAAAGAAATTAGATTTGGAATAGCTTTCATGTAAAAAAGAAGCAGGACCCACGACGGGATCCTGCTTCTTAAAATATATATTAATCACCATTAAACATATCAAAAATTCCTCGTGCGATGCTTCCTTCATCTTTTGACCCACCGCGAGATGGAGCCGCAGCAAATACCCGGCTTGCGAGACGACTGAATGGAAGTGATTGAATCCAGACAGATCCAGGTCCACGAAGTGTTGCGAAGAATAACCCTTCACCACCAAATAGAGCGGTTTTTACACCTTTAACAAACTCAATATCGTAACTCACATTACTCGTCATAGCCACTAAACAGCCAGTATCTACTCGGAGAGATTGGCCTGGCAGAAGATCCTTTTTAATAATGGTTCCACCTGCATGAACGAAGGCCATTCCATCTCCTTCGAGCTTCTGCATAATAAATCCTTCGCCGCCAAAGAAACCGACACCAATTTTACGTTGAAATTCAATGCCTACCTGTACCCCTTTTGCAGCAGCTAGGAAGGCGTCCTTTTGACAAACAATTTTGCCACCATACTCACTTAAATCCATAGGAATGATTTTTCCTGGATAGGGGGAGGCAAAGGAAACTCGTTTTTTACCCATTCCAGTATTACTAAAGGTCGTCATAAACAGGCTTTCTCCTGTAAGCACACGTTTACCAGCGGAGAAGAGCTTACCCATTAGTCCGCCGCCACTGCTGTTAGATCCGTCTCCAAAAATGGTTTCCATATGTATATCGTCTTCCATCATCATAAAGCTACCCGCTTCGGCAATAACAGTTTCTTGTGGATCAAGTTCTACCTCAACGAACTGCATGTCATCGCCATAAATCTTATAATCGATTTCATGGTTATTCATCGTATTCCCTCCAATTTTTATAAAAATATAAGCCTATATTTATTATAAAAAATTTAGGTAAAAAGTGCTAATTTTAAATAAAATAAAAAAGACGTCTGTATAAACAGACGTCTTTTGCGTATTGAGGCGAAAAACCACACTCCACATAGTGTGCTCCTAAAGGAATGTTTCTCGACTTACACAACTCAGCTCATCGCTTTGCTATTATAACACGAATATATTCTGTAAACAAGAGAAAACGGAAGAAAAAATTTCATTCTATTTATATAAAATGCTTGATAAGATATTTGAATTATTCTATATTCAAATAATCAGATATACAAATTAAAAAGATAAGAAGGGTTAATATGCTAAGTGATAAAAGATTCCATGAATATTCCTTAAGGAGTGTACCCAAGGATATCCTGTCAGGAGTGATTGTTGGAGTAATTGCTATTCCACTCGGCATGGCATTTGCCATCGCTTCAGGAGTGAAGCCAGAGTATGGAATCTATACGACAATTGTGGCCGGGATTCTTATCTCTTTATTTGGCGGATCAAAATACCAAATAGGCGGTCCAACTGGAGCGTTTATTCCTATTTTATTTGGAGTTGTGATGACCTATGGTTATGAGAACTTATTAATAGCCGGTTTTATGGCAGGCATTATCTTACTTCTGATGGGAGTCTTTAGACTAGGTTCGCTAATTAAATTTATTCCTCGACCCGTTACGATTGGATTTACAGCAGGTATCGCAGTTACGATCTTTATGGGACAGATTGCTAGTTTCCTAGGTTTAGAGGGGATTAAAAAGCATGAGGAGTTCATTGATAATAGTAAGGAAATCTTAATCCATTTAGAAACGTCTAATATCTATAGTATCTTAACAGCAACGATTTGCTTGGTTACGGTCATTCTTACACCTAGAATAGCCCCTAAAATTCCTGGACCGTTGATTGGTTTAGTGGTCTCTACCTTGACAGCTACTTTACTTTATCCCAATCATGTGGCAACCATTGGAACAGCCTATGGTCAAATTCCAAGTTCCTTACCTCATATCCAAATTCCACATATAGATTTGGATATGATGATAAAGCTATGGAAGCCGGCCTTTGTGATTGCTATGCTCGGAGGAATTGAATCCTTATTATCGGCAGTGGTAGCGGATGGAATGACTAACAGCCGTCATAATAGTAATAAAGAGTTAATAGGGCAAGGAATTGCCAATATTGTTACCCCGTTATTTGGTGGGATTCCAGCCACTGGGGCCATTGCCCGTACGGCTACAAATATCAAAAATGGAGCTGTTTCTCCTTTGTCCGGAGTGCTTCATGGAATAGTAGTTCTGTTGGTTTTACTGTTTTTTGCACCATATGCTTCCTATATTCCGTTAGCAAGCATGGCACCGATTTTGATGGTTGTTGCTTGGAATATGAGTGAAAGAAGAGTGTTTTCTCATATTCTAAAAACCAAGTCGACAGACTCACTCATCTTAACTGTTACTTTTTTATTAACTGTTTTTGACAACTTAACAACAGCTGTTGAAGTAGGATTAGTGATGTCTGCTATCCTCTTTGCGAAGAGAATGAGCGATGTGATGGTTACTGCAAAGGCATTGCCAAATAGAGAACATAAGCATGAAAAAGTAGAGACGGGGATGGTCTCTGATACGCACGATTGCCCACAAATTAGTATTTTTAATGTGGAGGGACCGTTATTTTTTGGTGCAGCTGACACCTTTGAAAAAACAATTATGAGCACCATAAACTATCGACCCAAAATTCTTCTACTCCGCATGAGTAAGGTGCCATTAATAGATACAACTGGAGAGGCAAATTTAGCAAGCATTGTTCACCATTTTTCGAAAAATGGTATAGTAATGATATCAGGTTTAAATGAACAGCCAGAAAATGTATTGAAAAGGACAGGGCTATATCAGACTATTGGGGAAGCCCACTTTTTTGAACATACTGGTGAGGCAATACAATATGCTTTGGAGCAAATAAACAAAAATAAATGTTTAGGCTGTAAGCATTTTGCTTTTAGAGAATGTAAAAAGCTATCAGCTGAACAAATGGTGGAAGGCGGTAGGACGAAGTTGACTGCAACCTTCTAAAAAATCTTAGGAGTGACCATTTTGAATCTTGAAATGCAACAATTTAAGGCGGAATTCTTCAAAGCTTTAGCACACCCTTTGAGAATCCGGATCTTAGAGCTCTTATCGGAAGGGGATAAAAGCGTTAACGAAATTCAAACCCTTGTAGGAAGTGAAGGTTCGGCTGTTTCTCAACAATTGACCATCCTGCGAGCCAAAAATATTGTGATAGGTACTAAAGAAGGAAATAAAGTCATTTACACTCTTAAGGATCCAATGATTATTGAACTATTAGCTGTTGCTAGGCAAATATTCAATAACCATCTAGTTGATACGATAACAATACTGGATAAATTTAAAGAAGAGGATGAAGAAGCCGCTATAACACCGAAGAATTAATCACTTCGGTGTTTTCTTTGTTGAGTAGTGGGAAAATAGTTGCTTTTAAGGGTAAGAGAATGTAAGTTTAAGTTGCTTAAATTTTTATGCAACTAATTATTCATTATTTTCCTACAAAATGTGACACTTTCCCACGGTGGACCATGTTAATGAAGGACCATCCTCCTATGAAAAATCTAGGAAAACCCGCTAAAAATGTAGAATTGTGAAGGTTTCTGTCGTCCTCTCCTTCCTTGACAGTTAGGCTGGTATCATGATAAATTTTAAACAGCCGTTGCACGAGATTAGATTTATAAGACTAGCTTGTTCAAAGTTTTAACCGATGTTTGGATGAGAGAATGAAAGTAAAGCTATCACGTTGTTAATTGGTGAATTTTACACATGGCTTTTGTTAGCCAATCTAGGAGGATTTTTTCACATGAAAAACGGTAAAGTAAAATGGTTTAACTCAGAAAAAGGTTTCGGATTCATTGAAGCAGAAGACGGAAACGATGTATTCGTTCACTATTCTGCAATTCAAACAGAAGGTTTCAAAACTTTAGAAGAAGGTCAAGAAGTTTCTTTCGAAGTTGTTGAAGGAGCTCGTGGACCACAAGCTGCTAACGTAACTAAGAAGTAAATCTAACTAAAAACTAATTACAACAGCCCGGACATTGTTCGGGCTGTTTTTCAGTTTTCCCTCACTCAAATCATCCTTAATTTCCCCCATTCTATAATGATTTCCAGCCTCATTATTAATGGTATTTTGCTATAATGGTATTATTCGTAAATGTGCTTTTAATGAAAATTGGGGTGATTCAGATGAAATTTATTCATACTGCGGATTGGCATTTGGGCAAATTAGTTCACGGTGTATATATGACAGAAAATCAACGAGAGGCACTGGATCAATTTGTTCAAATTGTTGCCGATGAGAAACCAGATGCGGTTGTCATTGCAGGTGATTTATATGACCGATCTGTGCCGCCAACGGATGCAGTCGAGTTATTGGATGAAATCCTTTTTAAGATTAATGTAGAGTTAAAGACGCCGGTTGTCGCTATTGCAGGTAACCATGATAGTGCAGAGCGACTTTCGTTTGGGAGCTCTTGGTATAAACATAGTCAATTCTATCTGTCTGGTAAACTTACAAACAGCTTTAAGCCTGTACACATAAATGGAGTGAACTTCTTCCTTGTTCCTTATGCAGAGCCTGGCGTTGTCCGTCAGCTGCTTGGGGATGATACTATCCATTCTCATCAAGATGCTATGAAAGCTCTAATTGGAAAAATGGAAGAATCGTTAAACCCAAATGAACCGAATGTTTTGGTTGGACATGCTTTTGTGCTAGGAGGCCAGACTTCTGATTCCGAGAGGGTATTATCTGTAGGTGGTTCTGGTTGTGTCGGGGCGGAATTGTTTGAACCATTTTCCTATACGGCACTAGGTCATTTGCATAGTCCTGATGCCATTAACCATAGCAAGGTGAAATATTCAGGCTCACTATTAAAATATTCTTTTTCAGAAGCGACACAAAAGAAGTCAATCAGTATCATTGAAATGGACGAGAAGGGCCATTTCACCCATCGATACCGTTCACTTACTCCAAGACATGATATGCGTGAAATTGAAGGGAATTTGGAACAATTACTGGATCCTCTTTTTTATGAAAAGGAACAGATTCATGATTATTTGAAAATTACTCTACTTGATGAAGGGGCGCTAATTGACCCTATTAATAAGTTGCGACAAGTGTACCCGAATGTACTTCATCTTGAAAGAAAAATTGATATTACAGATTTGAAAAAGAAACAGTCGTATAGCGCCATCCGAAGTGAGAAAAAGTCGGAATTAGAGTTATTTGAACAATTTTACTCAGAAATGACAACCTCTGATTTTACGAGTGACAAAAAAGAGGTTATGGCAGAAATTATTGATATGGTACTGCGTGGGGAGGGAATTAAGTGAAACCGTTAAAACTAACCATACAGGCATTTGGTCCTTATGCAGGCAGAGAAGTGATTGATTTTTCACATTTAGGCAATCGAACGATGTTTGTTATATCTGGAAAAACCGGTGCCGGCAAAACAACCATATTTGATGCCATCAGTTATGCCATTTATGGAAAGGCGAGTGGGGAGGACCGGAATGGTCCAGAGCTGCGAAGTCAATTTGCCAGCGATGAATTTTTAACAGAGGTATCGCTTGATTTTTCTCTACGCAGCAAAGTGTTTTCTATCACCAGATCTCCTCAGCAGTTAAAGAAAAAGGACAAAGGGGAAGGTTACACGCAGGTTGGAGCTAAGGCTGAACTATATATGTGGGACGAAAACGGTGAGAAGAAGCTGCTTGCTTCTAAGATTATTGATGTGGAGGAGAAAATCAAAGAGATTATGCTGATTGACGCCAATCAATTCAGGCAAATTCTCATGATTCCACAGGGAGAATTCCGCAAGCTGTTGACATCAGATAGTAAGGATAAAGAAATGATCCTCCAGCGACTATTCCATACGCAGTTATATAAAATGGTCGAAGAAAAGTTAAAAGTAGAAGCTACTGACCTAAAAAAAGCTGTTGAGGATCAAGTGCAGACACGAAATGAATCTATCCGCCGCATCCAGGCAGTAACAAATGAGGAACTGCGGGAGTATATGGAGGCAAACAGTGTAAATGACACCATTATTATGCCTTTGTTAAAGGAAGAGATTTCGGGTATAGGCGAAATGCTCGTAAAATTGGATATCCAGTCCAAAGAAATGATAGTGGAACAGGATAAATTGAAGTCTCAGCTTTTTGAAGCAGAGAGGATTTTAAAACAGCTACAGACAAAGGAAGAATTGAAGGATCAAAAAACAAGTCTTGTCTCACAAGAAGATCTATTTACCGAGAAAGAAAAACAGGTTCAACGGGCGCAAAAGGCAGCTCTATTAGCCAAACAAGAGGAGCTTTGCCACCGATTGAAGAAAGATGTAGATTTGCTCCAAAACAATGTTCATTCCATCAAAACGGAAATGGAAAAGCTTATTCAATTGTCCAACCAGTATGAACAACAGCATCAAAGAGAGCTTGAGCGGGAGAGTGAACGGCAGGAAGCACTTAATGAAATCCATCAATTAGAGAATATGAAAGAGGATGTTTATTCATTTGCCACTCTTCTTAAGGAGACGTCACTAAAAGATTCGGAATTAAAGTCCTCAAAAGAAAAAGTTAGCCAATACGAACGAAATCTGGAACAGATACTGGACCACATCAACACTCTTAACATACAAAAAGAAGAGATTGAAAGAGGAAAGCTTACATTTTTAGAAAATGAAAGCAAATTGGAAAAATTAAAAGTGGATCTCGAACGATTTGAAAAATTCGAATCCTTGCTTGCCCGTCACCAAAAGTCTGAGCAAGATCTAAAGATAATGAAGGGACGTTATGAAAATACTGTTGCAAGATTTACAGATGCCAGAGCTCTCATTGATGAGATGGAAAAGAGATGGATGCATGGGCAGGCTGTCATTTTAGCAACAAAACTTCAAACGGGCGAAGCCTGTCCTGTCTGCGGTTCGGAACACCATCCGTCTCCGGCGTTACAGCACGAAGGGGATATTCCAACAGAGGACGATCTGAAGGATGCAAAAGAACAACTAGCTAAATGGGAAAAAGAAAAATCTTTGGACGAGGCGAATTTTTACCAAAGTCAATCTACTGAAAAAACACAGAGAGAAGCAGTTCAAGAAATGGTAATGGAAATTCGTACTCACCGGGCAGATTTTACAAATGAGACATTAGCGCAAATAAAATCAGAGACTCTAACTGCGAAAAACCAACTTGTACAGGTACAGGGTAATCTAAAAGAGCAGATTAATCAGTTAGACGGAGTAAAAGGAGTTATTGAAAAGCGAGAAACAGAAAAGAGTCAAATGCAGCAAGCGATTCAGAAATTGAATGCAAAAGTGAACGAAATAACGGTTGAATTTACTGAAAAGAAGACGAATCTGACAAGAATGATGAAAAGGATTCCGGAGAATCTTCGTTCAGAAGCCGAATATGAAAAAGCTTTTTCTTTCTCACGTCAACGCTATGATGGTTTGTTGAAACAGTTTGAGGAAGCACAACGCCGCTTACAGGAAGTTAACGAGAAGCTTTCGAATGAATCAGCAAGATTAAAAGATGCTGAAAATCACTTGAACAGCAAGCAAGAGGAACTTCATACTGAACGGGAAATCTTTAAGGATAAACTGTCTGAGCAAGGATTTGAAAACTATGGTGTCTATCACTCTTCGAAACTATCGGAGGATGAAATCCGTATTTTGGAAGGGCAAATTCGTGCTTACCGTGAAGAGTTGCGTTCAGTAACAGATCGTCTGAACGAACTGATTGAACTATTACAAGATGTAAAAGTGCCTGATGTAGAAGATTTAAAGCTTGAGCTTGCTATGAAAACAAGTGAATTAGAAAAACTTAATCAGCAACGAACAGATTTATTTGTTAAAAAGCGGGATAATGAAGAAATTTTTAGTAAGGTAGAAAGCTTGAATGAACAGATGAAGGTGCTTGAGGAAAGGTATAAGTTAATTGGACATCTTTATGAAATTTCCAAGGGGCAAAATAACTTCCGAATTACCTTTGAACGGTATGTGCTTGCTGCCTTTTTAGATGACATTTTGCGAGAAGCCAATGTCCGCTTAAGAAAAATGACTTCTGGGCGTTTCCAGTTGCTACGAAAAACGGACCGGGCAAAGGGAAATGCTCAAAGTGGTCTGGAATTGCTTGTGTTCGATCAGTATACGGGACAGGAACGGCATGTTAAAACATTATCTGGTGGAGAAAGCTTCAAGGCATCATTGTCGCTGGCTCTTGGCCTTGCAGATGTGGTTCAAAGCTATGCTGGCGGTGTATCACTTGAGACCATGTTTATTGATGAAGGTTTTGGCACGCTTGACCCTG
This sequence comes from Bacillus sp. SORGH_AS_0510, assembly GCF_030818775.1. Classification (NCBI taxonomy): domain Bacteria; kingdom Bacillati; phylum Bacillota; class Bacilli; order Caryophanales; family Bacillaceae; genus Bacillus; species Bacillus sp. SORGH_AS_0510. Next base: position 3,257,014 of record NZ_JAUTAU010000001.1, on the reverse strand, counting down.
AGTCATTAGACCAGGCGATTGAGGCGTTAATGGATATTCAGAGCAGCGGTCGCTTAGTTGGAATCATTTCGCACGTACCTGAACTCAAGGAACGTATTGATGTGAGGCTTGAGGTTATTGCTGGGCAGACGGGTAGTCGGACGGAATTTGTGTTTGTTAACTAGGGGACATTTGAAAAAATTTGAGATAGCTATGTTTTTTTCTACGCGACCGATTTCTGTGAGATGCAGATCGGAAGGTCACGTAAGGAGGGTCTATGAGCCCAATGAGCGAGAAAAAGAGAAAGAAAGGTCTCGTAGGGAGTGTCTATGAGCCCGTTGAGCGGGAAAAAGAGAAAGAAAGGTCCCGTAGCGAGTGTCTATGAGCCCGTTGAGCGAGAAAAAGAGAAAGAAAGGTTTCGTAGCGACGGTCTAAGAGCCCGATAAGCGAGAAAAGATGAAATAAAGGTCTCGTAGGTCGATAAGAACATCCTTAAGCATCACAAATAGAACCACTAAAAAGCAGTGATAACCAAACTAGGTTTCACTGCTTTCTTTCGTTTATTATCACAACTCTTTTGCTAGCGCCCGGCCGGCTTGCCTTCCTGTAAACAGGCAGCCCCCGACGAAAGTTCCCTCTAACGATCGGTAGCCATGAATCCCGCCGCCTCCAAATCCAGAAACTTCGCCTGCAGCATACAGACCTGGCACTGGATTACCAGAGGCATCCAGGACTCGACCAGACAAATCTGTTTGGAGACCGCCAAGCGTTTTACGGCTTAAAATATTTAACCTCACTGCAATCAAAGGTCCCATTTTTGGATCGAGAATCTTATGTGGGGGAGCAACCCTGATCAATTTATCTCCTAGATAATTCCTGGCGCCGCGCATTGCAGTAATCTGGAGATCCTTCGTAAATTTATTTTCAATTTCACGGTCTCTGGCAAGAATTTGCCTTTCAATATGTTCAAGATTTAGTAATTTATCACCAACCAGCTTGTTCATACCTTCAACTAGTTCGGGAAGAGTATTCGCTATTACAAAGTCCTCTCCCTTATCCATGAACGCCTTAACAGGAGCAGTTGGACCTGGGAGTACACGTGCTAACACCTTCTTAATACTTTTACCTGTTAAATCTGGATTCTGTTCGGAACCGGATAATGCAAATTCTTTTTCAATTATCTTTTGAGTTAGAATAAACCAAGAATAGTCATAGCCCGTCTTCATTATCGCTTCAAGCGTCCCTAATGTATCGAATCCGGGGAAGTTCGGTGCAGGGAAGCGATTCCCTTTGGCATCCAGCCAGAGAGAGGAAGGACCGGGTAGGATACGAATTCCATGCATTGGCCACACAGGATCCCAGTTTTTAATGCCTTCAGTATAATGCCACATTCGGTCGCGATTAACAATACGGCCCCCGGCTTTCTCCGTTATGCCTAACATTCTCCCATCTACATGCTCAGGCACACCTGAGATCATATTCTTGGGTACTTCACCAAGGCGTGAAGGCCAATTTTTCTTAATCATCTCGTGGTTTCCGCCAATTCCACCGCTAGTAACTACTACCGCTGAACTAAGAAATTCAAAATCACCAATGACTTCACGGGAACTTGCTTCTCCTCGGGCGGCATTACTTGGAACAAGAACGTCTCCTCGAACACCGGAAATAGCCCCATTGACTTTGATCAACTCATTCACTCGATAGCGCGGGCGGTAATCGACAAGCCCTTTCTCCATAGACATACGGACTCTCTCCTCGAAGGGTCTAACAAGTCCCGGGCCAGTTCCCCAGACAATATGAAATCTTGGGACGGAATTGCCGTGTCCTTCAGCTGTATAGCCACCCCGCTCAGCCCAGCCGACAACTGGGAAAAAACGAACACCCATACCAGTTAACCACTCACGTTTTTCACCTGCTGCGAAATCAACATAGGCTTCTGCCCACTTTTTTCCCCAATAATCCTCATCCTCTTCACGGTCAAAACCTGCAGAGCCTAACCAGTCTTGCCAGGCTAGCTCACGGGAATCTTTTATGCCCATTCGTCTTTGTTCAGGCGAATCGACTAGAAATAATCCACCAAAAGACCACCACGCCTGCCCGCCGAGAGATGCCTCAGGCTCTTGGTCTAAGAGTAGTACCTTTTTTCCCGCATCTGCCAGTTCAGCTGTGGCGACTAAACCCGCAAGCCCGGCACCTACCACAATGACATCGAATTTCAAATTATTTTCCTCCCCGTCATAACAACACGTTTATATGTTAATGGTAATTTTTGTTTTCTGAAAAATCAATAATTTTAATAAGAGAAAAAAATAAAATGACTAAATACTTTTTTGATATGATAGGGGTAATGGAAAAGACGAAAGAGAGTGGAGTTTACGAATGAAAACGGAAAAAGAAAAAATGCTAAACGGAGAAATGTATAATCCAGTTGACCCAGAATTAGTTCAAGGAAGAGAAAATGCCCGAAGATTGACACGATTATTCAATCAAACTATAGAAACAGAAATAGAAATACGGACTGAATTATTAAAAGAACTATTTGGTTCAACAGGGGAGAACATTTATATTGAGCCTACTTTACGATGTGACTATGGCTATAATATTTATGTGGGTGAGAATTTTTATGCCAATTTTGATTGTGTATTTTTAGATGTTTGTGAAATCCGTATTGGAGAAAATTGTTTTATAGCTCCAGGAGTACACATATACACTGCTACACATCCCCTTAATCCTTTTGAAAGAATTTCGGGAAAGGAATACGGGAAACCAGTTTCAATAGGTGATAATGTATGGGTCGGAGGAAGAGCGGTTATTAATCCAGGAGTAACAATAGGAAATAATGTTGTTATTGCCTCGGGGGCTGTCGTAACTAAAGATATTCCGGATAATGTAGTAGTGGGTGGGAATCCCGCAAGAATAATCAAAGAAATTGATTGTTCGAGATGATAAAGGCTGTTTTATTTGATCTTGATGGCACTTTACTCAATCGTGACGCGTCGGTTAAAAATTTCCTATTAAATCAATATGAGCGATTTATCTATTATCTAGGACATATTAAAAAGGATATGTATATATCCAGGTTTATCGAACTAGAATGCCGAGGGTATGTCTGGAAGGATAAAGTATACCAACAATTAATCGATGAGTTTACTATTCAAGGTTTAAGCCCTGACGAATTACTAAATGATTATGTTCAGCACTTTAAAGAACATTGTGTCCCTTTCCCGAATCTAATAGAAATGTTGAAGGAACTACAGAATCAATCGATCTCCTTAGGGCTAATAACCAATGGATTAGGACAATTTCAGATGGAAAATATTAGAGCCCTAGGAATTGAAAAATACTTTCAGGTTATTCTCGTTTCAGAATGGGAAGGAATTAAGAAACCGAATGCTGAAATATTTTTTAAAGCGATAAACTCACTGGGAGTTTTACCGAATGAAAGTTTTTACGTAGGAGACCATCCGGAAAACGATATCCTTGCTGCACAAGCTATAGGTATGTTAGGAATTTGGAAAAAAGATACCCAGTGGGACCATGTTGATTCAGATTTTACTATACAAAACTTAGCGGAAATTCCTCATTTAATTCATTCGCTTACCCCGAAAAATTGTATCTAAGATTAGCTTGTCCATAAAAAGGAGCCGTTATTTTCCCGCAATTATCCAATCATAAACACCATATCAAACATCCAAAATAAGATAGTTCACTCATTCAAACAAAGGGGATGATGGAGTTTGAAATGGCACAAAAAGATTCTTGCTATGATTCAGGAACGACAGGACAAAAAAATCGCTTTAGCCGTAGACACATCTACAAATGAAGCACCAGTGATCCTTATTAATAACATAGTAAAGCTGTTTGAAACCTTAAAACCAGATACGATATTGGTTCAAGCAGATTTTAAAATCCGAGACGTTTCCCCAATAAAAAGTGATGCGCTTACTTTCTATACACATGGGAAATCCTCCTATACATTAGTTCTTGAGTGGGCAAAAGAAGAACAGGTGGACACATTGTTCTATATTACAGATGTAACAGGATTCTTTTCTGAAGAAATGGAAAAAGTCGATTTTGAATTATTTTGGCTTGTACCTGGGGAATTCTTACCAAGGGTACCCTTTGGCAAAGCAATTAAAGTGGCGTAAGATTTCAATCCCTCACATTAGTGGGGGATAATTTTATTTTCACAAAAGAAGGATAGCCGTAAATACAAAGCGAATAATTGGAGAAGAGAAAATCTTGTGTTAGAAACTAATTTATGTTGAAGAGGGACGAAATGAATGATTAAAGTGATTGATTTACAAGAGATAGGTTTAGCCAAGGAATTGTTAGAGCTTCAACGGGCGTCCTACCTAGTAGAGGCAAAGTTAATAAATTTTTTTGAAATCCCTCCACTAAAAGAGTCTTTGGAAGAATTAATAGAATGCGGGGAAACCTTCCTCTGTTATTTTGAAGAGAAGTCACTCGCAGGAGCGATTTCCTATTCAGTAGATGAGGACGAGTTGACGATCTGCCGAATGGTTGTGCATCCTGACCATTTTCGAAAAGGGATTGCACAGAAGTTGTTGAGTGAAGTAGAGAGTAGGAATTCGCAAATTTCCGTTTATAAAGTATCAACAGGTAAAGACAATCCCCCAGCGAAGAATTTATATCTGAAAAATGGCTTTACATTCCTAAGTGACATTGAAGTAGTACCAGGATTATATATTAGTAATTTTGAAAAAAGAAAGGTGGAAGAATGATGACTACAACAACGTTATCTCATAAACATTTGGCTGTGAATAGCTTTAATGCGGTGTGGGACTTGCTCGATTTGCCTCAAAGAACAAAGGAAGAGGAAGAGAAAATGATTCATCTTGCTCATACATCGTTTTGGCATTGGACGCAAGTAGAGGATCATAGTGCAAAAAATCTATCGATTGGATATTGGCAATTATCTAGAGTGTATGCCGTTGCCCAACTGGGGGAGAGAGCATTATATTTTGGTGAACGGTGTTTGGAAGTCAGTATGAAGAATGAGATTGAACCATTCTATATTGGTTATGCTTATGAAGCTCTGTGTCGGGCTAATGCACTTTTAGAAAAAGATGAACAGGCAAAGGATCAATTTAACCTTGCAATGGAATATGCACAGCTAGTTAAGGTTGAAAGTGCAAAAGAAAGTTTGATAAAGGATTTAAATTTCATTTTTTCCATATAAGTTAAGGCGGGAGCATCATTTCATGCACTCGCCTTTTTTACAGATCATTTTATTAAATGCTATTGATTATTCGTTGCAAGTTTAGGTCTGAGTAGTTAGGGGAATGATTAAATCTTTTTCTTTTTGTATTTTTTCTCAGACTGGATGCTCCTTAATGAAAAACTGAATATACATTTATATTTAATGCAAAATTGGCAAGCAGTGCTTATTGTATTAACGGAGTTTAGTTGAACAATTGTCATTAGCTGTTTTTTAACAATATGGCCATATTGTGAAGTATAGCCATATTGATTCCAGGTAAATTATTTTAATGCTAAGATCAATTAAGCCCAAGATTATAATGATTGGCTTTCTGATGTGTAGGTGCAAATAACAAAACACTAAAACATATTTAAACGACTTAGGTAATTAGGATTATTTAGGGTGTCTTTTAATGAAGCTGCCTGTATAAACGGCAGCTCCATTACGTTAATGGTACCTATAACTAACGGATTTATTCGACGTAGTTGGCTAGTAAAATGTCGCCCTTTGCTAGTTACAAGGCTACATTGAATAGGTAATATAATATCTGTCCCGTTAACTAGGCAGAACACTATCACAACCAAAACTAGTGAATGTGTAGATAGCTAAAGGAGGATCCATTATGAAGTCTCATACTCGTATAAAAATGCCGGTAGGATTTTGGGCAGGCATACATCAATTAGGGATTGCCCCCCACGAAGTGGCTCGAAAAGCACGACTACCGCTCACCATTATAACTGACCCATTTGTCACTACCGACCAATATTTCGCAATTTGGCAGGCTTATTCGGATCTCATTGATGACACTGCCAAAGGAATTATCAAGCTTACGACCGTCTTTGAAACAGCACATTATCCACCCACAGTCTTAGCGACTTACCATGCTCGTGATTACCGTGACGCTCTGAAACGAATGGCACGGTACAAACAAATGTGTCCCCCTGAAAGCATACGTATCACCGAGGGAGATGAGAACTGTACAATTGAATTAGATTGGTTGTATACCGAGCAACCAGGTCCACCGATGCTGGTTGGGATCACTCTGGCATTTCTTTTGGAGCTTGGACGGAGGGGCACAGGCCAACCTTTGATGGCAAAATTTGTCGAATTTACACACTCAATGGGCGATAAACAGGCACTTGAAGCTTACTTCGGCTGCCAAATCCGGACTGGTGCAAAATGTAACAGGTTGACGCTACATCGAGGAGATCTGGACCTCCCTTTTGTCTCGTACAACGAAGAGTTGCTGGAGATCCTGACTCCCGTATTAGACAAATCGTTGGATGAGCAGCAACGCAGTCGCTCAATCACAGAAATGGTCAAGTGGATTATGAAACGTAGCCTAACAGGAGGGCGCCCTGACATTCAGACTGTCGCAAGCGAGTTTGGGATGAGCGATCGTACCTTGCAGCGACGCCTTACTGACGAAGGCACGAGCTTCAAGCATCTTTTGACACAAGTCCGACATGAGTTAGCTCGAGAGTACCTCGCAAACCCCTCGTTCGATATTAAAGAAGTAGCCTTCATGATTGGATATGAAGACCAGAACTCGTTCTACCGCGCCTTCCGCATTTGGGAAGGTGATACTCCCTCAAATTGGCGAATTGAACATTTAGGTACAAACTCGATAAATTAACTTTGTCTTAAAAGGAATTTTATTAACACTATATTAAGAAAGAAAAACCTAATTATTACCTCAAAGGGTAGAAGCCTGTTTATTTTAACTTATTATTAAAAGGTAAATGAAATGGAGAAATGTATTATGGATATGGGATTAAACAATAAAACAGCTTTAGTTACAGGATCAACTAAAGGTATAGGTAAAGCAATTGCCATTGAACTTGCCAAAGAAGGTGTCAATGTACTAATTAATGGACGAAATTATGAAGAGGTAGAAATAATTGTAAATGAAATTAAATCGGATTTCCCGGCTACCTCTCCTCAAAATGCTACAGCCGATATTGTCGATATTACACAAAGAGAAGCTTTATTTAAAAAATACCCCACTATTGATATTTTAGTTAACAATATGGGTATTTATGAAATTATGCAATACGAGGACATCGACGATGAAGTATGGGAAAAATACTTCCGTACTAATGTTCTTGCTGCAAATGGATTATCTAAATTTTATTTACCTAAAATGATAAAAAACGATTATGGTCGCATTATTTTTATTGCGAGTGAAGAAGCAATCATGCCTTCAGGACAAATGCCTCAGTATTGTATGACAAAATCAATGCTATTATCATTGTCAAAAAGCTTATCTAAATTAACAATAGGGACAGAAGTTACAGTCAATACAATCATGCCAGGACCAACACTCTCTGAAAATGTTCACCAAATAATTGAGGGTATTTACCCTAATGCTGATATGACTTTTTCAGAAAAAGAGAAAGAATTTATGATTACAAACCTACCTCAATCTGAAATACAACGATTTATCAAGCCAATTGAAATAGGTAGACTAGCTACATTTGTGTGTAGTCCTTATGCATCCGCATTTAAAGGTTCTCCTATCCGTATAGATGGGGGAATGGTACCGACTATTTTTTAGTATTTTTCTATTTTATATATTGTATAAAAGTTTAACAAACGTATAACAATAGGATGCTCTATTACTTTAGAATTGGAGCATCCTATTCCCTTTCTTATTCCACAAAAGGGCGCTTTTCTTTAGTAAGAAGGCGTCTTTTTTATATGCTCCTTCACAAAAGATTATGAAGATTATCACTTAAACTATAGGGTGCAATAGTGAAAAGGCAGCGAAGTTATCCTTTGCCTTTTGCCAACCAATCTAAAAGTATTTTCTATAAAACTCCCTTCTAAGGCTCCCGCATAACTGAGCATAAATCCTTGTAGTCTCGTTTTTTTCGTGTCCTAATAAACTTTGAATAACATCAATGGGAGCTTCGTTGTTCAAAAAGTGTGTGGCGTAGTTGGTGAGGTTGAATTTCTTTGTTAATTCCTGCCCGACTTGATATTCGTTTTATGATGTACCTCATCTGTCCAATACTCATCCTATTTAGGTGCCGTTCAGTAACAAAAATAGCTGGATCTTTATCCTGGCGAAGGTTTAAGTATCGTTTAAGCCAGATTTCACATCGTAAATTAAAGTATACCTCTTTCTCCTTGTCACCCTTTCCAAGCACAATGGCTGAACGATTTGACCAATTAATACAATTTTTATCTAGATAAACAATTTCACCTATTCTATAACCTGTTGAAAACATAAATTCAAATAATGCCTTTTCCATTGGATTTATACAGGCTTCCCTTAAATGTTCAATTTCTCTCTCCGTTAGAAACTTCGGAATCCGTTTACCTTGTTTTGGTTCTTTTATTTTTGCTGCTGGGTTTCTAGGTAAATGCCCTTCCTCGTGTGACCAACGAAATAAAGATTTTATAAAGCGAATTCGATGAGCTAAACTTGATGGCTTTAGATGTTCACTGGATTTTGCTAAGTATCCTTTCAGTTGATCAGTCGTCAATGACTGAATATCCACATCGTTAAAGTGTTGAATCAGTAACTTGGACTGGAGCTTATATGCATTTAATGTCTGAGGAGAGAAGCCTTCAATCCTTTTGTCCGATTCATATAATTCCCAGGCTTTTGATAATAACAAAATAATTCCTCCATTTCGGTTATATTAGAGGAATTATTGCCCTGATTATAGAATTGAAAACGTGGTATTGAAGTAAACCAGCTAATAGTTTGTCAATATTTTTCAATAAAAACTTAAAATATCTCATGCTATACTAAAAATGTGCATGCCAAATAACCTTCCGTTATTCTGGTTTTGGAAGGTTTTGTGTTATTTAGTTTATTTTTGGTTCTAAATATATCTTGGAAAGTAGTTCTTTTCTTTAAAAGGGCAAATATCCAATGCAAGAGCTTATTTACACATGCTATTACAGCTACTTTAAAGGGTTTTCCTTCGCCACGTTTCTTGTCGTAAAACTCTCGCATTTTCTTGTTGCGAGGGATGATTTCATCCGTTGTTTTCTTTTTACGGCAATCACGAATGGCACAACGAACAGCCATATATAAGGCGTGACGAAGCCTACTAGACCCTCTTTTTGTTATTCGATTCTTTGTGGCTGTAAACTTACCAGATTCGAATACACTAGGATCAACTCCAGCGAAAGCTACCAGCTTTTTAGGATCAGTAAATCGATCTATCTCTCCAATTTCTGAAATGATCGTTGCAGCGATTTTTTCTCCGATACCAGGGATAGATTTGATAATATTATATTCTTCAATTTCTTTAGCGAGGGTATCTATCTCCGACTCTAACTTTGATAGGTGCTCTTTGTATTGAAGAATCATATCAATATACATACCAAGGCTTAAAATATGACTTTGGTAAACTGTCTTTTCAAAAGGGTTACGAGCTGCCGCAGCCTTAAGTTTAATCGCACTTTCTTTTGCCCCACCGGATTGATCGACTTTTACATAATTCATGTATCTTGTCTGTAATGGTTTCTTCACTTGCTTTAATAATATCCTCGGAAGAGGGGAACTCTGAGAGTGTTAAGAGTGATACCACAGAATATAAATCGCCAAAAACCCCTTTATATTCTGGAAACACTTGTTCAAGAACAGCCTGAAATTGAAGCTTGGTTTGAATTGTGACTCCAGTAATATTTTCATGCTGTCTTGTAAGATTACGAAGGTTTAATAATTGGACACCACGCTTTTTATAAGGCTCTAACTCCTCTTTATAGAACAGCTCACAAAGAAGATAGGCATCTATGGCATCTGTCTTTACTTTCCTTAAACTTGAACCTCTTGCCTTATATGAAATCAACGGATTGATAATAATCAATAAATATCCTCGTTCTTCCAAGTAATGAACAACAGGAGTTTGATAATGCCCTGTAGCTTCTAGAATTATTGAAGGCTTCTTACCAGACTCTTTTTTCACTTCCTCCAGAAACTTTACAAGATAACTAAGCCCCTCAACAGTATGAGATACTTTAAAACTCTTGCGGTATGGTTTGCCTTTATCTAAAAATGCTTGAACTTGACTTTCCCCTTTTGAAATATCCAGACCAACGACTGGATTCATTCTAAATCCTCCTCCTAAACTAGTAATTTGCCAGTACCCCTAATTCCTCCATGCAGTGTCACAGCTTCGCTTGTTATACGAGATCTACGTCCCAACCAGCCTCAATCATGTTTCTACAAGTAGGGGGCGAACGGTTTACTTGACGGGGTCAAAGCCCCACGAGCAGTTACGTTCTGCCCTGGCTACTGATATAATAAGACCAAATAAAAAATGGTCAACCAGAAATATTTAGCATTCTGGCTAACCTTATAATACGAACGTAGCAGTTTAGTTCAAGAAGAAGGACTTTAATATTTGAATATAGAAATAGTAAAAATAAAGGAAATGGCTGTTTATGTTGAGGTGGTACGATGGGAATTTTTATAAACATTTATTCAAATAAGCATATTGGTTCTGAAAAATACGCAAAAAGTTTTTTTGATTTAATGGACAAAAGTGGATTAAATATTGAAAAAGTAGGATTATTCGAACCAGTAAAAAAGTCATTTTCATTGGAGGATGCTATTTGTATGTGGACGAAAGCAGAACCTGGAATATATGACTTCGAAACCAACAAAATGATTGGTAAATCAGGCGGAATGGTTGGAAAGAGTAAGGGATATTGGTTTCAAACTCATTGGTGGTTGCACCCGACTGAGTTTAGTCTGAACTATATATCTATTTATTTAAATAAAAAAGTATATAATCAAATAAAAAAAGATATATTGCCATTGTTCGAAGGGTTAGTGGACTGTTTCGAAGCTATTTATGGCTATGTTACAGAAGAAGAGGCTGTGAGTAGGCAGCATATAACAGGAACATTAAAGGAAAGAATTCCAGGTGTCTTTTGGCTTAATTACTTTTCTCAAGTCTTTGTAGATTACTTAAATAATGGGAATTCATTTTATGAAATACCTTGGGAACGAATAAAGGAATTTAGTAATAAGGGAATTGTTACACAATTGACTGATAATCCCTTCGACCAAACAATTGCTGATTTGGAAAAAAAGGCACAAGAATTATTAGGGGTAAGTAAATTTAATGCAACTGCAAAAAATTATCCAAAAATACTTATGCAGTGATACTTATTATGCAAATGGGGTGTTGATCCGAGAAGGATTAACGCTTCTTCTTTTAGTTGAACTTTATTGAAGTAACAAAGCAGGATAGTTCAATAAAATACTAAAATATAGATAAATAAAACTGTCTCATTAGGGGGACAAAAATGGGAGTTGTTTTTACGTTCTTAAGCATATGGGTATGTAGTTTCCTCATTGCGAGAGCTTTAAGTCCCTATTCAAAAGCACACTGGAAAAATGATGTAATAATCACATTTGCACAATCATTAATAATTTCGATATTGATAGTGTTTTTTTTTAAAAGTCTTCTTCGACTAACGGTGCAGGATAGTGCAACAAGGATTAAGGAAAAATAAAACCAATTTATTTGGATGTGAAATTAAGGCATAATTATCTTACGATTATTCACTTGTTTTTTAAGGGAGATATTTAAATGGGGAGAAAAAAGAAAGAATTAAGTGTGGAGTTTCCATATTGGAATGAATTTCACCCGTCATTCATAGAAAAAATGATAAAACAACTGGATGAAAGCGGTAGTATGTTAATAGGTGAACCACTTATAAATTATATTTGGGGTTTTACTATTGACGGAGTTGAGGTGTTGTTTGATAAAGACGGAAATGGTTATACATTGGTATCCATTGTGGATTGGAGAAGTATGTCCAAGGATGCTTCAATTAGGTGGAGTTCACCAAGTGGAAGGAGAATTTCCCCAATAAGTAATGTTGCTGAATTGGATTTAACATTTAGCTGGTGTGCAGATTTTCCAATAGATGAATTAAAAAGAATGTCCAAGAAAAAACAATTTATAGTTGACTCTGAAACATTTCCATTTGATGTTGAGTATTCTAGTTTTATTGAATCCGAAATTCTTCTTGAAATAGGTCTAAGAAAACAGGGAAGCGTTGAGGAGAAACAACTGATAATTGATACACTAAAGCAAGCTTATGAAAGTTGGAACATTGAAGCAGAAAAATCAAGCGGTCATTTTATAAAATTTATGAGGTATATAAGGAAAATAAGAAATAAGTATGTTTTTTACTTTGACTTGGGTAGTAGTGGTCACGAAGCCATACGCTTTCTAATTCAATCATTAGCAACTAACGATAACTTTGGTATTTCAAAAATATTTGTAAAACAAACCTAACAAACGGTGGGAATTCTGCAATTACTGACAGCCCATTAGTTATTTTGTGTTTATGAAATAATGTACTTAAGCTAAACGGGGGCATTTCTTCAAGAAGGAGAAGTGCTTTTTTGTGGAAATTATTAAGCTAACGGAGAAGGTTAGCTTTAGAAGGAAATCTTTCATAATTTATAGAATGATACTCTAAGGATATAGGAACAAGGAGGATCTATGGAAAGAATAGCTAGGAAATCAGGTATTATTTACTTTTTTGCTGTTTTTTTAATGTTCGTGAAAAACTTCTTACCATTAGAGCAGAAATTTCATGATACATTAAGCATCATTATATTTTTAATTGTTCTTACCGTTGCTATCATAAAATATAGGTTGAAAAAACAAAGTATATGATTGGTGTTTTTTCTTTCCATAACGGGATATGAGACTGCTAGGGTTGAGGCTTCCTTGTTCCACGAACGAAGTAGGGTAGTTGAATAAGAATACGGGTTGTATAATTTCAATTGAGTCGTGAATTGACTTAATACAGGCTATTAGTTTTGAATTAAAAGTCCATTTTATTTGTTAGATAAGGCATTTGTCCTTTAATTTCTAAAATTCAAGACAAATACCCAAGAACTTTAACCCAAACATGCATATGCTCTAATGTAAAGTGAAATGAGGAGGATGAATGCTTGTATGATTAATGCCTATAATGAGAGAGTTGGTTTAGGTGGACCAGGCTCAGGTTTTGGTTTTGCACCAGGACTTGGATTTGGAGCTCCAGGCTATCCACACCAACACTACCCGAACTACCACCATCATCACTACCCGTACTACCATCATCATTACCCGTACTATCATCACCACTATCCATACCACCACCACCACTACCCTTATTAAAATTTGCTAAAGAATTTACCGTTAAAATAAAAGGGAACAGAAATTTCTGTTAAACAGGCGTGTTTTTGCAATAGCGGAAACGCCTGTTTCTTGTTTAGAATGATGAATGTTTTTGATTTATAGCTGAAGGAAACTACATTTTAATGACAATATGTAAAGGTCAAAGAACAAGCAAAAGGTCGTTACTCGCCATTTCTGGTAAGAATTCAAGGAGAAGGTACGCACTAACAGACTTTCACTTTCTGGAAAAATGCTTTATAAATTCAGAAGAGAAAAAGTGGAGCGAAGCTTCGCAGATTCGAAAGAACTGCATGGTCTTCGCTATTGCCGGTTACGGGGACTACACAATGCGAGTGAGCAAGTGTTACTCACTGCAGCGTGTCAGAATATGAAAAAGATCGCCACTCACCTAGCCAATCTAGGATAATGGGGTGACGAACTTAATTCTGTAATCAATAAATGAAAATTTAGGCATGAAATTTAAAAGGACAAATAAAAAAAGCTTGTAAAGAAAAAAATAGTACCTTCCTCAACAAGCTGAAAGCCCTTAAAGGGGCTTTTTTGTGTCTGAAAGATTCTCAGCAAGATGTATGTATAAGTGGAGGCTATTGAGATTTGGCTTAATTGTAATTAATATAGAGCTGACTGTGGTGCCTGTGGCGGAGCAGGAAGATGCACTCCCTGTGGTGGATGTGGTTGAGCAGGAAGATGCACTCCTTGTGGAGGATGCGGTGGAGCAGGAAGATGTACGGGGTATGGTGGGTATGGATGTGGAATGCCAGGTGCTCCAAAACCGAGCCCAGGAAAATAACCAAAATCTGAACCTGGTCCTCCTAATCCAAAGCCTGGATAAAACCATAAACCTAGTCCAGGTTCACCAAATCCCAGACCAGGATAAAAACCATATCCTGAACCTGGTCCATCCAGACCAATGCCTGGATAGATCCTTTCATCTGTTGGATAAGCAATATAATATGGAAGCACAATTATCCTCTTCATTTTATTTTACTTTATGCGAAAGCCCAGACGCAGTGTTTTAATATAGAGTTGGAGTTGGAGGAGAACAATGGAAGTTAACAATATCTCTTAAAGCAACCGAATATTGATTCCATCTTCCGCCGAAAAACCTATAGCCATAAACTCTTTGATGCCCGACAGTCGTCAAAAAAAACCAGAAATTGTCTCCGTTTCTAAGCCACAAATACGTGAAACGATAGATACAATTTTCGAGACCCCAGGTATTCAGGGCAGATGGCATTTGTCGTGTATTTACCATAATTCGAAGTTCACTCCTTAATTGTGATTAGACTTATAACCAATTTTATGCTCAGGGTTAAAGTTTGGATTGGATGTATGCCTAGTAGCCCACCTGAATTCGAAAAAGAATGAAGATGGAGGATATATGAATGGATTGAGCATCTATTATTATTGAGAATGGTATCTCTAACCAAAGGAAATTATAAATAGTTTACAGGCCATGGAGTTGTTCAACTAACGAGTGCGATACTTCAATAATATAGATTGCTATTCTTATTCAACAGGCAGTTGCATAAAAGTAATTAAACATTTCTTATTATCTAATCAATGACATGGGTGTAGGTTTTTTTCATACTATATTTTTGGGAGGTGATGAAATGGCAAGAGTAAGGGCTAGAAGTCATGAAGTAGATGAAATGGCAAGAATGATGAGAGCAGAAGCAGAAGGCGAAGGAAGGCAAGGAATGTTATATGTTGGAAATGTAATAATAAATCGTGTTGTTGCAGAATGCTTAGATTTCAAAGATGTAAACAATATTCATGATGTAATATTTCAAATACAAGGAGGAAATTATTCTTTTGAAGCAGTGCAAAAAGGGAATGTTTTTTATCAAAGATCAAGAACCTCTGAAAGAAGATTAGCACAACAAAATATAAATGGTTGGAGAGTTCATCCTGCGAAATATGCTCTTTGGTATTTTAATCCACATGCTCCATGCCCACCAACATGGTATGGTCAACCTCATACTGGTCAATTTAAAGAACATTGTTTTTATGAACCAAAACCTGGAACATGTGATAGTGTTTATAGAGGTTAAGCTTACTCTTAGAGTAAGCTTTATTACATAGTTAGAATATTTACATAAAATAATACTTTTAGTAATAGTTTTATCTAAGAAAGCAAGATTGTGAAGTATTGTACTTAAGCTAACAGGTGCTTTGACACAATAAGGAGTAAAAATAAAAAGAGCCTAAAATATGCAAGTTTTTATGCACTACTTGTTTATTTTGGCTCTTTTTTCATTCAAAAGAGTTATAACCATTTATCGCCTTTTTTAAATGCCCAATACAGGCTGAAAATGGCAGACTAAATAATGGGGATATTTGCTAATATTGCTATTTACACTTAGGTAAAAACAAAACAAACCAGATTTTGAGGAGTTACTTCAACTTCTCAAAAATATTGCAGAACCCACTATACTGCCAATTAGTAGAGAGTGCCATTTACAAACATGGCATTGGACGCAGGTAGAGGATCATACGGCAAAAAATCTATCGATTGGATATTGGCAATTGTCTAGAGTGTATGTTTACTTTGGTAAACAGTGTCTAGAGGTGAGTTTGGAACATAATATTGAACCATTTTATATTGGATATGCGTATGAAGCATTATAGAGGGCATACACTTTATTAGGTGAAACGGACGCTTCTAAAAAGGCGTATTCAACAGTACTAGTCTATGTAGAACAAATAGTCGAAGAGAAATCAAAAGAGATGTTAGTAAATGATTTACGGGCGATAGAATAAAACAGTGGAGGCAACCTTTTTGGGACAGCCTCCACTGTTTTATTTGTCACTCTAAATCTCAAATTCTTGGATTGAACGGCGTTTTTCATCATATTTTTCGCTGTAATTGCCGTTAGTAAATGAAGAGATTGTGCTTTTCCAAAAAGCTTGTGCTGGATAATTTCTTTCGATTTGTGTAATGTGCCATTTGCCAGGGAACATAGAAAAAAGTTTGTTTGCTGCAAGTTTTCCAAAGCCTTTACGATTATATTTTCGAATGATAAAAAATTCGAGAATGGTGTTAAGTTCTGTTTCAGTAGCACTTTCAACTAAAGCAAAACCAATAAGTTCATCTTCCTTCTTAATGAAAAAAGGGTGAAGGTTTGGGCTGCTCCAGTAGGGGGTTAGATTAACAAGGTTTGTAAAGACCGGTCTCTTCAAGGGTAATTGTTGGCAAAAACTGTGTAAATTCATAGATGTAGAACTGCATAAGGTTATGTAAAATTTGTTCCTCTTCCTTTAAAACTCTGACTAATTCAATCATTTTATCCTCCGAAATTTGCTTTCTTGTATTACTACATTTGACATCATCACCTTATTTTCCTTTATATACAAAAAAGGAATTTTACAAGTATGAATCAAATATTAACTATAAAAATATTGTAGAATTCGAGGGGAACTTGATGGATGAATCAAAGTTTTATGCTTATTGTCTGCAAGGAGATGTTCCAGCAGCGTATGAATACCTTTGTTCGATAAAAAATAAGAACAAAAAAACCAAAGCGCTAGAATTGAAGTATCATCGAAGATTCTTTACAGAGAAACCAATCTTTCGGATTCAATCTAAAGATCCTTGGATAAGAAGAGTACTACTAGCTTACTATCAATACTTTATTGCAGTTTTAACAAAACAAAACGCATTTGTAGCAGAAATTCAATTAGCACAATCTCTTGCGCCATGCATTCCCGATAAACTTTCTAATATGGATCTTGATCAGTTAGAAAGTCAATTAGAGGTGATCTTTAATAAGAAGGGCTATCACTTCTTAGGTGGTTTGACTGGTCCCTTTAGAGGTCCTTTTATCTGGAAGACAATGGAGAGGGAAGAGTTTAAGATTGAACTACCACATCATACACAAGAGGTAACCGTTTATTTTTTATCAGATTTTTTACTGCAAAGTTGGATATATTTTTCGACCTTTGGGGTAAAACGGGCGGGTGGCTGGGCAAAGCCAGAAGGTCTTTATTATGTAAATGATCGACCGAATAAAATAAATATGGATGATTCTGAGTTTCAAGTTAGCTATTTAAAACATGAGGCTCAGCATGTAAGTGATTATGCCAGCTTTCCAAATCTGCAACCAAAAGATTTAGAATACCGGGCAAAACTAGTTGAACTCATTTATGAGCCCAATTCTTATAGATTACTAAAGAAATTTTATTATGAGCGTAAAAATGACCCAGGATTTCCACATCCGTATTCATCCTATGTGTTAATGGGAAGATTAACTGAGCTTGCGTTTAGTGATGAAGAGATTGTAGAAGTAGAAAAGTGGAAAACTATACCATCTCCCTTGATTCAAAAGTGGGCTTTGAGGTTATATGAAGAGCATGCAAAGGAGTTAGAAAAAATGGGGGAAGGAGCAGTGGGAGTTATTTAAACATAAAAAACACCAAAGCTGTAATATAAAGGGTTCACTTGTGGGGTGCACGAAGATAAATTGACAGATGAAATGGCATGTTAATTGACACATGCCATTTTGTTGTTATATTAAGGTTTAATTCAATTTCTTTTAGTATTGGCAGTCCAATATTAAAGTGTTTTTTGAGTGACAATACATATTGTACATTGAAAATTCGTGTCAATTTAGATGTCATTTAGAATGCCAAAATAAGTGCAAATTAGAGGTTAATGGGAGAAGGGGAAGGAAAATTAGAGCTTCGGTTGTTGAGACGAGTTCATAACGACTGAAGCGTTATGAAAATCAGGACTTCGGTCGTTAGAAGGGTTCATAACGACCGAAGGGCTAAAAAAATCAGGGCTCCGGTCGTTTAGAAGGGTTCATAACGACCGAAGGACTAAAAAAATCAGGGCTTCGGTCGTTTAGAAGGGTTCATAACGACCGAAGGGCTAAAAAAATCAGGGCTTCGGTCGTTTAGAAGGGTTCATAACGACCGAAGGGCTAAAAAAATCAGGGCTTCGGTCGTTTAGAAGGGTTCATAACGACCGAAGGGCTAAAAAAATCAAGGCTTCGGTCGTATAGAAGGGTTCATAACGACCGAAGGGATAAAGAAATCAGGGCTTCGGTCGATTAGAAGGGTTCATAACGACCGAAGGGCTAAAAAAATCAAGGCTTTGGTCGTATTGAAGGGTTCATAACGACCGAAGGGATAAAGAAATCAGGGCTTCGGTCGATTAGAAGGGTTCATAACGACCGAATCGTTAAGAAAATCAGGGCTTCGGTCGTTTTGAGCAAAAGAGCGCATATACAATTTATTCAGATACTCTTCTTCATGTTGATTTCTGAGTAAAATAGACTGTGATTTACGCTGCCGAAACGTGGTTGGGCACCTCTTAAGTGAATCCTTTAAGTTGTAATAGCTGGTGGTGTTTTTTTTCTAATAAATCATTTTATCCCAAAAACGTCTGAACAACCAACCACACATTTAATCCCAGAATGGTGATAGCAAATAAAGTGGCTAGAACTGTGGTTATTCGTTTATTCGTTAATACACCCATAATCTCTTTCTTTTGTGTAAAGTAGATTAATGCAATGATTGGGAACGGCAGTACAATACTTAAAACTACCTGGCTTATTACAAGGGTTCGAGTTGGATCTACTCCCATCGCAACGATAATTACCGTTGGGAGCATAGTAATCAGACGGCGGAACCATAATGGGATAGTAAAACCTACAAACCCCTGCATAATGACCTGCCCAGCCATCGTACCTACCACGGAACTTGAAACACCTGAAGCCAGTAGCGATATGAGAAACACACTTGCTGCAGCTGAGCCGAGCAGAGGTGTTAATGTGTGATAGGCTGATTGTATGTCGGCAATTTGACTATTGCCAGTCGTGTTGAAAACAGAAGCAGCCATATACATCATGGATAAGTTGACAAATCCAGCTAATGTCATAGCAATGAAAATCTCTTTCGTACTAAACTTTTGGATTTTTATTTTTTCTACATCATTCCTTGGAACAATCCGTCTCTGCGTTAAGCTAGAGTGTAAATAGATCGCATGTGGCATAACAGTTGCTCCAATTACACCTACAGCAAGCATGATACTCTCATTATTGCCCAGCCATGGGACGACACTGTGATAGGCAATTTGCGAAAGATTTGGTTGAGAGAGAACCGTTTCTGCTAAGTAACACAACCCTATCAGGACGGCAAATGCTGCAATAAACTTTTCTAATGGTCGAAAACCATATTTTTCTAACATTAGTATTAAGTAGGTTACGATTCCAGTAATAATAGTTGCAATTAACATCGGAATGCCTGCAAGTAAATTTAAGGCAAGTGTTGCACCTAAAAATTCTGCAAGGTCCGTTGCCATAGCTGCCAGCTCTGATACTATCCACATAACCATTACAAGCCATTTTGGCATATGGTCTCTGCAAATTTCAGGGAGACTTTTGCCGGTTGCAATCCCTAGTTTGGCAGACATATTTTGTAAAAGCATTGCCATTAGGTTGGCTAAGACAATAACCCATAGCATTTTATAACCAAAACGTGCGCCGCTTTGAATATTTGTAGCAAAATTTCCTGGGTCTATATAAGCAATGGATGCAATGAAGGCGGGCCCAAGGAACGGCAACAATGCTCGTATCCCTTTTACTTTTCCGTTTATGGCATCTCTAGCGGCAGAAACAGTGCGGTGTTCTGCTGCTCGAGCCCTTTCTACTGCAAAGGAATCTGTCTGGCTCATAAAGACACCATCCTTTCATTTTATATTTTTCTATGATGCAAGCTTTGTTCACGGGCGAACAAAAGTTGCGTGTGTGCAAATTTATAAAACTATTATATAAAATTTACAAAAATTTGTGAATGATTTTGCCTATGGAAGAAGATTAAACTTTGATTAGAATGAAATCAACTGTCTAAGAATGTTAACTTGAACAATTGAGTTATTAAGGCTACAGTAATTATAAGAACGATTTTAAGAAGGTGGCAACCGTGGAAAAACGATATTTTACAATTGGTATGGCGGGTCATATTGACCATGGAAAAACCTCATTAACCAAAGCACTTACCAATGTAGATACCGATCGCTTAAAAGAGGAAAAAGAGCGTCAAATCTCTATTGAATTAGGATTTGCTCCTTTATATGAAGATAATGAAATACAAATCTCTGTTATTGATGTACCAGGACATGAACGATTTATCCGACAAATGATTGCCGGAGTTGCAGGTATCGATTTGGTTGTATTAGTGGTAGCAGCAGACGAAGGTGTTATGCCACAAACCCGTGAGCATTTAGATATTTTAAAGTTCCTTGGTGTAAAAAATGGCTTGATTGCTATTACTAAGATAGATCGCGTTGATGAGGAATTCATTGATCTGGTAAAAGATGATATTTTAGATGAGCTAACGGGAACGGTTTTTGAAAACTCGCCTTTTGTACTTGTGGATAGCTTATCAGGAAAAGGTATTGAAGAAATTAAGAATGTAATTATTACCACACTAAAAGAACAAGAAATGCGTGATGCTAAAGGGGCTTTCCGATTGCCGATCGACCAAGTGTTTACTGTAAAGGGTCAAGGAACAGTTGTTCGTGGAACGGTATACGAGGGATCCGTGGAAGAGGGGCAAGCCTTAAAAATTATGCCTAAAGGGCTGGAAGTAAGAGCACGGCAGATTCAAGTGCATCATAAGCCTGCACAAAAAGCTTATGCCGGACAGCGTACTGCGATCAATCTTTCTAATATTTCTAAGGAAGAGGTAGAACGGGGTGACGTCCTAGTTTCCTCAGAACATTTTATCGTATCAAAAACAGTGGATGTTGCTATTCGAATGGTAGAGGACCTAGAACATATGGTCAAACAGAGAATGCCGATTAAGCTTCATATTGGAACAGCAGAAGTTATGGGCAGGATTGTATTCTTTGATCGAAACGAGATTAAAGAGGAAAATGGTGAAATCCTTTGCCAGCTTCGACTGGAAGAGGAGATTTTGACTAAGCGGGGAGACAGGTTTATTTTACGAAGACCAAGCCCTCAGGAAACTATTGGCGGTGGTTGGGTGATTGATCCCCGCGGTAGTAAATATCGATTTGGTAACCAAACAATAGAAGAATTAGCAAAGAAAAAGGCAGGTTCACCGAAGGAACGCATTACTGCTACCCTGATTGAGGCGAAAAGTTTACCGTTAACAGAACTAATTAAACGAACCGCTTTGGATGAGACAACGCTGTTACAGCATTTACATGATGCAAACTTTGTTTATTACAATGCAAAAGAATATACTCTTCAATCGTTAATCAATTCTATAGAGGAAGATATTTTTGACAGGCTACAGGAATTTCACCTGGCGCATTCAATGAAAGTAGGGATCAATAAAGCGGAGCTGTTACAATCCTTGCAAAACAAATTCCCAAAACCATTGTTAGATTTTGTTGTTGAACATGGGATAACAAATGCAGTATTTAACCGGAAAGAGCAATTTGTATTCTTAGCTTCATTTGTTCCACATGTTCCGAAAAGCTGGTCAAAGAGAACAGAAAACCTGTTAGAAGAATTGAAACAGGACGGGTTAAAAGTTCGTTATTTGAAAGACTATTTTTCAGCTGCAGGCATACCTGAAAATCTAATCTTTGATTTAAGAAAGTTTTTAGATGACCAAGAGCAAATTGTATTGTTAGATGACCAATTTGCTTATCATGGAGAGATTTTTACTGAAGCAGTTCGTAACCTTCGAGGTCAAACAGGGCCTGAATTCGAAGTAGGCGAAGCAAAGGATATCTTGGAATTATCCAGGAAGTATATGATTCCATTTTTAGAAAGACTAGATGCCAAAGGATTAACTAAAAGAGTAGAAAATAAGCGCAAGTGGGTAAATTGAAAAATTTTCCTATTGTAAATGGTTTCTGCAAGAACCCGAGCTGATAAATAGACGGAAAAATTCCGTCTATTTAATCAAAAAATGTGAAAAAGGAAGATTTTTCTTAGCATAAGCGGAAAATCTCCGCTAATTTTACTTTTACTGCTTACTCGATTAAGGGATGCCAATAGACTTTTCATACCGGCACGTATTTTAAAAACGGAACCCTCTATTCCAAGTGAATAGAGGGTTTTTAATTATGAAAGAAACTCCGCTGGGTTTAATCCTAGCTCACGACAGATGTCAGACACCATTTGTTTTTCATTATTATCAAAATTCCCATCTGCATATCCGATCGCAATGCAATAGCGTGCCACTAATCTGGCTATTTCTGGTTTTGTTCTTATTTTTCCAAGGGCTCGGAAGGCTTCTGCCTGTCCCATCATCCGGTTATTTTCAATTTTAGAAACAAAGAGGTTAAATTTCTGAATTACTTTATTTGTATCAAAGACTCGTAATTCCTCGCTTTGATGAACAAATTCTAACATCTTTTGCCGTTCCACTGTGTCTAAATAACCATCAGCCATAGCGACCAAGGCACAAGCTGCAACAACGGCTTCAAGAACATCCTGGCTTTTATAGCGGTTAAATAATTCTTGAGCTCTTCTTTTTTGATTGTTTGCCCATTCTGCATAATCAGTTTGGGAAGGTGACCATGTACTGCCACAGTTATTACATGTAAACTTCAGTTGGTTTTTCCCGATGAAACCGCCCAGTAGCCCGACTGGTCCAAGGATTAACCCGCCAATAGCTGCTTTACCCAGTCCGAAGCCTTTTTTACCGGTTCGAACATTAGAGGAATGACAGCGTGGACAAATAATTTCGTCTCCACCATATGTTTGATAAGCTCCAGAATTCGTTGGGTATGATGACTGCGTCGGGTATCCGTATGCAGGCTGCTGATACGATGATTCCGGCTGCAGATGTATCGGCTGTTGATTAACGCCTTGGTTTGGCTGGTATGGATTATAATTGTTTTGATTTGGTTGGTAGAGATTTCTATCATTTTGCTGGTATGAATCTGTTGGTTGATAATAAGTATTAGTTTGCTGAGAAGGTGGTGCTGTTGGTGCACTTATCGGAGGATCATCAACCGTAATTCCAAAGTTCTTGCAAAGTGCGGCTAGTCCACCTTGAAAGCCGCTTGCAATGGCATTGAATTTCCATTCACCATTATGACGGTACAATTCTGCAGCAACGATAGCTGTTTCTACCGTAAAATCCCTGCCCAAGTTGAATCTAATTAATTCTTCATTCGTCATTTCATTAAAGATACGAACATATGAATCAGAAACTTGTCCGAAATTTTGCCGTTTCACCTGTGCATCGTGAATGGTTATTGTAAAGGCAATGCGGTGGATATGGGCAGGGACACGATTTAAATCTATTTTAATTTGTTCGTCGTCACGATCTCCAGCTCCTGTGCGGTTGTCTCCACTATAAATGATTGAACCATTACCCCCTGAGGGATTATTATAAAAAACAAAGTCTTGGTCGCTGTTTACTTTGCCAGTTTGTCCAAGTAAAAATGCTGAAGCATCTAAATCGAAATTGGAGCCAAGCTGACTAATATTCCAACCTAACCCAACAACTACTTTTTGAAGGCCAGGATATGATTTGGTTAAATCAACTTTCTGCCCCTTGCTAAGAGTTACACCCACATCTTTCACTCCTCATTTCATTCTTATTATGTACTACGAAAAAATGGAGGAAAAGTTTCACAACAATAAAAAGAAGGGACTAACCCGATTGAGTTAGTCCTTTAAACCTTTTACAAGATCATCCAGTCTTTTTTTCTAAAGGCTTGGAATATTCTTTTTCCCAGAAATCAGCATTTTCAATGCCTAATTTAACGGGATCAAATACAGGATCTTTTCCATCTTTAAGCTGTGCTTCATAGTCTTTCAGTACTTTCATCGCCGGTTTTGTTAAAAGGAGAATGGCGATAATATTTAGCCAAGCCATACTTCCAACACCAATATCACCTAATGTCCACGCTAGTCCTGCTGTCTTTATACTTCCGTAAAATACCATTCCTAAAATCGCAAACTTAAGTACATATTCAGTCCATAAACGCTTTGTTTTTTGATTGATATAGGCAAGATTTGTTTCTGCCATATAATAATAAGCCATGATAGTTGTGAAGGCGAAGAAGAATAGAGAAATAGCTACAAATGGTCCTCCGAAGCCTGGCATTACTGATTCAACAGCAGATTGCGTATAGGCTGGACCCGGTTCAATATCACCAAGGTTATTGACAATTTGCGCTTTACCTTCTGGGGCAACATTATACATGCCAGTGATAAGAATCATGAACGCAGTGGCAGAACAAACAAATAAGGTATCTACATATACAGAGAATGCTTGAACAATTCCTTGTTTAGCAGGGTGAGAGACTTCTGCTGCAGCTGCAGCATGTGGAGCAGTACCTTGTCCTGCTTCGTTTGAATAAATCCCACGTTTAACTCCCCAAGAAATAGCTGCGCCTATAATTCCTCCGAATGCCGCATCCATACCAAATGCACTAGAGAAGATAAGTCTTAACACACCAGGTAGTTCAGAAATATTCATAGCTACAATGATAAGGGCAACAAGAATATAACCTAAAGCCATGAAAGGAACAACAAGTTCAGCAACTCGTGCGATACGTTTAACACCGCCAAAAATGATAGTTGCTAGGAAAACAACAATAACTCCACCAGTAATTGCAGGACTAATCCCAAAAGCATTATCAACACTAGCGGCAATACTATTTGCCTGAACACCAGGTAAAAGTACTCCAGTGGCAATAACTGTCACAATAGCAAAGAGTACCGCGTACCATTTCATTTTTAGTCCTTTTTCTATGTAAAAGGCAGTACCTCCACGGAATTGACCGTTATGTTTTACTTTATAAACCTGACCTAGTGCGGCTTCAACAAATGCTGAACCTGCACCTAAGAAAGCAATCGCCCACATCCAAAATACGGCACCAGGACCTCCGAAGGCAATGGCAGTTGCTACACCAGCAATGTTACCAGTACCAACACGGCCTGATAAGGCAAGGGTTAATGCTTGGAAAGATGAAATACCAGCTTCTGACTTCCCACCTTTAAACATTAAGGGAATAATGTCCTTCATATGTCTTACTTGCAGAAATCTTGTTGCAAAAGAGTAAAATAATCCGACACCTAAGCATAAATAAATAAGTGCTGGGCTCCAAATAATCCCACTGAGCCAATTAACAAACTGTTCCATATATTTCCCCCTTTGATAGATTACTTTTTAATTATATAACAGGATATTATACAATTAAAAGAATTTTTTTAATTGTTTAATTATTCTAATATATTAGTGCGTTAACGGATTAAAAAATACACCCCGACCGTTAAAGGTTGGGGTGTATTAAATGACTTATTTTTTTACAAATGGCCACCAGTTTGCTTCACCAAAGGTTCGTACCATTACGGGAACAAATAGTGGTAACACCACAAGTGAATATAAAGCCAAACCGATTAATAGAATAGTAGCTATTTCGAGTAATGATAGTACTCCTGATGGCATCATGGCTGCAAAGGTACCACCTAAGATAATGGCTGCTGAAATGATTACAGTGCCCATTTTTTTCATTGATAGAAGAATAGCTTGTTGAACTGGCATATCACGATATTCGTTAAAACGATCCATTAAGAAAATACTATAGTCGATACCTAACGCGACTAGAATGACAAACGCAAAGAACGGAACTGCCCAACTGATTCCTGTATAGCCTAACCAATTGACAAAAATGGTTTCTGAAATGGCCATAGAAGTAAAGTAGGTTAACACTAATGAACCAATTAAATAGAGTGGCATAATGAGTGAGCGAAGTAAAATAATCAAAATAATACTAATCCCCACTAACATTAAGACAACTGTTCGAGAATAATCAGCCTCTGAAATGGTGTCAAGATCATGGTGCATACTGGATACACCACCGACAGCTACTTTTGCATTCTCCAGCTTTGTCTCCTTTACCGCCCGTTTGACTGCCTGCTTTATTTCAGGAATGCGGTCAATCGCCTCATTGGAGTAAGGGTTTTTGTTAAAGACCACATCAATAGTCATCACTTTTCGATCGTTTGACATGTAGGCATCGAGCGCTTGTTCAAAGTCCTTACTGTTTAGAACATCCTGTGGAATGTAAAAGCCGTTTTGTTTTTGCTTCGATACATCTGAAAGGTAATTCTGTGCGGAATTTAGCCCATTATATACTTGGTTTAGTCCATCTGCTCCTTGAGATAGGCCATCTGAAAGATCAGAAATTTGACTATTTATATCTTGAAAACCAGTTAAAAACTGTTCCTGCCCATTTTTTAAAGCATCTAAGCCCTTGGAGACAGGAGAGAGGCCTTCATTTATGATTCTACCTGAACCATTTGCAGCTTCCGATAGGCCAGTTTCAAGTTCACCAATTCGATTGACAAACACCTCTAAACCTTTTATGAGCTCTTCTTGACCGGCCAATAGTTTTTCGAATTGAAAATTAACTTTGTTAATTCCCTCTTGGGCTGTACCTAACTGAGAATTTAGATACTTTATATTTCCTGATAATTGTTCTGTGATTCTTTGTGCCCCTGGTGAATTAGAATTCCCTTTTATAGCCTCTTTAATAGATTGATAGTTTTGATTTTGGTTAATGGTTGGATATTCTTGTTCAAGACCACTAAAATATTGATCCATCACAAGTAGGTTTTGGTGTAAATCTTCAACATTTACGGCAATTGTATTGTAATTTTCTTTTAAGGCAACAAGCCCAGTATTAGTATCTTTGTACCCTTGTAGAAGTTGTTGGCCTCCATCCAATACACTTTCCGCACCTGCTTTGATTTTGCTTAACCCATCACGTGCCTCGCTAACCTTTAATGAACCGTCACTTAAGCCTTTTTGCATGACAGTGAGCTTTTCTTTAATAGTTCCTACTCCTGTTTTTAGATCATTGGTACCCTTAATCAATGTGTTAAGCCCATCAGTTGCTTCCTTCATTTTTGGTTGGTTCGAACTCATTTGGCTTACAGCTTCTTCTAGGCCGTTACTGATTTTTTTAATTCCCTCATTACTTTGGCCAAGCCCGTCTTCCAGGCTAACAACTTGTTTAGAAATGTAAAAGTCATCAAT
Source organism: Bacillus sp. SORGH_AS_0510 (assembly GCF_030818775.1). Taxonomy (NCBI): domain Bacteria; kingdom Bacillati; phylum Bacillota; class Bacilli; order Caryophanales; family Bacillaceae; genus Bacillus; species Bacillus sp. SORGH_AS_0510. The sequence continues at coordinate 3,229,651 of NZ_JAUTAU010000001.1, read as the reverse complement.
AGGTGAACCAGTTGGACGAGTAACAGAACGAACGGTGTTTACGTCATTGACTTTCTTTAATTCTTGACTGATTTTTTCAGTAATGGCTATATATTCCGTCGTATTCATTTGATCATCGTTTTTAATAACAATTTGAGTTGGCATCGATTCTCCAGGACCAAATGAATCGGCAATGATATTAAACCCTTTTATTGAAGGATAATCATCGCTGATTTCTTCCAGCGAGTTAAACGACAATTGGTCATCATAAGTAAATAAGAACGGAACAGAAATAAGGGCGACAAGAATAAAAGCAATTAGAGGTCTTGCCAGTGCAAATTTACCCATCACGCCCCAGAATTTGCTTTCCCCATGCTCCAGCTTTCCTTTCGATGGCCAAAAAAGTTTTTTGCCTAATACAGCCATGAAGAAAGGAACGACGGTAACAAGCGCAATTAACAAAATGGCGACTCCGACAGCTACTGCAGCAGCTGATTTATAAAGCTGGAAGGTGGAAAGCCCAATAGAAGCAAAACCAATCATTACTGCAATTCCACTAAAGAAAACGGTTTTACCCGCTGTGCGATAAGTAGTAATAATCGCTTCCTTCACATCTTTTCCTTCTGCCATTTCCTCTTTAAAGCGGCTAAGGAGCAAGATACAATAATCCGTTCCTATTCCGAATAGTACGGCTACTAAGAAAATCTGAGTAAACGTGGATAAAGGAAAATCAACCTTATCCACCAACAGAGCAACAATGGATTGGGCTGTAAGATAGCTGAATCCTACAGTTACTAAAGGAATAATGGGCGCAATGACCGATCTAAATACTAACAAAAGCACGATCAGAATAAATCCAACTGTAATTCCTTCTGTTTTTTTCAAGCCTTCCTGTGAATTGGTCACAAGGTCCTCACTTATCACCCAGTTTCCGGTATAATAATGTTCCAATTTAATTTGCTCGATGGCATCATACAAATCTTTTGATATTTCTTTTGCATCTCGATTATTAGCTGTTACCTTTACGGAAACTAAGATGGTTTTTCCATCTTTAGACACAAGCTGGTCTTTTAATTGCTCTTGTTTAAAATGGGAAAGGATTTCAGTGATTCCGAGCTCCTCTTTGTTTTTTTCCAGGATATTAACGGCTTTTTCTGCATTGAGAAAATCTTTCTTCGTTAATTTCTTTTCACTGTGGAAAACAAGTGCAGTCTGCAGATCCCTTCCTTTATTTTCACTAGATTGAACATCTCTAAGGATTTTCTCTGCTATGGTTGATGAGTAGCCTTCGGGAACAGAAATTTGTCCTTTCTCACGTACAAGGCCTTCCATATTTGGTGCCACCGTAAAAAGAGTAGCAATCACAGCTATCCAAGCGACTAGAATGAACCATTTTCCTTTAATAATCGCGTTCAAGGATTATTCCCCCAGTTCTTCCTTTTTCTTGTTAGTTAAAATTGCAGCTAACTTTTCATAAGTATTCACAAAGTTAACAATTTCTGTTTCATCAAATTGGGTAATGATCGATTCGACTAGTAAGCGTACTTTTTCTTGGCAATCCTGAAATAAGGATTCACCTGCAACAGTCAACGTTAAATAAACAACCCTTCGGTCGTTTTCATCGCGTGTTCGCTGAATCAGTCCTCTTTCTACCATTCGGTTAATAATTGCTGTTATGGCACTTTTATTCACTTCAAATGCATCAGCTAATTCAGAAGAGGTACATTCCTTAGATTGGTTGATATATCGTAATATGTAGTGCTGGTCATTTGTCAATTCATTGCCTATTTGTCCCTTAATTAATGACTCGGCTTTTTTGTGTACCTGAAAGGATAACGTCACATAGCGGTCAATCAATTCCTGTACGGTTTTATTATCCATTCCTACACCTCCCCTTTTGGAAAAAGTAGTTCAACCATTTAACTATTCACTTGTTTAACTATAAAACAAAGAAAAATTTCAGTCAATATTTTCCCTTAAGGAAAAATTAAGGTTTGAAAGCAATAATACTTTATGAAAACTTTCAGCTTCCTGGTTAAGAGCCCAGGTATAAAAAGGAGTAGAAAACAAATGAAAAAATGGGTGTTACTAACGATAGGCATACTTATAGTTGGCTTTGTCGGCTATCAATATTTTTCAACAAAAACAAAGAGCCAAACAGCATCAGCACAGGTAAGGACAGCAATTGTTCAAAAAGGAACGCTAGAAGTTAAAATCAGTGGATCAGGAACAGTTCAGCCAGTAACGAGTGAAGATATTAAAGCAAAAGACAATAACAATGAAATTGATGAAGTGTTGGTTTCTGTAGGTGAAGAGGTTAAAGAAGGGGATGAGCTAATTTCTTTTACGGATGGAAGTGATCCAATCACTGCGACAGCTGCGGGAATCGTCACTACTATTGCTGTTTCAGCTGGTGAGCGGGTAACAAGTGGACAAGTTGTTGCACATGTTACGAACTATAAAGACTTGGAGACAGTGGTACAAATAGATGAGCTTGATATTCCACAGATAAAAAAAGATCAAACTGTAAATATCAAAATAAATGCCTTCCCAGATCAAAGTTACACAGGTAAGGTGACGAATATAGCTGAAGAAGGTACTTCTTCCAACGGTGTGTCTACTTTTGATGTAACGATTCATATTGATAAACCTGTTAATCTTAAAGTTGGTATGAGTACAGAGGCTAGTATATTAACAGCAAGCAAGAAGGATACATTATATGTGCCGCTCGATGCCATTCACAGCAGTAATAATGAAAAATATGTCCTACTAACATCAGCCTCGGACAATTCACAATCTAATGGCGGAACAGAACAACAAATGGTAAAAACGGGATTAGCTAATGAAGATTATGTCGAAATTACCGAAGGTTTAAAAGAGGGACAAGTTGTTCAATTACCACAGCTTGCCACTGGTACCTCTTCAAACAATACAAGAGGCTTCATGCAAGGTGGAGGATTTGGCGGAGGAAATATGGGTGGAATGGGCGGTTTTAACCGCAGTGGTGGTCGTCAAGGACAATTTAGTGGAAGGACCGGTAACTAGTGATGGCCAAACCAATTATTCAAATTAAAGGTTTAATGAAGACCTACCAACTTGGAGGAGAGACAGTCCATGCTCTAAATAAAGTTTCAATTGATATTGAGCAAGGAGAATTCTTAGCCATCATTGGCCCATCTGGTTCCGGTAAATCCACTCTAATGAACATGTTAGGCTGCCTCGACAGACCGCAGTCGGGAACCTATTTATTGGATGGTAGAGACATCAGCAAGATGAATGACAATCAATTGGCGACGATTAGAAATAAAAAAATAGGATTTATCTTTCAAAATTTTAATCTCTTAACTAAGTTAACAGCACTTGAAAATGTAGAATTGCCATTGTTATATAGCGGGGTTCCCACCAAAGAACGACGGGAGAGAGCTTTAGAAAGCCTTGAAAAAGTAGGTTTAAAGGAGAGGGCAGGCCATTTGCCAACCCAGCTTTCAGGGGGACAGCAGCAACGGGTGGCGATTGCTAGAGCACTTGTAGGAAATCCATCCATCCTTCTTGCGGATGAACCAACAGGTGCACTTGACAGTAAAACTAGTAAAGAAATTCTACTCATTATGCAAGAGCTTAATGAAACAGGGCATACCATTATTTTAATAACGCATGATTTAGCCATTGCAAAGCAAGCGAAGAGAATGGTCAGTATTCAAGATGGCCAGCTTCAAGAAAACGGGGGTGACCTTGTTGGGAATCTTTCAATCTATTAAAATGGCACTCCGCAGTATTAGAGGGAATAAGCTTAGGTCTGCTTTAACGATGCTGGGAATGATTATTGGAGTGTCCTCTGTCATCATCCTTGTTTCAATCGCACAAGGATCGGCCAAAAATGTGACGAGTCAGATTAATCAGCTTGGAACGAACCTCTTAACGATTAATACCTTTGGCACAGATTTAGCATTATCAGAAGATAAAATCGATGGGCTTGGTAAACTAAATGGTGTGAAGGCTATTTCTCCTGTTGTTTCTGGACGGGTAAATGTTAAAAAAGATAAAACCTCTTCACAAGTGACACTAACAGGAACCAATGCTGCTTATTCCATTGTGCGTGACACTAAAGTGAGTGCAGGGCGTTTCATTACAGATTTAGATATTGAATATAGACAAAAAATTGCAGTAATCGGTGCAGATACGGCATCAACCTTTTTTGGTGCGGAAAACCCTATTGGTCAATACATTCAAATTGAGGGAACATCCTTTAAAGTAGTAGGTGTCCTCGTATCAAAAGGCAGTTCACTTGGGCAAAGCGGTGATAATGTGGTTATCGTTCCAATTAGTACGGGACAGCGGTTGGTCAAGAGTACAACGATTAATCAAGTATATCTTCAAGGAAAAAGTGAAGACCAAATGGACTATGTCATGAACGAAGTAGAAAGGAAAATGGCTTCTATATTTCCTAATAAAAGTGATTCCTATAGTGTAACAAACCAACAGGATTTAATGGATACGATGAGTTCTGTTACAGATACGATGACTATGATGCTTGGAGGGATTGCTAGTATTTCTCTACTTGTCGGTGGAATTGGAATTATGAATATAATGCTTGTATCTGTTTCAGAACGAACCAAAGAAATTGGTATTCGTAAAGCAATAGGGGCAAAAAGGAGAGATGTCCTTTTACAATTCCTTATTGAAGCGGTTGTCTTAAGTGGAGTAGGTGGGGTTATTGGGATTTTAGCAGGAGTAGGCATAGGAAAATTATTATCCTCTCTATTAAGCTTGACCGTATCGTTTACTTCTTCAGTAATGATATTATCGTTTTTATTCTCGTTAGCAGTAGGTGTGATTTTTGGAGTATTCCCTGCTAATAAAGCTTCTAAGTTGAATCCGATTCAAGCACTGAGATATGAATAGTGAAACAAAGCGGATCGCATCTATTGCGGCCGCTTTGTTTCCTCTATAATTAGAAAAGCGTAAGCGCCTTGGTCAGCCCCGACAGGCAAATATTCTTCGGGAAGAAAAGTCCGCCTTTTGACTTTTATTGCCGAAGGTTATTTGACCCGAGGGGCTAGGCGCTGGAGCTGGACAATTCTCGAAGTCGGATATTATACTTTTTTGTAACATCAAAATAGACCTTTTTACTAGGAGAGATAGAGATGCGTTTACTAGTTGTCGAAGATAATCTTTCGTTGTTGGAATCAATTGTTGAATTATTATCAGACGAATTTGAGGTTGATCAAGCAACGAATGGAGAAGATGCATTGTTTTTGGCCATGCAAAACATCCATGATGCTATTGTTTTAGACGTAATGATCCCCGAAATAGATGGATTTGAAGTCCTTCAGACGATTCGTAAAGAAGGATTAAAAATACCAGTCCTGTTTCTGACAGCTAGAGATTCCCTGGAAGACCGTGTGAAGGGGTTGGATAGCGGCGGAGATGATTACTTAGTGAAGCCATTCCAAGCAGCGGAGTTAAAAGCAAGGATCCGAGCATTATTACGAAGAAGTGGCAGCTTAACTACTAATCAGACCATACAATATCGTGGAATAGAACTATTAGGAAAAGAAAGAGACATTGTGGCAAATGGTGAACAAATCAAACTTACAGCCAAACAATATGAACTACTAGAATACCTCATTCAAAACAAAGGGGCTATTTTAACCAAGGAACAAATCTATGATCGCGTATGGGGCTTTGATTCAGATACAACCATTGCCATTGTTGAGGTTTTCATGCATCACCTTCGAAAAAAACTAGAACCATCGGGTTACCATTCTGATATTAAAACGATTCGTGGAGTAGGTTATATGCTTAACGAAGAGTAGGGGGAGCAAATGTTTCGGCAAACACTTATCCGATTAACATTTATTAATTCAATCGTCTTTATTATCCTAATTAGCGTGCTTGGTGCTATTATTTATTTTTATACGGAGAACAGATTATATAAGGATGTTAATGAGTCACTAGAAGAATCACTTAAACACTTTGAGAATCAGCCGAGACCTGGTATAGGCCCATTAAAAGGTGAGAAAAAAGAAGATGAGCCTGGGGTGAAAGCAAGATTTGTCCGAAGAGACCCAAGAATCATGACCTTAATTTGGGATGAAAATAAACAATTAATCGCGGAACAAAACCGTGATTCTGACCTTTTTCTAGATAATGAAGAGGCAATTCGACCGAAAACATTAAATAGTCTAGAGGATGTGAATGTGGAGCAATTTTCTTTTCGATATGTTGCATTCGAAGTTGTTCATCCTGAGTTAGGTAAAATTACCGTTCAATTTATTCGAAATGTAGACTCAGAAAATGAGTTACTAAAAAGACTCCTGTTAATTATTATCATCGGAATTTGTATCGGAGTCGTTCTAGCTGTTGTATCGGGTTATTTCTTAGCGGGCAAAGCACTTGTGCCGATTAAAAAGGCATGGCAAAAGCAGACAGAGTTTGTTTCTGATGCATCGCACGAACTGCGAACCCCATTAGCTGTAATCCAAGCAAAGACAGATATTCTTTTTCGATCACCAGCAGCAACGATAAAGGATAAAATATTAGATATTTCAGCCATTTCTAATGAATCAAGACGTCTGTCGAAACTTGTGGCCAATTTATTGACGTTGGCCAGGTCTGATTCCGATCAGATTGAAATGAGGAAGAAGTCTTTCCGCTTAGATGAACTATTAAAAGAAATTCTACATCATTATGAAGAGATTGCTCTATACCAAGAGAAGGAACTTCGTTTATGTGCTCTTGAACCGGTGGAATTTTATGCAGATAAAGAAAGGATTCATCAGCTTATTGTTATCTTGTTGGATAACGCAATAAAGTACACGAAAGAAGGAGGGGAAATCCTACTTTCATGCAGGCAAAGTCACTCCTCCATCCACTTAGAAGTAAAGGATAATGGGATTGGTATCCCAGAAGAAGATATTCCAAAAATATTTGACCGTTTCTATCAAAGCGACAAAGCTCGAACCGCTGCCGAAGGTACGGGTCTTGGCTTGTCAATTGCAAAATGGATTATCGAGAAACATCATGGAAAAACCAAGGTTCAAAGTAGTCTCGGTAAAGGAACGACCATTGAAATTATTTTTCCAAGAACCCAAAAAAATTAATTTTGGGTTCTTTTTTAAGGAAATCTTAAGGAACCCTCAACATAATAGGCTTATGAATGGAAACAACATTATGTTGAAAGGAGAAAACACCGTAATGAAGAAACTAAGAAGGGCGCACTTATGGATCGGATTAATTGCATCTGTATTAATTTTTATGGAGTCGCTTACCGGCTTATTAATGAATGAACCATGGTTAATGGGACAAGCTCAAGTTGAAGGTGGAAGAGGAAACTTTCAGCCGGGTCAGTTCAATGGAGGACAATTTAGACAGAATGCTGGTCAAGGAAATGGTCAAATGCAAGGGCAAAATGGGTTTAATAGAAATGCTCAATCCCAGGGACAAACTGGCTCGAATGAAAATGGACAATTTCAAGGAACTTCTGGGTTCGGCAGGAATGGGAATTTTCCTGAAGGATTTCGTGGAGAAAGAATGGGACAAGGATCATTCATGAGCACCATCCGAGGTCTGCATGAAGGAAGAATCGGTAATACTGACGTGAAATGGCTAATTGATTTAACGGCAATCGCTATGATGTTCCTTACCGGTTCAGGAATCTATTTATCTATTCAAATCCTGCGCACAGATAGAAAGAGAAAAAAGCGGTACTTAGAAAATCAAGAAGTTTTATAGGTGAAAAAAAAGCTGACTTAATTGGAGGAAGTCAGCCTTTTTGTCTTTTATTCTACGATTATTGTTCCTTTAAACATTTCCATGCCGCAACTAAACGTATATTTTCCTGTTTTATCAGGGGTAAAGGAAAGTTTGGTCGTTCCAACTTTTAAGTTAACGTTTTTAATATTAAAATCAGGAATCATAAATGTTGATAAACAGCTATCTTCCAGTGGATTATTGATCTCTAGTTCTATTGGAACACCCTTTTTCACACGGATGACATTAGGGGTGTATCCTGTCTTTGTTACGAGCATGTTTATTTTTGGTTTGCTTTGATCGGTAACATCGATTTCTGTTGCAGATGCCTTTTTAGCTGCGTTTTCTTGTTTTGTTACAGCTTGTGCTGTCTCTGATTTCCCTGGAATCTTTACCATATCAGTACTATACATAAATAAAAATAGTGATACGAGAACAGCTCCTCCTCCTAATATTGCAAATGGAGATAGTTCTTCGGTATCAATTGAAAATTTATTCTTCGTGGTTACGGAAATGTAAACAATAACAAAACCGATTATCACAATATAGAATCCTAATAAAATTCCAAGTAGTATGGTGGGGGTTATGTATTGAAGAAATAATCCAAGAATTGCTCCATTAATCCCACCGATTAACCCAAAGATAGAAGCCATTAGTATCGCAAGTAATCCAATAGGGTGTCCTGCTAAGAAGCCAATTACGAATCCAATAATCATGCTAACGCCAACAACTAAAAATGTTTCACCAGAGAGAATTCCAATAATGCTTCCGGTCAACAAGCCTGTAATAATAGCAATTACCATGCTAAGCAGTAATCCTGGAGTATTGCTCAGTTGATTTTTATTGCGGTATAGAAGGTAAATGGTATAGCCGGTCCCTATAGCAACAAGTACGGCCGATATGATTGAAAAAATAGTCATTTGATTGGTCTCCTCTTATGTGTGCTGAATCATTTTTAGAAATAAACAACATAAGAGTATTATAATTGTAAATTATGTATACAAAAGTGCCTATTAAGTGAATTATATGAACGTTTTATGAACCTTGACTTTTTGGTTGATGAAATATATAATTTCTTCAAAAATACTATTGAAACGATGACGGGGATTAGTAAAGTGAATTGTGTCTTACCAAGAGAGGAAACCATTGGTGCGAGGTTTCTTAAGACAGTCATTTGAACCTGCCTCTGAGTTCTGTATCGGATATCTTGAAGATACATGCGGATCAAATCCGTTATCATGCAAAGAGTTTAAAGCGAATGCTTTATGAATTTAGGGTGGTACCGCCAGGCCTTGGTCCCTTTTTTGGGATTAGGGCCTTTTTGCATGTATACGGAAGCTCTGTGTATTTATTTTAATAAATTTAATGAGGTGTCAAGATGGCTAAGGAATTTGTAAAAGATGTCACGGCGATGGATGATGATTTCGCCCAGTGGTATACAGATGTTGTAACTAAAGCAGATTTAATTGACTATTCAAGCGTTCGCGGATCAATGATTATTCGTCCGTACGGATATGCTTTATGGGATAATATTAAAAACGAATTAGATCGTCGCATCAAAGAAACTGGACATGAGAATGTCTATATGCCTTTATTCATTCCAGAAAGCTTATTACAAAAGGAAAAAGACCACGTGGAAGGCTTTGCTCCAGAAGTAGCATGGGTTACACACGGCGGTTCTGAAGAATTAGCTGAGCGTTTGGTTGTCCGCCCAACTTCTGAGGTTCTTTTTTGTGAGCATTATAGTAATATCATTCATTCATACAGAGATTTACCAAAGCTTTATAATCAATGGGCTAACGTTGTTCGCTGGGAAAAAACAACACGTCCATTCTTACGTACATTAGAATTTTTATGGCAGGAAGGCCATACTGCCCATGCAACAGATGAAGAGGCAATGGAAGAAACCATTAAAATGTTAAATGTATATGCAGCGATTTGTGAGGAAATCCTTGCGATTCCAGTTGTAAAGGGACAAAAAACAGAAAAAGAAAAGTTTGCGGGTGCAAAAGCGACTTTTACTATTGAAAGCTTAATGCACGACGGAAAAGCGTTGCAGTCTGGTACCTCGCACCACTTTGGTACTGGTTTTGCGGAAGCTTTTAACATTCAGTACACGGATAAAGAAGGTAAACTACAGTATGTTCACCAAACTTCTTGGGGCTTTACAACAAGAATCATTGGGGCATTAATCATGGTGCATGGGGACGACCGCGGTCTAGTCATTCCTCCAAAAGCGGCTCCAACCCAAGTCATGATTGTACCTATTGCTCAGCATAAAGAAGGGGTGCTGGACTTTGCCTATGATTTGAAAAAGTCACTAGGACAGGTTGCGCGTGTTGATATTGATGCAAGCGATAAAAAGCCAGGCTGGAAGTTCAATGAGTACGAAATGAAGGGTGTTCCAGTTCGTCTAGAGGTTGGACCAAAGGATATTGAAAATAAACAGGTAGTATTGGTAAGACGCGATACCTTAGAAAAGGTCATTGTACCAATGGATGAATTGGAAACTAAACTTGTTGCGTTACTTGACGAGATTCAGACTAATTTATACAACAAGGCATTGAATCACCGTGAAGAAAGAACTTCTCTAGCGACTACACTTCCTGAGTTAAAAGAAACTCTAGAGGAGAAGCCAGGATTTATCAAAGCTATGTGGTGTGAAGATGTAGCTTGTGAGGACAAAATTAAAGAAGAAACTGGGGCAACTTCAAGATGTATGCCATTTGAACAAGAACAAGTTTCTGACAAATGTGTATGCTGCGGCAAAGAAGCTACTAAGATGGTTTACTGGGCAAAAGCATACTAAGAATGGGGGCTCTTCCTTTTTAGGAGGGCCTTTTTTGTGTGTATTTGTAGATATATCTCAAAACCGTGTAGATATATACCGAAAATGTGTAGATAAAGGCTGAATTTGTGTAGATATAATCTAAATTTGTGTAGAAAAAACCTGATTTTGTGTAGAAATAATTTTTATTAAAAGGAATTTACAGCATCCTAGCGAATTGTATAGTAGTTAAAAGGAGGATTTGAACAATGAAACCGATACTCATCGACTTTCCAGAGCAGTTGACCACAGAAAGACTACTCATTCGCAAACCCATGCCTGGAGATGGAAAGGCCGTATATGACGCCATGCAGGCTTCTTTAACTGAACTGAAGGAATATATGCCGTGGGCACATAGAAATCAAACAGTAGAAGATGTCGAAGTGAATATGAGGGAAGCACACGCAAAGTTTTTGACTCGTGAAGACCTTCGGTTGCACCTTTATGATAAAGAAACACGAGAATTTATCGGGTCTTCCGGCTTACATAGAATTAACTGGAGTGTTCCAAAATTTGAAATTGGCTACTGGATTGATACGAGGCATAGTGGAAAAGGTTATATCACTGAAGCCACACATGCAATCACAGAATTTGCCTTTACGGAGCTGAAAGCCCGTCGAGTGGAAATTCGCTGCGACTCAAATAATTCGAAAAGCCGGGCAATTCCAGAAAAGTTAGGATTCACATTAGAGGGGATCTTAAAAAATGACGGATTGTCAGCCGATGGGATAGAAATAAGAGATACATGCGTTTATGCAAAAACGAAATAACGTAAAAGAGGTTGACTTTGTGAATCAACCTCTTTTTTTAATCTAGTAAGTATCTTTTTAAATAAAACTTAGTAATCGCCAAATATTCACGAATATAGGATTTTACTACAGCCTGTAACGGGGTTTTCGCAGGCAGCCCATTTACCTCTAGACCCTGGTCTTTTGCAATGGAAACAGCACGGTAAATATGAAACGTATTAGTCACAATCAATCCCGAGTCCGCATTTTTCGGAATCAACTTTTTAGAGTACTCTATATTTTCATAGGTATCTGTGGAACGGTCTTCCAACAAGATACGAGACTCACTGATACCCAACTTGATAAGTTCTCTTCTGATCGACTCAGCCTCAGTAATATCTTCACCAGGCCCTTTTCCGCCAGAAGCGATTGCGATAGTATTTTCGTTTTCCTTTAAATAACTGGCTGCAGCCTTAATCCGGCTTGCGAATGCAAGAGAAGGAACAGTTCCTTTTACCCTTGCCCCTAGAACAATAATATAATCGACATGTTTGGGTACATCCGTTTGAATATGCTGACTAATCTTAAACTGCAAGACACCAACATAAATTAACCCTAATACTACAAGTATACTCAAATAGGTCAATAACCTTTTTCTCATCCGTTCCAATCCAATCATTTGATTTTGTTAAAACTATGACTCTCTCTTTATATTAGACTAAATTGGATGAATTAACCAATATATTTTCTATAGTAAAAGAGGCCAAAATTCGGCCTCTTTATTCACACACCCATGACAAGCCAATTGTACCAACACCGGTATGAACACCAGCAACCGTAATGAGCATTAATATTTCAGTTTCAATTGTGGGGAAAGTCTCTTTCATTACTTTTTCCAGCTCAGTTGCTTTCTTGATATCGTTTGCATGAACAATCGCAACCTTTTTCACTGTTTTGGTCTCTAGGTCCTCTTTCAATTTATTCACAAGCCATGCAATGACTTTTTTATCCGTACGAACTTTATCTTTAATTTTGGCAGCACCTTCTTCAATGGATAAAATCGGCTTGATATTAAAGAGGGAAGCTATTATTTTTTGGCTGCCTGATACCCTGCCGCTTTTATGAAGCTGATCAAGGTTTGAAGGAATCAAATATAAGCGCGTCTTGTCAAGCAAACCGTTTAAATGGGACATTATATCGTTAATTTCTACACCCTGTTCAGCTAACTCTATTCCTCTTTTTACTAAAAAGGAAAGGGGAAACGACCCCGTTTGCGAATCAAATGCATATAGTTTAAAGTCTTCCATTTCAGCTGCCATTACAGATGATTGGTAGGTTCCAGTTAACAGGCTAGATGCATGAATGGCTACTCCAAAATCATATTCTTCCTTTAATTTACTATATAAGTCGACAAAGTCTGAAATAGAAGGCTGTGAGGATTGAAATTTTCCTTCTTCATTTTTCATACGTTCATAAAACTCTTCTTCGCTAATGTCAACAGTTTCCTTGTAGAATTCATCATTAATTACAACGTGCAAAGGGATGACATGTATATGATGCTGTTCAATAAATTCTTTACTTAGAGAAGCAGTAGTATCTGTAATCCACGCAATCTTTGGTTTATTCATAAAATCTTCTTCCTCCAGTGGAATTCTCTATAACCACACTAAACGATACAAGAGCTTTGAATAGGTAGTCAAGTTACATTTGTCATACTCAAAAAAAGAACTGACAAAAAAAATCATCATTATTTTAAAAAAGGAGTAATTGATAGATTTTTCGGTAGTCAATGATTTTTGAACTAGTTCGAATTATTCAAATATAACAATGTGTGATTTAAATCACTTAATCATTGTAATAAATCTCATATAATCACTATGCAGACAGTGATAACGTATATAGGAGTGATTACTTTGTTAAATCAAAAAACAATTGAAATTATTAAATCTACAGTACCCGTTTTAGAAAAACATGGAGAAACTATTACAACACGTTTTTATCAACTTATGTTTGGAAATCATCCTGAACTATTAAATATATTTAATCATGCAAATCAGAAGCAAGGCCGTCAGCAAAAAGCATTAGCAGGCACAGTTTATGCTGCTGCTATGTACATTGATAACCTAGAGGCTATTCTGCCAGTTGTAAAACAAATTGCACATAAGCACCGCAGTCTTGGAATTAAACCTGAGCATTATCCGATTGTTGGAAAGCATTTGCTGCTTGCTATCAAAGATGTGTTAGGAGATGCAGCAACTGATGAGATCATCGATGCATGGGCGCAAGCATATAACCTTATTGCAGATGCTTTTATCAGTGTAGAAGCAGAAATGTATGATGAGGCTGAAAAACAAGATGGCGGTTGGGAAGGATTCAGACGTTTTATTGTTGACCGTAAAGTAGTGGAGAGCGATGTTATTACTTCTTTTTATCTAAAACCAGAAGATAATAAGGGTATTGCTACTTTTATTCCAGGACAATACATCAGTATTAAAATGGAATTTGAGAGAGAAGATTTCACACATATCCGTCAATACAGCTTATCCGATGCTCCTGGTAAAGACTATTACAGAATTAGTGTAAAACGTGAAGTAGGAGCAGGAAATCCAGATGGTAGAGTATCAAATTACCTTCATGACGGAGTGAAGGAAGGCGATATTCTAAAAGTCAGTGTGCCTGCTGGCGACTTTATTTTAAATACAGAAAAGGTTACACCTGTCGTCTTGTTAAGTGGTGGTGTTGGATTAACACCGATGATGAGTATGTTAAAAACTGTTGTTGAGATTCAGCCAAACAGAGAGGTAACTTTTGTTCATGCAGCACAAAATGGTAATGTTCATGCACTTAGAAATGAAGTGGAAGATTTAACAAAGCTTGAAACAGTGAAATCATTTTTCTTCTATGATTCTCCAACGGAAGATGACCGAAAATACAATCGTTTTGATGTAGAAGGATATATCACACGTGAATGGTTGGAGGAAAAGGTTGATAAAGATCAAGCCGATTTCTATTTCTGTGGACCAGTACCTTTCATGAAGGCCATCAATCGCGCATTAAAAGAATTAGGAGTCAAGGAAGATAGAATTCACTTTGAATTCTTTGGACCAATGGGCAATTTAGAAGAATAGTTATATAGATGTGGCCGGTTCCCATTATGGGAATCGGCTTTTTATCATTTAGGCTGTGTTAAAGAACAGTGTTGATTTTTACACACTGTTGATTGGAGCGGAAGGTGCGAAGATCCTCGAAAATGCTATCGCATTTCCTTCGTGCGGTGAAGATTCGATGAAGCTTATTCAATGTCCTGTGGGAGTATGGTTTAAGGGAGACCCCGCAGGCGCGTTTCTCCGAGGAGGCTCTCCGAAACACCCACGGAAAGCGAAGCACCTGGAGCGTAAATCAACAGGCAGGTTTAACAGAGCCATCATTTAAGAAACATTCTTTTGAAAAAGTTATTGAATGTTTGTGAAATAAGGAGGTTGAAAGTTTGTTTCAAAGCCGAACTGTGATTAAATAATAGAAAAGGCCAGAAAGGAAGTTTTTATGAGTAAAAATCTTATCCGTTCAATTACTGCCGTCTCCGTATTATTTTGCCTCATCTGGCTTATTGGACTTGGTTGGGCAGTAGGAGAATATTATGCAGGGAAGCCAGAAAAAGTACCTGAAAGAACGACTGAAAAAACAGTAATGAAAAGTAAAAAAGGACTAAACATTGTTGCTTTAGGCGATTCGTTAACTAGAGGAACAGGAGACGAAACAGGTAAAGGATATGTAGGGGTTTTAATGGATGAAATTAAAGAAAAGACAAAAGGTCCTGTCCAAATTACCAACCTGGGGATAAATGGCCAAAGATCAGATCAGCTCCGCAAACAGGTACAAGAAAAAGAAGTGGGGCGGCAGATTAAGAAAGCAGACTTGGTTCTTGTAACGATTGGCGGAAACGATTTGTTCCGAGGTGGAAAAGCCATAATGGATTTTGGAACGGATGATGTTGCGACAATCGAGAAAAAGTATCTTGAAAACCTTAAGGCTATATTCGAACAAATCCGAAAGAACAATCCGGATGCCAATGTGTTTTTTATAGGATTGTATAATCCATTTATTGATTTAGACCAGGGAAAAGAGATGTCAAAGGTGGTTCGACATTGGAATTATGATAGTGCGGAAATTAGTGCAGCCTACCCTAAAATTGTATTTGTCCCTACGTTTGACTTATTTGAGTTAAAGGTCAACGATTATTTATATTCTGACAAGTTTCATCCAAATTCAAAAGGGTACCGTTTAATTGCAGAACGGGTAGCCTCATTGCTCACCTGGTAAGGAGAGGGAAATAATGGAGAAAAGTATAACGTTATCTGTAAAAAATCTAAAAAAAGAAATTGGGAGAAGAGAAATCATTAAAGGGTTAACCTTTGATTTACATGAGGGTGAAGTGTTTGGTTTCCTAGGACCAAATGGGGCTGGTAAAACAACTACGATTCGGATGCTTGTGGGTCTTATTAAACCTACATCTGGAAGTATTCAGATTTGTGGATATAACATTGAAACTCATTTTTATGAGGCAATGAAAAATTTGGGCTGTATTGTGGAAAATCCAGAATTATATCCTTATTTATCTGGTTATAATAATTTGCTTCATTTTGCTCGGATGCTTGACGGTATCGGAGAGGAACGGATTAGAGAGGTAACGGACTTGGTTGGTTTAAGTGAAAGGATTCATGATAAGGTTAAAACGTACTCACTTGGAATGAGACAACGTCTTGGAATTGCACAAGCCTTGTTAGGAAACCCGAGAGTGTTAATCCTCGATGAACCGACAAATGGTCTAGATCCTGCCGGAATTCGTGAAATGCGCCAATTTATCCGCTTTTTAGCAGAGAAGGAAGGATTGAGTGTTCTTGTCTCGAGTCATTTATTAAGTGAAATTCAATTACTCTGTGATCGGGTAGCTATTATTTCAAAAGGGTCGGTCATTCGTATAGATACGGTCCAGCAACTACTGTCCAATCGAGAAAAAGTAGTCTGGCAAGTCCATCCGTTTGAAACAGGGAAACAAGTATTGTCTACTTTAACTACGATTGAAGAAAGAGATGATGGAACACTTGTGACAGAGTTCGATGAGCAAAATGTTCCTGAATGGAATAAACAGCTTGTTCTTGCTGGGGTTTCAGTAACGGAGATGAATCGAAAAATGCCAGTGCTTGAAGATTTATTCCTCGAACTTACAGGGGGTGACTCCATTGAATAGGTTGATTCAGAATGAAATGATGAAGTTGATTGCCAAAAAGAGACTAGTTGTGATTGCCATCATTATTGGCGTTTTAGTTTTGTTATTTACATATGCGCAGTATAAGCAGGTTGAGACGCAGCGTGAAAAATTAGGGACTAGTGATTGGCGCACGATTTTACAGCAGCAAATTGTTGATACGACAAACCGTTTGAGCAGTAGCCGGATCACGGATGAGTGGAAGAAGCAATTGCAAATATCCTTACAGCAACAACAATATTATTTGGACCATGATATTAATCCAGCCGAACCTGGTGCGCCAACATTTATGAGAATATTTATTGAGAATTCCATAGATTTATTTATTCCTTTAATGGTTATGGTGATTGCCAGTGATTTAGTGTCCTCCGAGCATAGTTTAGGTTCCATTAAACTGCTGTTGACGCGTCCAGTAAGAAGATGGAAGGTCCTGCTAAGTAAATATATTACACTGTGCTTAGCTGTTTCCTTAATAATAGCTATTGCTGGGATCCTTTCCTATCTTATTTCTGGGATAGTATTTGGTTATAATGGTTGGGGGGCACCGATATTAACAGGATTTAATGTAACGGAAACAGGATTAAATACAACAGACGTGAAACTGCTTAGCCTTTGGAAGTTTTTATTGATGGATTTTGGCTTAGTTTGGTTTGTTTCCATTGTTGTGGGTACTCTTTCCTTTATGTTATCTGTTTTGATTCGAAGTACAGCCGCAGGAATGGGCGTCATGCTTGCCGCTTTAATATCAGGAGCAATTTTGAGTAATATGGTTTCATCATGGGAATCGGCTAAGTATTTCTTTATGGTAAACCTCCGTTTAACGGATTATATGAAGGGCTCGGCTCCTCCGATTGAAGGGATGAATCTCTCCTTCTCCCTAATGGTCTTGTTCGTCTGGTGGGCAGCAGCACTACTTGTTTCATTTGTTGTATTCACAAAGAAGGATGTTTATTAATGTAAGGCTTTGTTAAAGAACAGTGTTTATTTATACACCCTGTTGATTGGAGCGGAAGGCACGAAGCCTCCTCGAAAATGCTATCGCATTTTCTTCGTGCGTGGGCGGATTCAAGATGCAATTCAATGTCCTGTGGGAGTATGGTTCAGGTGAGACCCCGCAGGCGCGTTTCGCCGAGGAGGCTCACCGAAAAACACCCACGGAAAGCGAAGTGCCTGGAGCGGAAATCAACAGGCAAGTTTAACAGCGCCTAATGTAAAAAGAGGTTAACTTCCTTTCTTTGGGGTTAGCCTCTTTTTACATTGTGCATTAACTTTTTTGAAATCCATTAAAATTTGATAGAAAATTATAAATTTTATAAAATAGAATAATATAAATGTACCTAAACGGAGGGATAAACATGGCTTTTGAAATAAAGAAAATTGATCATATACAACTTGCTGCGCCACAAGGCTGTGAAGAGGATGCAAGAAATTTCTTTGGTGAGCTCTTAGGACTTATGGAGGTCGAAAAACCAGAAGAATTAAAGAAACGAGGTGGAGTTTGGTTTGAATTTGGAACCTTCCAGCTTCACATCGGTGTAGAAAAACCGTTCTCACCTGCCAAAAAGGCACATCCCGCGTTTGTTGTAGAAAATATTGAGGAATTAAAGGTACATCTGAAAAAGCATGAAATTGCCTTCCAAGAAGATGATAATCTTCCTGGAGCAAGCAGAATACATGTAAATGACCCTTTTGGAAATCGGCTTGAATTTTTAGAGTGGGTGTAAGTGGATTGGTACGATCATACTATAAAAAATGAGCCCCATTCCAGGTGTTGGATATGGGGCTTCTGTCTTAAGGAACTGAATTATTGTTTTACAGTGACTTTTATTGGCTCATGGCCTACACCAAAATGCTGCTTGTAGATGAGGGAAGGACCACCAAGATTAAACAGATACCGTGCTTCAATTACTTGTTTCATAAAGGCACCAAATAAACCAGATAGACGGAAGTTACCCACTTTTCCTACAGCTGCCCAAGTACCAATTGATGCAACCGAGCCTTTGTGGTGGTATTGAAATGCTGTTAACTCACCTCCGCGAATTGTTGCAACCATATTCATTGCACAAACATCTGCTTCTTGAAGTGCAACCTGTGCAGTAGGCGGTAAAGAAGATTTTTCATCCTTCATGAATAGTGAGCAATCACCAATACTGAAAATATTTTCGAAGCCTTCAACGCGTAAATATTGGTCTATTGGGAGCTTGCCGTTCTTAATAGGTAAACCACATTGCTGAATAATTGTATTTCCTTTTACCCCACAAGACCAAATTAACGTCCTGGTTAAGACTTCCATTCCATTCTCTAAAACTACTTTTTCTGGAGTACATTCTAAAATTTTCATACCCGTTAATAATTCAACATTATGTTTTTCAAGGACCTCGGTTGTATACTCAATCGATTCTTTAGGGAAAAATGGTATCACTGTAGGCGCCGCCTCTATTGCGACAATTTTAACATTTTCGAATGGCACATCATATTGTTTACAAAGCTTTGGGAGACCTTCTGCAAGTTCACCCAGCATCTCAATGCCAGTAAATCCACCACCTGCAACGACAAAAGTTAGTCTTGACGGATCAAAGTCTTCTTTATAAAGGTTTAGTTGTTTAATAATTTGATTATAGATTGCTTTTGAACTTCTAAAACTTCGAACTTCAAACGCGTGCTCTTTTATTCCAGGTATCCCGAAGGTCTCAACTTCAAATCCAAGTGCAACTAATAAAAAATCATATGGAACCAAATCGCCACCCTCAAGTAGAACCTCTTGCTTTGATATGTCGATTGAAGATACCGTTCCTTTTTTAAAATAGGTCTTTTCTGGGTCGATCAATTCAGGGATAGACATGGCAATTTGTTTATCGGCTGCTGTACCAACACCGGTTTTATGCAATTGAGTCGTTATATAATGATAATCATGTTTATTAATCAAAGTAACATCTGCTTCACCAGATTTTAATAGCTTCTCAAGCTTTTTGCTGGTAATAATTCCACCGTAACCTGCACCTAAAATAACAATTTTTGATCTTTTCATTATGGTTCACTTCCCCTATACAAAATGAATGTATTCTCTAGATTTATTGTGAAATGTTTCACAAGTTTAGTTTAAAAAAATGAGAGCTAAAAGCTCATTTTAGTCATTTTGTGAAATACTTCACATTCATTCTCTATTTTTAGAATACGATAATTTTTAAGTGTTCACAAGTAATTTATCCTCTAAAATTTTGTCTAAATGGTAAATTTTTTTTATTAAATTGGGAAAGATAACCACGTAGCACAATTAGGTCTGTACATTTACTAAAATAATGTCTTGAAAGGTGATAATAATGAAAATCAAAATGTTAGTTTTAATCATGGGATTATTGTTCTCATTACCGGGCTTTGCCTTTGCTACTTCACCTGAGCAAGGAGATCATGCTAAAAAGGCACCATGCGATTGCCAAGAGGAAGGTAAGCATCATCATATGATGCATAAAGATTGGCAAGCACATATGGCAGAAAAAGAGCAAAAACTGTTAACTTGGGTTGATCAATATACTCCAGATAAAAAAGCAGAATGGACAAAAGTGTTGGAGGAGAAAAAGGCACTCCGTAACAAATGGATGAGTCCTGAAAATGCCCAAAAGCGTGAGCAATGGAAAAAAGAGAGAATGGCCAAAATGGAAGAACTGAAGAAGCAATTGGATGAAGGAAAAATAACGAAAGAAGAATTTATTCAAAAAGTACACGGTGGAAAAGGAATGGGACACTGGAAGACGTTCCATGAACTGCGGATGGCAGTGGAAAAAAAGGATAATCAGCAGGCGGCCAATCTACTTAATCAGCTATTAGAACAGTACAAGCAGCATAATGTTAAATTGAATGAGATGTTGAAATAATGAGCAAAAAAAAATTAATGATTACGACACTGGGGTTAGGGGCTGCATTCTTATTAAGAAGTGAGAAGTCACGTAAAAAATTAATGGATCAATTTCAATCGTTTGCAGAAAAGACAAAAAGATAAACAAATGAGGTTGACTCAAAAGTCAACCTCATTTGTTTTATTTTTTCAAATCAATCTTCTCTTGTTTTACTTCTTTGATATCTTCTTTAATTTCTTCTTTTATATCATCCGCAATGCCTTCTGTTGCTTTTTTAAATTCACGAATAGACTTACCAAAGGCACGTCCAATTTCAGGTAATTTATTTGGACCAAAGATAACCAAGGCAACGATGAGGATTAAAATGAGTCCGGGAAAACCAATATTAGAAAACATTTTTTCACTCCTAGTGATGGGTTGTATTCATTTCACTTCACTTCATATTATACCGTTATATGTTTACTATGAGAAGGTAGCATGAAGCATAAATAGAATTAAAAATGTGATGGCTAATTTAAAATGCCAATTTCTATCGGTCCGTTTAAAACGATTGATACCAACCACCATAAGGGAAAATAGTAGTATGACAGAGGCGATTCCCGAACCATAAGTAAAGTTGAATTTAAAGCCTCTGATTATTGCTAAGAAACCATGTAGAAAGGCAACGCCAGCTGATATCAGAGCGACTGGAACATGCCATTTTCGGACGATTTTTGCAACAGATTGAACAAGTGGCTTGATTTCAACCTGTGCTATCTTAAGAGATTTAATCTGCTTTGTCTTTAAAATCCAAAAGACAGGGTAAATGGAAATAGCAGCAAAAAAGCCAATTCTAGAGATGGAGCCTAATTGTTTAAACATTCCTTTATAGTGGCGAAAGTCTTGACTCATGAGCGCCTGGTGGTTATACGAAATGTACATTAATCCAGTAACAATCAAAATAACTGATAAAAATAGAAAGGTAATAAATAATTTGCGGTCCTTGGAACTAGGGATTTTCCTCGATAAAAAGGTACTTTTTTTAGCAGAAATAGACTGCTCTCTAATGGGAATCACAACCTTTTCATAGTAATGTAGGCATCTAGTTTCTTACAACTTGATTCTTTGAATGATCTTGCTTGTAAAATTCCATAATGGCTCGGTCTGTATATACCCATCCTTTCCATCCGATATGAATAGTATCCTTCATAAAATAAGGATCATATTCATGGTTAGAGAAGTCCGCAATTTGAAACCCTTCAGCTTCTATTTGATTTTTAATCCGCTTATAGTAGGGGGAACGTCCCTCTTTAGTAAATCCTGTGAAATCGTACCACTTTCCATTTACAGGAACGGAGATAAACAAAGGTTGTGCACCGTTTTCTTTCAATACGTCGAGCACTAATTGAAAGTCTTTATATTCAGGTGATTTGCCATAGGAGGCACCTTGTTTCTTACCCTTTAATGAAGGCGCTAATTTCTTAATCTTATTATATTGGTTATTTGATATATCAAAAGGATTGTTGGTCGCTCTTTTTTTACCAAACTGCGTTGCCATAGCTTGTAATTGTCCCCAGGATTTATCCCTTACCTTTGGACTCAAATCCCGATTCCGATGAATTCCACCTACTAGTGTATAATATAGGTCCTTTTTTTCAAGCAAATCGCGATAGGCATAAGCAAAGGGGCGGACGATAGTTGCTTCTCGTTTAGTCCATACATTTTTCGAAATCTCTGCCTTATAAATGGTTGAAAGGATGGGATCATTTTCGATTGGTGAAAAAGTTAATAATCGTTTGATTGCCCGCTTTTTAATGACTGGGTCAATCTGATGATTAAAAGCAAAATCGTAACCCTGTAACGCTGAATAATTTGGAACAAAGTGTGACTCGTCTGTACCTTTCGGCTGAAACCATTGTGGGGACAAGACGAAAATAATTTTTTTCCCTTTCAGCTGGTCCGTATGTTCAGAAAAATTTAATAGATGTATCAATGATTCTGTTCCCCCTCGTCCAATAAGGAAGGGGGTGAAATCGGCATTTGTTTCTTTAAAATAATTGGAAGGATGAAACCGATCCAATCTAGCAAGTTCTGAGGACCCGTAAATGGGTAAGAATTGAGGGTCCTCAAGCATCTTTTGTTGCACATACTTTCCTTGAAACATAAAAGGATTTAATTCTGTTGCCGCTTGATTGATCCTAGATTTTGGTATCAACGACTCTATTAACTGATTCGGTAAGAGCACCAATAGTAGCAAGAGAATGAAAGCTAGGATTAATGGTGAAAATAGCGGTTTTTTCATTTCATATCAGCCAACTGTAGAGCAATGTTATTTGGTGTATTCCATAATTCCCGATCAAACTCAGAAATTGGAACAAGAATATCCAATCGTTCTTCAATTTGAATAAGTAATTCTACAGTTCCGAATGAATCCAATAAACCAGATTGAAATAAATCAATATCTGGGTTTTCCTTTACAACCTCATCTTGACAAACCTCAGTTAAAATTTCAATTATTTCATTTTTTAATTCAATTAATTCTATTTTCATAGTAATTAAACTCCTTTGTTAAATAGTTGTCCGGAAAAAATATAAAAACCAAAGCATATAAAATGAAAGGTAATTATGATAGCCACTACATGGGTAAACTTATTATGCGGCCACCATTTGTGTTTTTTATTAAACTGTTCAAACGAATTGTATAAGACCATCAGTATGGCATGATAAATGCCATAAAGAATATACTGAATTTCTAGTCCATGCCAGACACCCATAAGCAAGAATAGTAGGATGTAACCAAGGTTTGAGATTATATTTCGGTTCTTTATCCATTTCTTTTTTGTCATCCAAAAAACAAAACGCATATATACATAATCTCTAAACCAAAATGAAAGACTTAGGTGCCAACGATTCCAAAAGTCTTTAATATTTCTACTAATAAATGGCTTATTGAAGTTCTCAGGAGATTTAATTCCCATTAAATAACTGACACCAATGGCAAATGCACTGTAGCCGGCAAAATCAAAAAAGAGATAAAAACTATATGCATACATATAATAAAGATGATGTTGAAAATGGCTGTGTTCAATAAATCTTAGATTAGCAATGAAAAAGTGGTTAATAGAATAACCAATAATATATTTATATAAAAAGCCCAGAAAAATTTTGTTTATTCCTTCATATAAGAGAACTTTATATTCCTCTCCTGAGATGTTCCGCTGGACATCTTTCGCAAATCGACGGTATCTGTCGATTGGACCAGAAGAAATCGTTGGGAAAAAGAGAATAAAATATAGTAAATGGAAGAGGGGTGGAACCTGCTTGATAAGACCATCCCTTGTTTCCATTATTAATTGAATACCTTTAAACGTTAAATATGAAATGCCGAGAAATCCAATCCAATTTACTTGTGAGAAGTATGGTAACAATTTCGATAGAATTAATGGAAAGACGGAAAGGAAAACCGCCAAATAAAAAATACTGGCCTGGTTTGCCTTCTTTCGATAGTGAATGTATCCGTAAATTAAGATAATCTGCCATATGATAAATAAAATTAAAGCAATTGTTCCCTGTAAACTTGAAGCAAAAATGATACTTAAACCTATTATTGTAACCAGCAGATTATAGTGATAAAATCTTTTCCCAAGTAATCCTAGGATAAACGTTGGGGCTAACAGGATGGCGATAATAAAAAAGAAAGTAAAGGATCCATAGGGTGTCATAATAAGACCATATCCTTTATTCTTTTACGGTCCATTTTTCCGTTTGCTGTCATCGGAAGTTCATGAAAATAAGAGAATTTCCTTGGTATCATATATGCTGGCATCACTTTGCTCAACTCTCCTTTAATTGCACCAGTTAATTGGTAGGGTTTTTCAAAGGAATGTTCAGCAGGGACGATGGCAGCTAATAAATAGTCAATTTTTCCCTCGCGATCCATGGGAATAACAATTGCTGATTGGACAAATGTTGATTGGGAAAGATGGTATTCAATCTCTTCTAATTCCATTCGATAGCCATGAAGCTTAATTTGAAAATCGATCCTTCCCTGATAAAAAAGATTACCATCGCTGTCTCTAAAACCAGCATCGCCTGTCCGGTAGGCAGGTGTATCCTTATAGGTGAAAAATGCTTTATCAGTTAGCTTTGGTTGACCTAAGTACCCTTTGCTGACTCCTGGGCCAACTATGATGATTTCCCCTTTATCTCCATCAGGAACAAGGTTACCCTGCTCATCAAATAATAGTATCTCCGTATCATTCTTTGGTTTCCCGATAGGGAGGGTATGGTATGCTTTCAATATTTCATCTGTCACTTCTATGGAGGTGACAGCTACAGTCGCTTCAGTAGGGCCATAGGTATTGAAACATCTAGCTCTTGGAAACCGATTCATTAATTGCTTACAGATTCCCTGTGGTAAAACTTCACCGCAAAAGAGAAACACAGATAGTTCAGGCAGTAGTTCTTCATTAAAAGAAGGATCCATCAGACACATTTGGGCAAATGATGGAGTAGATGTCCACACTTGAGCGCCTGAACGCAGTAACTCCTCGAATAGAACCTTTGGCTTTTCAATCATTTCTTTTGTAATAGCAAAAAGGGATCCCCCCGTCATTAATGCTGGATACAGGTCCATTACTGAAAGATCAAATGAAAAGGGTGCTTGATTCAAAAACCTTTTTTGTTCCTGGATAGGAAAGTCTTCCACCATCCAGTCAATGAAGCTTTGTAAATTATCTGCGGATATTTGAACTCCTTTAGGAAGTCCGGTACTACCCGAAGTGTAAATGATATAAAAATTATCTTTTCCTTCCACCCAATTAGACTCTTCAATAGGCCCCGAAGAATGAAGGTCAGACATGATCTGTTCGTAGATAATATTTGTCACCTTGCAATCAACCAAAGGCAGTGGATGACCGGAAGTGTTGATGATTAGCTCTGCTTCTGCATTTGCGATAATATGGGTGATCCTATCAGCAGGAATAGAAGTATCTATAGGAATATAAGGATGACCTGCCATGACACTTCCTAGGAATGAAGCAATGATGGAGGAATCCATATGACCGTAAACAACAATAGGTGAATGTTTTTTTATAGTTTGCTTTAAAAGGAATGCAGCAACTTTTTCAGACTGATTCCAAAGCTCGCCGTAAGTGGTTACATGGTTTGGTGATACAAAGGCAACTGTGTTTGGTCGTATATGTGCAATGTTTCTAATTTGTTGTAATAATTTCATGGCTGAACTGCCTCCTATTAAAAATCATTGTAAATATAGGTACCGGCGCTTGCATCGTTAAATCCATACATAAAAAACAATAATAGTAGTATGAGAAAATAATAGATAAAGCGTCCAAACCATTTAAGCTTTTGATTAGCTAAGAAATGTTTTATTTTATTGAACATGTTTGTTCAACCTCACCTGTTAAAATTTGAACCTATTTATCATAAAGCGTATTTGTATTTTTAACATTAAAATCAGATGAGGAAACCATTAATTTTTCATTATTATAAAAGGAATTTTGCAAAAAAAATGACCAAGTGGTGAACACTTGGCCAACTAAAAATTGCTTATTTAAAGTACTAAATCTGATTGTACGTAATGATAGAGAAGTTTTGCTGTGTTTTCTATAGATGATTGATGCGTGCGTTCGAATGCATGTGAGGAATCAATTCCAGGCCCGATTAACCCATGGACAATATCGTGACCAGAACGAATGGCAGCAGACGCGTCTGAACCATAAAATGGATAAATATCGAGTTTGTACTCGATTTTATTTTCTTTAGCTAAACGAACTAGATTTTTCCTCAATTCATAATGATAAGGACCGCTGGCATCCTTCACACAGATAGAAACCGTGTATTCATCCGTGGATTGCCCGTCTCCCATAGCACCCATATCTACAGCTAAATATTCTACTGTTTCAGGGGTTATGTTTGAGTTGCCTCCGTACCCGATCTCTTCGTTGTTTGAAATTAAAAAATGTGTTGTAAAAGGTAAGCTTATATTTTCTGTTTTAATTTGCTTTATTAATTGAAGAAGAATGCCGACACTTGCTTTATCATCCAAATGCCGGGATTTAATGTACCCACTTGAAGTTATTTCTACACGTGGATCGAATGAGACGAAATCGCCGACTTCAATACCTAGAGCACGAATTTCTTCTGCATTCGTCACTTTTTCATCCAATCGAATTTCCATATTCTCCTGATTACGCTCTGCTTTTCCTGCGTCCTTATATACATGCACAGAAGTTTGATGCATTAAAATTGTCCCTGTAAAATTCTTTCCACTACTGGTCTCAATTTGGCAGTATTCACCTTCAATAGAGTTATATTTGAACCCCCCGATTAAATCAATTTTTAATCTGCCATTTGATTTAATTTCTTTGACCATGGCCCCTAATGTATCAACATGAGCAGTAAGCATACGATGTTTGCTCGTATCTTTTCCTTCTATAGTCGCAATCAGTCCGCCTTTTCGATTTCTAAAATTCTTGATTTGCAACTCGTTAAGAAATTTTTCTACAAAGGTGATCACTTCGTTGGTGTTACCAGAAGGACTTGGAATGGAAACTAAGTCTTTAATTAGATGTAATGTTTCCTCTGTATATGTATTTGTCATGGTTTTTACCCCTTTCTGAATCTTCTTTCTTATTATACCTAAAGTTAAGTCATTTTTTTAAAGAGTTTGCATAGAGTAACATGTATAAATTTTTTCAAGAAGGGTTAGGAAATCAAAAAATGGGTATGAATGTAATACTTACTTTATTTACTAATGGTAACGGGGGAGAAAAAGGTGACCAGAGCTGAACTGTATAACCAAAAGCCAAAGCAATTTTCTTGGAAGGGTTTAATCTTTTTCACGCTCATTAGCTTGATTCTAGCTGCAGGATTTGTATTCTTTCACTATTATGAGCAATGGACTATAAAAATAGAAGCACCGTCCGAGAATTTAGGAGAAAAGGTTGTTATTGAATTACCGACAGGGCAGAAGGTGTATACCTATGATAATTTAATCTTCAAAAAAGACGGAAAGACCTATTATAAAGGGGAACGTAACACGATTGATTTAACTGGCGGAACCGTAGCATATGAAAATTGGGAGTAACAAAAAGCGAACGACTAGTCGTTCGCTTTTCTTATTTGTCTAGCTACAGCGCCTAGCCCCTCGGGTCAAATAACCTTCGGCAATAAAAGTCAAAGAGCGACTTTTCTTGCCGAAGAACATTTGCCTTTCGGGGCTGACCAAGGCGCTTTCGCTTTTCTTATTTAAACCATCCCTTCTTATTGAACCATATCGACATTCCAATTCCAACGAGGATCATCAATACAATTGTGGCAAAATAACCGTATTTCCATGTTAATTCTGGCATATAGTGAAAATTCATTCCGTACAAACCAGCAATAAATGTAAGCGGCATGAAAATAGTGGTAATGACTGTTAAAACCTTCATTACATGGTTTGTCTGATGGGAATTGATTGAAATATAGCTATCACGGATATCTGTCGTTAATTCTCGATTGGCTTCAATCATCTCTGTTAATTTTAATAAATGGTCATGTATATCAGAAAAATACTCGTTTCTCCCGCGGATATATGTAACCCTTTGAGAATTTAGGATTCTGTATATCAAATCCCTCATAGGTGTGATGGTATGGCGTAAAGAAAGCAGGTGATGTCTCGTATCGAATAAGACTTCTAACAATTCTTCCATCGTTCTTCTTTGTGAATTCTCATCAATCTCGTTTAACATATCTTCAATTTGATAGACGAGTGGAAAATAATTATCGACCATTTTATCAAGAACATAATATAGAACATGAGAAGGATCCCATTTTTCGATTGTGGTCGAGAGGCTTAAACGTCTCCATACTTCATCAATCTCTGTTGATGGATTATGATGAAAAGTAATGACATATCTTTCACTGAGAAAGATATCAACCTCTTCTTTCGTAATGGTTTGTGGATTTAATGCCTGAGTGACAAAAAAGGTATAGTTTTCATAGTAATCAAGCTTTGGTCGCTGTAATTGATGTATACAGTCTTCAATGGCAAGAGGATGGAAAGCAAGTGGGCTCTTTAAATATTCAACCTCTTTATCTGTGGGCTCATGAAAATCAATCCAATACCATTGATAATCTCCTTCGACTAGTTGTGAGATGGAAAGATCACTTACAATTTCGTAGCTGTGGGTTACCGCAATGGTTCTAATCATAAAATCTCCTTATTGATAAGTTACTACATACAATATAAAGGATAGGCTAACAAAAAACAGCCATTATGAATGAAGTTTATCTTTTTTTGTTTATTAAAACATTCTCTTGGACCCACTTTTTACGTTTTTTCTGCTTTTGTAATCCTTGAAACAAACTTTGCAAACCAAGAAAGAAGACGGTAACAATTCCACTAAAGACAATAAAAACTGCAAAATATTCAAAAGGGTTATAGGACTGAAAATGACTCCATTTGATATTTCCTTTTAAATCATGGGTAAACAAATTCATACTAAAGATTCCACAGACAACTGTATACAAGGTTAAGATTAGCAGCAGTAAGCTGTCTCTTTTTGTTACAATGTTTTCTTCAAATTTAAATAGGCTAAAAAGAGTCTCTTTCATATTGCTATACAGTTGTTCTATTTGAAGTGTTGCCCTTAATTGCCGAAAGAGTTCTTGACCCAATGATTGTGCAGGGTAGACATTAAAGTAATAATTTGATGTAAAAGAGTTGATCAAATAATTAAGTTTCTCAAAGTCTAACGTTGCTTTATCGATATTTATTTCTGAAAAATTTTTTACAATTTTTATTAAGACCAATTGATGAAATAAATTGATGATCACCGAATAATAAAAGGGCCCAAAATATTGAGTGATTTGCTGGGGGTTCTCCATTTGTTCATCATTTGTAAAATAGGTAAAGCTTAATTCATCAAAAATCATTGGATTAGTAACTTCCACCTCATGAAAAGAGATAAAAGAATGTACATACATTTTATTTGGAGGTAAAAGTGCATTTGTTTTCTCACACAAGAATGGGCGTAGAGGAGGGAAGATCATAGAGAAAATAAAATCTCTTACAGTTGGATAACTTTCCCCGCCACATGTAATGGTGTTTAATAATTCACTCTTAAGATACCTAAAACAATTGGAGAATTCTTGTATTTGCGAATAAGACTGATGATTGATTTCTGTGCGTATTGTTAGAAAGCCAAGTTCATATGGGCAAATAAATACATCAGCTGAGAGAATTCGAAATGGGACTAGTGTATGTAACCCTTCCATTTGCGCTTCAACATTGAGTGATTTAGTGTACCTACGTAATCCTTTTTCCTGAGTTGTCTTTGGAAAAAGGATGGTGTTTGTTATAGGAAGAAAAAAATCTTCCAATTCCTTATGGGAAACCTGAAATTTACCGTAAAAGGCCGTCTCTGTATGATAATCATCCAAATGAAACGGAGTATAATGATTTCCTTGCAAAAAGTCAGCTAAGTGTTGAACTATACTGGCTTTTAATGAGATGGGGATGATAAATTGAAAGAGAGCTGTAGAAACATGACTATCTTTTGTTTGGGTGTGCTGCATGGAAATTGGTCCTTTCAAATAAAAGATTCCTAAAAACAAGTTTCCCAAAAAGCAGTAAACTTAACCCGTAAAAGCGATAAAAAGAGACTGATCATATTGAATCAGTCTCGGTTAGATCAAAAGAAATAGCAATTAAGTAATAGGTGATGTTTCATTATTCCTCATGGATAATGGGATATATACACAGAATGGTTCACTTTCCATATAATCACCTGTCACCGCAAAGGTTCTAGAGCGCGAACCACCGCAAATTTTGTTATACTCACAAACTCCGCACTTACCTTTATACAGATCAGGTTGGCGCAACGCTTTAAATACTTTTGCTTCGCGATAGATTTCTGCGAGTGGGGTGTCACGAATATTTCCACCTACAATCGGCAGTAGACCACTTGGCATTACATCGCCAATATGAGAAACAAATGCAAATCCATTTCCGTCATTTACACCCTTTGGTGCACGTTTTAAGCCATCGTGCATAGAAGCAAAGTCAGTGGTAATCGAATCCTCGTAATGAATTTCACCCTTTTCAATTAAATGATCCCGGGTTTTTTGTTGTAAAACAACTCTTCGATAATGTTGTGCAGCTGTAGTTTTAATATCATATGGAGCCGTTTTGCTCAATTCATATAGCCAGCGGAACACTTTTTCATGCTCTGCGGGTGTAATACATGCATCCATTTGGCCTCTTCCCGTAGGTACCAATAAGAAGATGTACCACATAACCGCCCCAAGGTCAGCTACTAATTGGGACATTTGTTCAAGTGAGTCATAATTGTACCGGGAGATAACAGTATTTATTTGTAAGGGCATTTCTAATTCATTTAGGTATCGGATTTTTTCTACGGTTAAATCGAATGAACCAGGCGTTCCGCGAAAATGATCGTGAATTTCAGGTGTCGGTCCGTCTAAGCTAAAACCCCATCGTGATAATCCTACTTCCTTGGCACGCTTCATTTTCTCCTTGGTTACATTAGCGGTTGCACTTGGTGTCATCGAAACACGCATTCCTTTTTTTACTGCATATTCTGCAAGTTCAAATAAGTCCTCTCGCATCATACAATCCCCGCCAGTAAAAACAAGCATTGGATTATCCATTTCATAGATTTGATCAATTAAATTAATCCCTTCCTCATGGGACAGCTCCCTTGGATCTGGAGTGAGCTGTGCATCTGCGCGACAATGAACACATTTAAGCTGACAAGCTCTTGTTACTTCCCAAATTACAATAAATGGGTTTTTGTCATAATCAATAGCATTTTGCATGCCATGTCCATGGGGATGACCCATAGCATGTGGATGTCCTTTTCCTATTCCTTGCATCTTCATCACCAAGATTCATATAATTTTATAAAACATAAAAAGTGTATCTATAGGTTTATTATAATTTTGATATCTCCACGTGCATGAAAGGTTTGTTACAATATTTCTACATTACAGGATTCTAGGGCTTACCCCTTGATTAATAGATTTCCAAAAACTACTATGAAAACCATATCTTTGGGATTTAAACCAGTCCCGTTCTCCTTTATGATAGGAAGGTAAAACAACTTAAGGGAGAGCAGCCATCCATGAAAAAACATCTACTGACAGTAGTAGCAACTGCCGGCATCTTGTTTAGTTCTTTTGGTGGAAATGCAAGTGCGCACGAAAATCTTTATACGGTACAATCAGGAGATACCCTTTGGAAAATCTCGCAAAATAATCAGGTATCACTTTCAGACTTAAAGGCTTGGAATCAGCTCACGAGTGATACAATTTACGTAAACCAAAAACTCTCATTATTGGCACCGCATAGCCATGAAACAACCTCAACTACGTATACCGTTCAAAAAGGGGACACACTTTGGGGAATTGCTAACCGCTTTAATCTATCTATTTCCCAACTGAAATCTATTAATAACCTAACCTCTGATACTATTTATGTCAGCCAAGTATTAAAAATAGCTCAATATACGTCATCTATACCAAATCCTGAGACGACTGTTTCCAAAGCAGAATTGGTTGTAACTGAAGCAAAGAAATATATCGGTTCACCGTATTTATGGGGAGGTACAACACCATCAGGGTTTGACTGCAGTGGTTACACTAGTTATGTTTTTAATAAAGTTGGGATTACCATACCAAGAACAGCTTCAACTCAGTGGTCGGGTTTGAGAGTGGTTAGTACGCCCATGCCTGGAGATCTTCTATTTTTTGAGACATATGCATCAGGACCAACACATGTGGGAATTTATTTAGGAGAAAATAAATTTATCCAAGCGGGGTCAATGGGTGTTTCAATAGCTGATATGACAAATTCTTACTGGAAGCCTCGATATCTCGGTGCAAGGACAGCTTTTTAATAGAATGGTAAAAAAGTCTTTTATCAAGCATAGAAGACTTTTTTTTACGTTTTAAAAATCTGAAAATTTATACTTTAAGAAAAATGGATTTGGCTTTATACTAAATAAAGTGTATTTGGAGGCAACGAAAATGTCATTACTGTTTCGGGGGTTGAAATGTTTAATTTAACTCTATACCATGAAGTGTTTTACCAGTCTAGAATTCCACAGGTAATTGCTTCAATAGATTTTTCATTAACTCAATATAATCCAGCTTTTTGTGATTTTGTAGGGTATCCAATGGCAGAAATCTCATCACTAACGATTGAATCATTTTCTCATCCAGAGGATATGCCTATAGATACTCAATTATTTGGAGAAATATTAACTGGTCAAAAAGATGAGTATCAGCTTGAAAAAAGATTTATTCATAAGTCAGGTGATATAAAAACAGGAATCTTAACCGTTTCAAGAGTACGAGAACAATCAACCGGCGAGGAATTTCTATTGGGACAAGTTCTCGACATTACTGAAAAAAAACAAATGGAGATGGCGTTGAGACACCGTGAGAAAAAATATCGTCTTCTTGCAGAACACTCATCAGATATGATTACGTTGCATAAAGATGATTTTACCTATCTTTACGTTTCTCCATCTGTAAAAACGGTATTAGGTTACGAACCTTTAGAAATGATTGGGGGGAATCCTCGTCAATTTATACACCCTGATGATTATTGGGAAATGAGAAAACAGTTGCGCCTTTCAACATTTCATGAGTCGAAATTAATTACATACCGCTGTAGAAAAAAGGATGGTTCCTATATCTGGCTTGAATCGACTACAAAAACATTAACTGATTCTGTAAGTGGTGAAGCAAAGGAAATCGTTTCGGTTTCTAGAGATATTCAGCAGCGTATGGAAACAAACGAAATGTTACGCAAATCAGAAAAACTGGCAGTCGTCGGGCAAATGGCTGCAGCGGTTGCTCATGAAATCCGTAATCCCTTGACACCAATTAAAGGCTTTATGCAATTGCTAAACAACGAAAATGAAATTAATCCCATTTACTTAAAGGTTATTTTAGATGAATTACAACGGGTGGAGAGTATTATTTCTGAGTTTTTAACAATGGCCAAACCTCATGCAGAAAAAACCACCATGGTTCAAATTGACCAGGTGGTGATGCAGGTAGTACAACTGTTACAGACAGAAGCGATTATGATGAATAAAGAATTAAATATCTCTTCAATTGAAAACATTCCAACCATTGAAGGAGACCCCAATTCATTAAAGCAAGTATTTATGAATGTTATTCAGAATGGTCTCGATGCTATATCAAAGCAAGGCAAGATTGATGTATCTATTTCTACAGATGAAACGGGTGTTATTGTGGAAATTGCCGATAACGGATGTGGAATTTCACAAGAAAGGTTATTAAAGCTGGGAGAACCATTTTATTCAACTAAAGAAAAGGGAACTGGTTTAGGGTTAATGACAAGTTACCGTATTATTGAGAGTCATAATGGAAAAATCAATATTGAGAGTATTGATGGTGAAGGAACCACAGTAACGATATGGTTGCCAGTCTCAATTAAGAGAAAAGAATGGAGTAGTCGTGGTAAAAAAGATTAGTAGTTTAAGTATTTTTTTTATGATTGTTGCCTTTGGTTTCCTTCAGAAAGATGAATGGTTTTCAATCGTAAAACAGGGTGGAATGGTTGCTGTATTAATTAGCATGCTTCTTGTAGCTATTTGTGTCTTCTTTCCGATCATTCCCTATCCTGTTTTAGCTGGAGGAATTGGAGCCGTTTTTGGGGCACCAGTGGGTACGATAATATCCATAACGGGTGCTATGGCTGGGACAATGGCTTTTTTTTATTTGAGTAGGTATGGGTTTAAGGATTTTGCACAAAAAAAGCTGGAAAGATACAAAAGAGTAAAAGAGTACGAGGAATTCCTAACAAGAAATTCCTTTACAGCCATATTAACAAGTCGGTTGATACCGATTATCCCTGCGCCCGTCATTACGATTGTCTGCGGTCTAAGCCAGGTCAAATGGCTTCCTTTTTTTGCTGCCTCAGTCATTGGAAAACTTCCTAATACGATTATTCTATCATTTGCAGGAGAAACCTTTAGTAGCAATAAGGTTTTATCATTTGGTTTGTATGGTCTTTATTTACTAATTATTTTATCCATTAACTTTTTGGTTGTTTATCGAAAATCAGCCAAAAAATCATTGGATTAAATGACCTTCTGAATGATTAGATCATTTTGGTTTTCAACAATGATTACATCGTTAAAAAAGCTTTTTAAAATCAGCCACTTGGCAGGGTAGGTATAAATAAAATCCTCCATCGCTTGGATTGAATAATAGACAAAGCAATCATAACTGCGCTCACCGTTCTTGAGATCATAAAGGAGAGCATGTGGGACTGTGTAATACTCGTTTAGTTGGTATGGATTGAGTTTGGTAATTTGAATGTTTTGCTCTGCCAAAAATTTTTTAATAGATTTTTCTTGGAGGGCAATGCTTTCTTCCTTTGAAAGTCCGTTAATACAAATGCGATCATTCACGAAAAATATTCCCTTCATTTACTTCCACCTCTCTGTAAACTTTCTTGGTAATGTTATTGACAGCTTGAGGGAGAAGTATACTTAAATGACAAATACATGAAAGAGTAGGTGGAGAAAACATGTCTATTTGGAGTAGAGACGGTTATACAATCAGCACGGAAATGCAACATCTTGATATCCAGGTCATACACAGGTTTTTAAGTACGGATTCCTACTGGGCCAAAGGAATATCCATTGAATTAGTAGAAAAGTCAATAAAACACTCGTCTATTTGTTTTGGGTTATTTAAGGGTGACCCAAGACTTGAAACAGCTGTTCAAATTGGTTTTGCACGTGCAACCACAGACTTTGTTCGATTTGCTTATATCATGGATGTTTTTGTTTTGGAAGAGTATCGTGGGAAAGGGTTATCGAAGTGGTTAATGGAGGTTGTTACAGAGCATTCTGACCTTAGGGATGTAGGGAAGATGCTGTTATGTACCAACGATGCCCATGGTCTGTATTCCCAATATGGATTTCATGAAATTAGTAACCCTGAGATATTTATGGAGAGAAAAAACTAATACTAGGGGCTGCTACTTCAGCAGCCCCTTACTTTTTATTTTTATACAAAAAGATCGCCATAGCAACATACACTGAAAAAAGTAGGATCAAAAATAGGGGAAGCGAGAGTATAGAATTGGTCAATTTCTCACGTCCTTATTTTAATTCGTGCAACATCGGGTGAAAAATGAAAAGTAAAATCGCGATGATGGGAATCGAACATAGCATAGCAGCCAAGGGATTTTTATAGTGAGTTCTTAAAATGATAAACATGATGGTATTAAAAATAGTGGACCATAATGGTCCCCAATCATTCTCGTATATAAATAATCCTCTTTTGTAAAAGAGATATTCTATAGACGAAAAATAGGCAATCCAAACCACAATAAAAATGATCCCTTTTTTCCCTTTTGGAAAATACTGCAGATAAATCATAATCACTACAGGAATTATGAAAAAGGTAAAAACAAGTTCAATTATCGTATGATTTAACCATTGAACAGTTACGGCTTTGTAGGCCCATAAGGTATGGTTGTAAAATATAAAGTTATAAGCTAGGTTGCATATGATAAAATACTGAATGGTTGGATAAAACTCTTTCCATCGCTTCCAGTCTACGAAAATTTTAGCGAAAATAATATATACAACCAACACAATTACAAGGTACACAGGCAAAAATCCTTTTTTAGTATATATGTTAACCAAAAAATAGAAAAAGTATGTACATAGGAGAGAGAAGATGTATAGTGCAATCCTTCATGGCTTCATTCTGGCA
The DNA here is from genome assembly GCF_030818775.1 of Bacillus sp. SORGH_AS_0510. NCBI lineage: Bacteria > Bacillati > Bacillota > Bacilli > Caryophanales > Bacillaceae > Bacillus > Bacillus sp. SORGH_AS_0510. The sequence continues at coordinate 3,193,471 of NZ_JAUTAU010000001.1, read as the reverse complement.
TTTGGTCTGATCCTGCCATTAGGAGTCCAGAATGTGTTCGTATTTAATCAGGGAGCAATCCAACCAAGGTGGATTTATGTTCTCCCTGTTGTTTTAACTGCATCAATTTGTGATACAATTTTGATTTCCTTGGCCGTTTTTGGGGTATCAGCTGTTGTTTTAGGGGTGCCATGGATTAAAGTAACCCTTCTACTTATTGGTGTCCTGTTTTTAATCTATATGGGTTATTCGACTTGGAAAAGCCAAGCACAAATGCAAGAGGCAAACAGTCAAACCTTTACTCCCAGAAAACAAGTAATGTTTGCCGCGTCTGTTTCCTTATTAAATCCTCATGCCATTATGGATACCATCGGTGTGATTGGAACTAGTTCTTTGTCGTATACAGGAGTGGAGAAGTTTTCTTTTACACTTTCCTGCATATTTGTGTCATGGGTGTGGTTTTTTGGACTGTCCTTAGTGGGAAGGGTTGTCGGGAAGCTTGATCATACGGGGAGATTCATCGTGATTTTAAATAAAATTTCAGCCATCATTATGTGGGGAACCGCGGTTTATCTTATTTTATCGTTACTGTACTTTTAAGCAGTTTTTCATCCTATTCTAACTGGGAGCAAATTTGGACAGGTGTAGTTAATTTAAGTAAATCGATTCCGAAGATGAGGGGACTTCTGACAGAGATGGTTCATTCGAGAGAAAGATTGTCTTAACAGGATGCAACTTCCGACAATGTTAGTACATATTAAAGAAATACTGTCCGAACAAAAAAATACCCGGCACAAGTGCCGGGCTGTACATCCTATATATTAAGGGGGGCGGAGGTTAAAGGTTCTTCCGTGAACCTATTATTATAATAGTTGATAAATATGAAAAAACTATGAAGGAAAGATTAATAGTTTAAGAAAGGTGACAAGCATGAAGGATTACCATTGCTGTGCCACATGCACGCACTTTAAGATAGACAAGACAGGACAGAAAATTGTTTATTTCTGTGGCCGCTTAGGGTATCCAACGCAATCAAATTATAAATTTAATTGCTGGGACCCAAAGGATCACATAAAGAAGTTAATGGCAGCAAACAAAAACACATCCAATTAAATGAGGCTGACCTTTATAATTATAAGGTCAGCCTCGAATATAATTAACTACACATGTTTCATTTTCTTAAAATGCAAGGTATCTCTTGCAAACCATAAGCTCATTAAAAAACTGATTATACCAGTTATGATCAGGACAGCTCCAATCACTTTCATGCTTTCTGCTGAGATTTCTTCTCCAAAAATTAAACCAAGTATAATAGAGGATAAGATGGAGCCTAAGTACCTGCAGGTTTGAAACAGTCCTGATGTGGTACCCACTATCTCTTTTGGACTCTCTTTTATCATCGCTACTTGAAGCACCACATTACCAATACCATAGCTTAATCCCATGATCGATAGAATGATTCCGATTCCCCAATATGAAGAACCAACAAAAAACAAAGTAAAGGTGAACCCTCCAACAATGGAGAGAAAAGATCCAATGATAATAGGCTGGTATACCCCTTTTTTGTCAATCCATTTCCCAGTCACAGAAGAAATAACAATGCTGATGCCTGACATAAACAGCATTAATAATCCACTCTTTTCAACAGTTAACCCTAACACCTCTTGAAAGTAGCTAGGCAGTCCAAAAAATAAACAATAAAAAAAGATATTTAATAAAATAAACTGAACATACACCATTGATAGTTGGGGGTGGGATTTGAAAATTCGAATATCGATAAATGGTTCCTTTACCTTTAACTCTCTCCAGACAAAGAGACAAAAGAACAGGATACCAGCAATACCTGATAAATAATGGACCTTCGCTTCAAAGGATAATAGGAACCACAAAAAGAAAACCATTCCTGCTGCAAAGAAGAACATACCCATAAAATCCATAGTAGATAATAAACTTTTTATATGCTCTTTATCCTTTTTTATATCTTTAGGGAACATGTACCATCCTAGTAGAAAACTTATGATGATAAACGGGAAGTTCACCCAAAAAATGGCAGGCCAGCCTCCCCAAACAATTAAGAAACCTCCTATTGTTGGACCAAGCGCCACCATTGCTGAAGCAAAAATCGAAAGGACGGCAAGAGCGGATGCTTGACGGTCCTTGATATTGTCTCGAATTAACGCCATACCGGAGGGGTAAATAGCGCTGCTGCCGATTGATTGAATAAGTCTCATACCTAGTAATAGAAGAAAAGAGGATGATAGTGGTGCACCAAGAGCGGAAAGTGCAACAAGGACAAGTCCAGTTAAAAAAGTCTTTTTTCTACCAAATAAATCTCCAATTTTCCCGGTTACTGGCTGAGCAACAGCACTCGCTAGGTAAAAGCTAGATATAAGCCAGGATACAGTGGCAAAGGATAGCTGAAAATCCTTTTGAATACTATGTAAGGCTAAGGCGATCATTGACGAGTTGAGCGGATTTAACATCGTTCCAGTTGCAACCGCTGATAAAAATAAAGTACGATTCTTCTTCATGAGTTCATCCTTCACTATGTTCAAGTTGTTTTTAATTTTTGTATAATCTAATCATATCCTTCCTTAATATACCAAAATAATGTGGAAAAAGTGATAAAATATGCAAATAAAGAAGAATTAAAAGGAGGCATCTATGGAAAGAGATATAACGTTGATTGAATTAGAAGGAATGAAACTGAAAGAGGATGAATTTCATAGACCCTATTTCGAACTAGAAGAAAATGACGGGGTTGTAATGTTGGCTAAGGAGAAAGATTTTTTCATACTTATTGAGCAATATAGAAGACCTGTGGGAACGATTGTTCAGCAATTGCCCGGTGGTGGTGTGAAAAAAGGGGAAGAACTACAATCTGCTGCAAGACGTGAATTTCTTGAAGAAACTGGGTATCAATGTGGGACAATCCATTACTTAGGAAAACTGCAACCCGCATCTTGGAGAACAAACGAAATTACACACGTTTTTTTTACGGAGGAAGTTGGAATTAAACGAAGCCAGCAGCTCGAAGACCATGAGAAGATCAAAGTAAAAAAAGTAAAGATAGAAGAGTGTGTCAATCAAGTGAAAGAGAATAAAATGAATGATTCGGAGCTTTGCTACGCCTTATTACAGGCTATTTTAAATGGGTATATTGTAATTTAGTGAGATTGTAGAAACGAATGGTAGGGAACACTATCTCTAATTAGTTAAGTAGGAGACAGGTCCCCAATGGTAAAGAATAAGCAGATCAAGAAGCAATTGGAGAATAAAACCCATTTGATATGGAAAATGGCATTGGCATCTGCCTTGTCATGGGAGATTGCAAAATTGGCAGGCTCTAATCATCCTTATTTAGCACCCATTTCAGTTATTCTTTGTTTGCAAACAACAATTAATCAATCAATACAATTCTCCTATCACCGGATGGTGGGAACGATTATTGGGATATGTATTACGGTTCTTTTATCACCTTATTTAAGCGTAAATGGGTGGACATTAGGACTTTTAATCTTAGTAGGTTGTTTTATTGCCAAATGGCTTAAGAGAGATGAAACCGTTATTCACCAGCTGGCATTAACTGTACTTTTAGTCTTTGTGTTAGAACAAAAATCATCTGACTATCCCATTGACCGCTTTCGTGACACGTTAATAGGGGCAATTATTGCCGTTATTGTCCATATGTTTATAATTCCACCCAATTTTACAAAACAAGCTATAAAAACGATTCATCATTTTTCACACCAACTCACAACGTTATTGAACCGAGTTGCCCATTGGATTGAAACAGGCTTAGATCAAAAAGTAGGGAGTGCATTGCAACAAGAAGTCAATCAATTGCTGCAGGAGCTACACCAAATGAAAAATGTCGTGCAAGATGCGGAGGAAAGTCTTACTTACAATCCGTTTGCTGGTAAGTCAAGAAAGAATCTTCAAGGATATAAAGATAAAATTTCTCTACAAGCGTACGGATACACGTATTGCGCCACTGTTATTCAAATATTTACGGAATGGGCAAAAGCGGGTACTCTAGCTTCCAATCATCAACTGGATTGGTCAAAACAACTTCTGGCACTTGAACCACTATTTAATAGCAATGAACCGAATGAACATCCTGGTGGAACATTGAGGGTAAGCTTATCACCTAACCTCGAACCACATCAATTTCACGTTGCACTATATACTGAAACCATTTTGTTAGTAAATAAAACGGGAGTACTCTTAAATCCTAAAGCGAATTCGATGGAAGAATAATATACGGACGCATCATTTCGTAATCCTCATGCTCCAGCATGTGACAATGCCACACGTACTGACCAGTATAAGGAAAAAACGGAATAATGACTCGGGTGACATGCCCAGGTGGACATTTTACAGTGTCCTTCCAGGCGCGTTCTCCCCACTCAGGGGGGATTGGGGCACCGGTATAACTTATTTCTTGAGTTTGGTTAAAAAGCTTTACATTAAAGGGGCGGCGGTCAAGAATTTGAAATTGAACCAAATGGATATGAATAGGGTGATCATCCTCAGTTGTATTCACAAAACTCCATATTTCAGTAGAACCAACCTGCGGATTTTCTGTTATCGGAAAATCCCATTTTTTCTTATCTAAGAGAAATAAAGGTCTGCCGTATGAATCCTTTTCTTCACCTAACTCCAACCATCTAGTTTTATTTACGTTTGATGACTCTAAGGTAGGAATAGGGCCTAAATAGGCAGGGATGACACTCGTATCAATCATCGATAGTGGTTTAGTTACGCGAAACTGCATTACGCTTCCTGTTGTATCCGGGTCCGTCGGTTCTCCAGACGGGAAATGTGTTGGAGCGTCATTTTTCAAAAGAACCGTCTGACCCTCCATATTGCTGAAGTCAATAATAATGTCCATTCTTTCTGCTGGTGCAATCAGTAAGGTTTTCACACCAATGGGCCGTTCCAGAAATCCACTATCTGTGCCAATTTGATAAAAAAGCTGGCTTGAATCAAGGCTTAATCGGAAAAAGCGTGCATTGGATGCATTTAAGAAACGAAATCGATATTTTCTAGGTTCGACTTCTAAGTAGGGCCAAACGGTCCCGTTAACAACAATTGTATCTCCAAAGAAGGAGGGTATAATAGAGGGCTGAATGCCAGATGGATGATCCTCCAGTTGACTGGGATAAGCCAATGAACCATCCTCGTGAAAAGAGCGGTCTTGAAGAAGGAGTGGTATTTCAAATGATCCTGAAGGTAGATTTAAAGAACGTTCATGACTGTCACGGATAAAATAAAATCCTGCAAGACCCGCATAAATATTCAGTCGCGTTAATCCAATGGCATGGTCGTGGTACCAAAGAGCTCTCGAGCTTTGTTGATTACCATATTCATAGACAGATTTTTCAAAAAAAGGACCAGTCACATGAAAATCTTTTGTGAACCAAGCATCCGGGTACCCGTCACTAGCAGGCTCCGTCCTGCCGCCATGAAGGTGAACAACTGTTCGAACAGCAGGCTTCTCCTTTTCGGCACCATGAACCGTATGATCAATTGGAAAAAGATGATGGTCTGGGAGTTTATTTAGCCACTTGACATATACTCTTTCACCAGATTCTACTTCAAATGTTGGTCCTGGGTATACTCCTTCATATCCCCACACCTTTGTTTTAGGTAAGTCACTATGCAGAGACTGCATTTTTTCTACCATACTGACTTCATAATACGTATAATCCGCTGTTTTCCATTTGGGTTTTAATACTGGTGGAATGGACAGCAGATCTTTAAATTTCAAGAGCTTCATCATATACTCTCCTCCTAGCTGCTAATTAATAATGATTATGAAAGAAGAGGACGAAAAATTAATCATTCTAGGAATAGCTTCCTTATTAATATAAATAAACTAGAAATTTTCTGTTTGAAGTGGGGGACTTCTATGGATGATATATATCCAATTTTAGATGTAATGGAGCAGGAAGGAGAGAAGGTATTAGCAACGATTATTCGTGTCAATGGCTCTGCCTATAAGAAGGAAGGAGCATCAATGATTTTTTTTGAGGACGGTTCCTATAAAGGAATGTTAAGTGCTGGTTGTTTGGAAACGGATTTATCCATACGCGTAAGAAAAGTGATGATGCAGCAAGAGGCGGAGATTCTTCAGTACGACTTAAGTGAGGAGAGCGATTTAGGCTGGGGACAGGGGGCAGGCTGTAATGGCACGATCGATATCCTGCTGGAGCCTGTGACGGATCAATTAGTCGAGGATTTTAAGTTTGTAAAAAAGTTATTAAACAGTCAAAAACCTGTGATTGTATTAAAGCGATTAGATGAATTAGGGGAGTATGTGTTTATTGAGGAAGAAGGTGCGTCGTTTGGGAATTGGTCTGGAAATATTCCAGTCCTTGAGTTTACATCTAAGAGCGGCATTATGACGGAATTTTCTATTTTTCAACATACCTTCCAACCTAAACCCCGTCTAATAGTATTTGGAGCTGGACCTGATGCCAAACCTCTTGTCGCACTGGCTGTGGAAACCGGTTTTTCGGTTATTATTTGTGATTGGCGTAAAGAATTTTGTCAAAAGAGTAATTTTCCTAAAGCAGATCTTCACTTAATTGGAACTCCAAATGAATTAATTGAACAACTATCCTTCTCGCCATACGATTTCGCAGTGATTATGTCTCATCATTTCCATCGGGACCAGGAATTTCTCCACCACTTACTACATGAAAATATCCGCTATTTAGGTGTATTAGGACCAAGTGAAAGGACGAAAAGGCTGCTAAATGGGGAAGACATTCCACCATGGCTGTATTCGCCTATTGGTACACCTATTAAAGCCGTAGGTCCTGATGAAATTGCAGTAAGCATCGTTGCCGAAATGATTGAGGTATGGAGAACGCCAAGACATGAGCGTGTGGAGCTTTTATGGACCATCCCCGACTAGTAGGAATTTTTCTGGCAGCAGGTAGAAGTAGCAGGATGGGGTGTTCCAAGCTTAATTTACCACTTGGAAATAGGTTTGTAGGTAGCATGGCTTTTGAGGCGGCACTCGATTCCAATTTAGATGTTACCATCGCGGTCACGCGAAAGGGTGATTCACTTCATTGGTTTACTCCTTTTTCAAAAAAGAAGGGTTGGAGATTGCTAGAATGCCAACATGCGGATGAAGGACTTAGTGCTTCTCTTAAAGTAGGAGTGCGTGCGGCTTCACAGTTAGGTGCAGCTGGAGTGTTAGTGATATTAGCGGATCAGCCAAACATCACGGTTCAAATGATTAATCGATTAGTTGAGGAGTTTTCTGAGTTTCAGGACTATGACTATATATCCTATACGCACAATGGGATAGCAAAACCACCCTTATTAATGAGCAGGAAGCTTTTTCCTTTCATTGAGAGGCTAGAAGGAGATCAAGGAGCCCGTGAAATCATCCGTGGTCGAGAAAGGGGAATCGGAAAACACCTGATTGCTGATGGGAATGATTGTTTTTTTGATGTGGACACAATGGAGGATTATCAATATCTTAAGGAAAAATGGCAATCACATAAGCGATGGGAGGGGTGACAGTGGAGATTCTTGGGAAGAGTGTTATTCGTAAGGATGCACTTGATAAGGTTACAGGCAGAGCAAAGTATACTCATGACTACCATTCTTTGCCCATGTTATCTGCAAAAATGGTTATTAGCCCTTATGGTCATGCAAGAATTGTGAATATCGATACTACAGATGCATGGGCGGTTCCTGGTGTTAGAGCAATTCTTGCTGGTCAGCAATTTCCTCTTACAGGAGAAGCGATTCGGGATCGTCCGCCTATTGCCGTTGATAAGGTCCGGTATCACGGTGAACCGGTTGCACTCGTTGTGGCTGATACGCCTGCACAAGCTAAAAAGGCAGCAGACCTTATTAAGGTCCAATATGAATTGCTGCCCGTTGTTAATTCTCCAACACAAGCGTTTCAAAAGGATGCACCTTTGGTTCATGAGCGGTTAGGTGAATACAAAAAAGAAAAATATGTGTATCCCGTACCTAATACGAATATTGCTACACATATAAAAATTCGGAAAGGTAACATGGAAAGAGGGTGGAATGAAAGCGAAGCGGTAGTGGAGGCGACCTTCTCCTTTGCCCCGTCTGATCATGCAGCAATGGAAACTAGATGTGCCACCGCAGAGATCATGCCGGATGGGCATATTCTTATTACTACCTCTTCACAGGCGCCGTTTATGGTAAAAAGGCTTATTTCTGACTATTTCGGCGAGGATATTGGCAAAATTATTGTCCAAACGCCCTTGGTTGGAGGAGCATATGGAGGAAAGGCATCCGTTCAGCTTGAAATTCTTGCATACTTGGCTTCCAAGGAAGTGGGAGGTAAAGCCGTAAAAATACTAAATACGAGAGAAGAGGATATACTCACTTCACCATGTCATATCGGTTTAGATGCTTTCATTAAATTGGGAGCCGATCGAACGGGGAAAATCAAGGTTGCTGAGATTCGATTTTTATGGGATGCTGGTGCCTATTCTGATAAAGCAAATGATTTAACAAGAGCAGGAGCTGCGGACTGTACTGGGCCCTATAATATTGAAAATGTTTGGTGCGATTCTTACTGTATGTATACCAATCATCCCTACGCGGCACCGTTTAGGGGCTTTAGTCATTCTGAGCTTTCTTTTGCGATCGAAAGAACAATGGATTTGCTTGCTCAGAAATTAAGGATGGATCCCCTTGAATTAAGATATATAAATGCGATTATGCCAGGTCATACTACACCGACAAGAGTGCGATTGAATAAAAGTAATGTTGGTAATCTACAAAAATGTATTGAAAGAGTGAGAGATTTAATTAACTGGGATGAAGGGGCAATCAAAGAAATAAATGAGCGTTACATTCGAGTGAAGGGCGTTAGCTGTAGTTGGAAAACCTCAACAATAGATCCCAATGCACCCTCAGGAGTAATATTAACGTTTAATCCTGATGGGAGTATCAACTTAATGTCAGGTGTTATTGAAATTGGTACAGGAACTAAAACCGTTCTTGCCCAAATACTAGCTGAGCGTTTAAAAATGGATATAAAGAAAATCCATGTCCGGATGGAAGTGGACACACAGACGACTCCAGAGCACTGGAAAACAGTTGCTAGCAGAGGAACGTTTATGGCGGGAAGGGCTGTACTGGAAGCAGCCGATGATGTGATCAGACAGTTAATAGATATTGCTTCCGCAGTATTAAGAGCTCCTAAAGAGGACTTTGTCGTCGGGAACAGCCGTGTTTATCTAAGAGATGATCCAACAGTTGGACTTGATTTTAAGGAAATAGGCTATGGGTATGAGTACCCGAATGGGAACTCTATTGGAGGACAAATCATTGGAAAGGGGAATTTTATTTTACGACATCTTTCACACCTGGACCCTGAGACTGGGGCTGGAAGACCCGGGCCAGAATGGACGGTAGCCGCATATGGGGTTGAAGTAGAGTTTGACAAAAGGGATTATACTTATCGACTACTTAAAGCGGCTACTGTAGTAGACATTGGAAAAGTGTTAAATGAAAAAGCAGCTCTAGGGCAAGTAATGGGTGCGATGAGTATGGGGCTTGCTTTTGCGGGAAGGGAAACATTTTATTTTGACGAGTTAGGCCGCGTATTAAATCCGCAACTTCGAACCTATCGTCCGCTCAGATACGGTGAGAATCCGGAATACTTGGTTGGATTTGTGGAAACACCGCAGCTTGATGGACCCTATGGAGCAAGAGGTGTAGGGGAGCATGGGTTAATGGGAATGCCAGGGGCGCTTGGGAATGCGCTGTCTACAGCTGCAGGCGTATCTCTTCATCATTTACCGCTAATTCCTGAATTAATTTGGCGAGCAAAGGAGGCGAATAAGTAAATGCTTCCCTTTGATTTTGATTATTTTAAACCAGAAACGTTACAAGAAGCTGTCGAGCTTTATCAGTATCTCAACCAGCAGGGAAAGCAGCCTATGTACTTTTCTGGTGGAACAGAATTAATCACCCTCGGCCGCATTGATTTGGCCTATACTGAGGCTGTGATTGATATAAAGGGAATACCTGATTGTACGATTATGGAGGAAAGTGGAAAGCAAGTACTGCTTGGCAGCACACTCTCTCTTACAAGAGTGGAAGAACGGAATCTTTTCCCACTTTTGACGAAAACAGCTAGTGAGGTAGCTGACCATACAGCTCGTGGAAAAATAACGTTGGGCGGAAATATTTGTGCAAGAATTTTTTATCGAGAAGCAGTTCTTCCATTTTTACTTGCTGACAGTCAGCTCTTAATTGCAGGTCCTGAAGGAGAAAAAATGGTAATGATTCATGATGTTTTTAATCGACAGTTACAATTAGACGAAGGTGAATTTTTAGCACAGATAGTTACTGATAATCGCTTTGTAACAGCACCCTATTTTAGCAGGAAAAGGAGGCAGCAATGGGAGACTGGGTATCCGCTGATTACCGTTGCTGCCTTAAAAATAGCACAGAAAATTCGTGTAGCTGTCAGCGGGTTATGCCCATTTCCTTTTCGTTCGAGTGAGGTTGAGGAATCGCTAAATACCAAGGTACTCACAGCAGAAGGAAGAGTTGATAGGGCGCTTTCGGTCCTACCAAACCCGATATTAGACGATATCGAAGGTTCCGCAGATTATAGATTATTTGTTTTACGAAATATATTAATAGATGTGATTGATGCACTAGATGGAGTTAGCGGTTGAAGGTAATAAAGGGGAGAAGATAGCGTGAAATCACACAACATTACGTTAAATATCAACGGTGAAAATCAGATGACCACAGTTCGTTCTGCCGATACCCTTTTATATACACTACGTGGCAAATTTGGAATGACAGGTTCGAAACCAGGCTGTTTAAACGGGGACTGTGGGGCGTGTACGGTAAACATCGACGGTTGGCCAATGAAATCTTGTCTAATGTTAGCCGTTGAGGCTGTTGGAAAAAAGGTCACTACCATTGAGGGATTGAAAGGCACACCGATTCAGCAGGCTTTTATTGAAAACTTTGCATTTCAATGTGGGTACTGTACTCCGGGATTCATTATGAACTGTCATTCGTTAATTACGCAGCACCCACATGCAGATGATAAGACTATTAAAGAATGGCTGGAATCAAATATCTGCCGCTGCACCAGTTATTTTGAAATTGAAAAGGCAGTAAAATCAGTTCTAAAAAATAAATAGAGGGGCCAGATTAGGCTCCTCTATTTATTCTTAAGCTGAAAATACGTATCAAGAACCTTACGGCCAATTTTCAAATTGGCTCTGTTGTCTACCGTTCCTTGGTAGGCCCAAGGAACAATCACGGCCATTGCCACTTCTGGATTATTGCTTGGTGCATAACTTACCAAACTTAAATTCATGACAGGTGGAGGCTCTTTCCCAAATTGACTTCTTAAGGGACCATCGTAAAAGGCTTCTGCCGTTCCTGTTTTTCCTGCAGGTGAATATTGGACACCAGTGAAAAACTTAGTTGCCGTTCCACCTGGCTCCTGCATCACTTTCCTGAATCCAGATTGAACTCGGTCCATCCATTGTTTTTTTGCATCAATGGTATTGAGTACAACAGGAGAAATTTCTTGCGATACTGCCCCGACCTCCTCACCGTCACTAGCAGGTTCTCTAAATTGTTTTACTATATGTGGCTGCATTCTGTACCCGCCATTTGCGATGGTTGAGACATATTGCGCAAGTTGCATTGCTGAGTAAGTATCGTATTGTCCAATAACTAGGTCAAGTAAATATCCTGGGAGCCTACTTTGCCCCTTAAATCCTGACTGCTCATTTGGTAAATCTATTCCTGTTCTTGTTCCCAGCCCAAAGGAGGCAAATGAATTTCTAATCGTTTCAAAGGCTTTTGGGTTAGTGAAATTTAATGGTTTATCGTACTCATAATGCCCTTTCCCAATCCGTATGGCCGTATGGAACATATATACGTTTGAAGATTTTTTCAAAGCATCGATTTCATTTAATCTTCCCAAATAGGAATAGGATTTCTTGATAGGAGTGTCTTTAATTTTTATTCCTGTATCATCAAACACCGTCCCAGGAGAAATGGCTCCAGTTTTATAGCCAGTTAGAATGGTTGCCCCTTTTACGGCAGACCCCACGTTGTATGTAGTTGTAAACGTTCCAAGTGCATCATCAATCATTTCTACTTTACCATTGTCTGAGTTCTTTACTATTTTTTTACCAGACATCGCTAGTATCTCACCTGTATGTGGGTCCATTAACACAACATAGGCCCGATCGGTTAAAGCTGTACCAGGAGATTTTTTTGCTGCCCACAATTCTTCTTCAATAATTTTATCGACAGCCATTTGTAAGTCCATATCGATTGTTAGGACAAGGTCTTTTCCTTTCTTTCCAGTTGTCACGGGTTGTGTTTCAATGACACTTCCCGTCTTATCGGTAATGTTTTTTATTTTTGATTTATACCCGTGTAAAACATCTTCATATTGCATTTCCAACTGACTTTTTCCTACACGGTCATTTCGACTGTAACCTCTTGCTAAAAAGTAATCCAATTGGTCTGCCGGCAGACCTTCATCAGGTTTGGTTACTTTTCCTAAAACAGACCTCAATGTTTCATTAAAACCGTAGGAGCGATCCCAGTCTGTCGTTGTTTCAACGCCTGGAAGGGATTGAAGATTTTCACTTACAACGGCAAATTCTTTTTCGGATACATTTTCATTTTTAACAATTTGCGGTGTAAACTTATAGCCACTAATAAATTCCCTGTAAATGGCAAGAACCTCTAGATCATCGGTGGTTAATGTCTGTAGTTCAGGGTCAGTGATTCGACTTAATTTTAATCTATATAGATCTTTATCCGATAATTGTTTAGCTTCGTATAAAGCTTTTTCTTTTTTTGTGATTTTGGCGTCTGCGATTTTTGAATGTTTCATCATCCAAAAATCTTGCATGTCTCTTTTTGTTACTTTCTTAGTATCTTTTTCAATAAATTGTGCTAACTTTTCTGCTGTGTCCAGCATTTCCGCTTGTGTAAACCCCTCATTTGTAAAAGTTATGGCGCTCTTTGGGATGTTATCTACCACCACTTTAAAATCACGATCAAACATTTTCCCTCTTGGAACAGGGTGACTAACAATAATATCTTCTTTTCTTTCTAAATCGCGTTTAAAGTTTTCCCCATGCACAATTTGAACAAAGCCGAGACGTAAAATTAGGATGGAAAACAATAAAAAGACACTAAAAAAAAGAATATTTAAACGAAAAGGGAAATGGGATTTTTTCTTTTTGGGTTTCTCCAAATGTGACACTTCCTTTTATTTACAACCTATATATTTATATATTATGCCTTATTTGGTCGAGTTTTCCAAATTATTGTCTATGAAAATATTTGCTAATATTTACCCTAATTTGAATTTTTAATTTATAATTAATAAAGATGTTAATGCACAACTAGTAACATCTTAAGACATAGGGAGATAGAAGGAGGTCTACATAATGGAACAAAAAGTAGTAGATTTAACCGTACAAGAAGCGTTGGAGCAATTTAAAGCGTTAGATGAAAAAATCACTCATTTTTCAAGTATTATAGGTTTAGCAGATTGGGATCAAAAGGTCATGGCTCCTAAAAAGGGCAGAAGCATTTTTGCAAAAGCAACGGGTACACTTAGAACCGAAGTATTTAAGCTTTCGGTCTCAGAGGAGATGGGGAAGCTGCTAGAAACCCTATCGTCTAATGAGAACCAAGAAGTATTGGACGAAGTGACAAGAGCAAAGGTAAGAGAGTATAAAGAGTACTATCAAAAATCAAAAAGCATCCCTGCTGACCTCTTTCAGGAATATAGCATTTTAACAGCTCAAGCAAATGATGCGTGGGAGGAAGCAAGGGAAAATAATGATTTTGCTCATTACCTTCCTTACTTAGAGAAAATTGTGGATTACAAACGGAAGTTTGCTGAAATTTATGGTTACGAGGAGCATCCATATGATGCATTGTTAGATGAATTTGAGCCTGGATTAACAGTAAAAACACTAGACCCATTGTTTGCAAAACTAAGAGAATCTAGTGTGAAGTTATTAGAACGAATAAAGCAAAATGGAAAGCCAACCAATGTGGAGGTTTTTAATCAATCCTTTGACATTGAAAAACAAAAAGCATTCAACCGCTTTATCCTTCCGATTATTGGGTTTGATATGAATGCGGGAAGACTAGACGAAACGGTTCATCCATTTGCTCAAACGGTAAATACGGGAGATGTGCGTTTAACAACACGTTATTTGGAAAAGAATGTTCGTTCAGCATTATTTGGGACCATTCATGAGGCAGGACATGGTATCTATGAACAGCACGTGAATCCAGCATTTGAAGAGTCGGTTCTGCAAAGTGGTGCTTCCTTTGGTATTCATGAGTCCCAATCTAGATTTTTAGAAAACATGGTTGGGCGCAGTAAGGAATTCTGGACTTATTTTTATCCGAAGCTTAAAGAGTATTTCCCTACACAGTTGGAAAATATTTCGGTTGAAGAATTCTATCGTGCAGTAAATGCAGTACAGCCTTCGTTTATCCGTGTGGAAGCAGATGAGTTAACATATAATCTTCATATCATGCTGCGTTATGAAATTGAAAAAGCATTAATTGGCGGAGAAATTGAAGTTAAAGATCTTCCATCGATTTGGAACCAAAAAATGCAGGACTATCTTGGCATTACACCAAATACGGATACTGAAGGTGTTCTTCAAGATGTTCATTGGTCCTTCGGAGGAATCGGCTACTTTCCTTCGTATTCATTAGGTAATCTTTATGCTGCACAAATCCTCCGAACCATTCAGAAAGAGGTACCGGAATTCCAAGACCATATTGAAAATGGTAAGTTTGATCTCATACAGGAATGGTTAAAAGAAAAAATCCATCATTTTGGGAAGCTTTATACCCCTAATGAATTAATTGTGAAGGTAACAGGTGAGGAGTTAAATGCAGACTATCTCGTAGAGTATCTAGAGAACAAATATACGGAAGTTTACGAACTATAGAGGATGATTAAGTATGCAGGAAACTCTTAGCTTTAATAAGTTGATAACCACACAGGAGGAACTTCTGGCTTTAATGGGTACTCCTAGCGAAAGAGCACAAAAAAAGGTGATTCATCATTTAGATGAGAATTGCAAAGATTTTATTAGCATGTCCCCATTTTTGGTCATGTCCACTGCAGATGGATCCGGAAGTTGTGATGTATCACCGCGCGGAGACCAGCCTGGCTTTGTATTGGTTATGAATGAAAAACAGCTCATCATACCTGAAAGACCTGGAAACAAAAGAGTGGATTCGATGAAAAATATTTTAGAAAATCCGTATGTTGGTTTGCAATTTTTCATCCCTGGTCTGGGTGAAACCCTCCGTGTCAACGGGAAAGCGTGTCTTGTGACAGATGAAGAGTTATTAGAAAAGATGGCTGCAAAGGGGAAGGTGCCCGTTATTGGGATTGCAGTAGAAGTAGTGGAGTGCTTTATCCACTGTGCCAAAGCCTTAATACGTTCGGGGCTCTGGCAGCCTGAAAGCTGGATCGAGAAAGAATCATTACCGAGAGCTGCCAAAATTTTAACTGATCATGCCAAACTTGATGATGTCACTGTAGACGAAGTGGAAGCAAGTCTCCATGAAGGTTATAAACAAAGGTTATATTAACTCTACATTGACATTTTATTAAAAGTTTAATATATTATTAGTAATAGAATATTTCCTTTTTAAAGGGGAGTAGCTGCTACAATAAAGTCGTCATTTCGAGAACAAGTTTCTCCGGCTTTATTGGCAACATGGACGTTGTTAGCAAGACCTTTACTTTACTGTAAAGGTCTTTTTGTGTGGTTTTTTAAGGCCTTTACTGTTATCAGTAAAGGCCTTTTTATTTGGCGCTAGGGAGTATCTTAGAAAAACGTACCTAAGAGGAGGAGTTATTTATGGATGTATCTATTTTACTGGAGTATGGCTGGGTTTTACTTGTTCTTATTGCGCTAGAGGGACTTTTAGCGGCGGATAATGCGTTAGTTTTGGCTATCATGGTAAAACATCTTCCTGAAGAAAAACGTAAAAAAGCTTTATTTTATGGTTTAGCAGGCGCATTTGTATTCCGCTTTGCATCATTATTTGTCATTTCATTCCTTGTAGATGTATGGCAGGTCCAAGCGATTGGCGCACTATATTTGTTATTTATGGCGGGTAATCATGTTTTCCGAAAGTTGATAAAGGGAAAAGCAGAAGAAACAACAAAAGGAAGTCAAAAAACTAGTGGATTCTGGAGTACGGTGTTAAAGGTAGAAATCGCAGATATTGCCTTTGCGGTTGATTCAATTCTGGCTGCTGTGGCAATGGCAGTCGTTCTTCCAGATACGCCTCTTCCTAATATTGGCGGTTTGGACGGTGGTAAATTCTTAGTTATTTTTGCAGGTGGCATCATTGGACTTATTATCATGCGTTTTGCGGCTAACCTTTTTGTTAAGCTATTAGAAAAAAAGCCAGGATTAGAAATTGCTGCCTTTACAATCGTAGGTTGGGTGGGCGTTAAATTAGCGGTCTACACCCTTTCACATCCGGCATTAGCAATTTTAAGTGAAGAATTTGCTCATTCTACAGAATGGAAGGTAACGTTTTATGCTGTATTAGTTGGTATCGCCGTAGCAGGTTTTCTTTTCTCCAAAGAGAAAGCCGAAGAGAACGTGGATAAAGCTAAGGCGTTATAATGTAGACTCGCCAATTGGCGAGTTTTCATTTTACTAAAGAATTGATTATGTTTATTAGACATACTAATCCTGTGGGAAGTAATATTAATGGAAAATTCCTTGGGTGAAAAAGCTATGAGCCTGAAATGGATGGTCGATAAGATTTTGGGTCGCGTAGGCGGGCTCTATGAGCCCGAAATGCCCTGGCGGAGAAGGGTTTCGGTCGCGTAGCCGAGTTCTACGAGCCCAAACCACCTGAAGGATAAAGGTTTAGATCACGTATAGACTACATTCACATGTTCTCCGTCAATTTCCATAAAGTGTGATGTTGTTTATAATTCTCAAATGGGATAAAAATAGAAAGGATTATCATAATGAGTTTAAAAATAAGACTTGTCATCGCTTTTTTTATAAGTGCTATTTCCATATTGGGCTTTAGTTTGATATCATTGTTTATTAGTGACCGAAAGATCAATCAATTTGACCATCATGTTATTGATTTTATACAAGGTTTGGAATCGATTGGATTAACTCGCACCATGAAGTTTTTTACCACAATTGGATCGGCTCCTGTTGTCATAGGACTGAGCATTGTACTTTTATTTTTCCTTTATAAAGTATTGCATCATCGATTAGAACTAATATTGTTTATCGGGACAGTTATTGGTTCTGCACTTCTAAATGAACTGTTGAAACAATTTTTCAAGAGAGCACGACCCGAATTACATCGATTAATTGAAGTTGGAGGATACAGCTTTCCTAGCGGACATGCCATGAATGCTTTCACAGTATATGGAATAGTTTCCTTTGTTCTGTGGCGCCATATTTCCAGCAGATGGGGGAGGGGGCTATTGATTATTGTTAGTGTGGCAATGATTCTATTGATTGGTATAAGCCGAATCTATTTGGGTGTCCATTATCCAAGTGATATCATTGGCGGTTATTTTGCAAGTGGTTTTTGGTTAACAACTGCTATTTTGTTTTTCCAATTTTATATGGAAAAGAAGTATAATAAGAAGCATAAGCGAGAAAAAGAAGTGGCATAAATTTTATAATTTTTTTGGAGTGATACATATTATCAGAAACAGTATTCCTAATTTATTTACCCTTGCTAATTTATTTTTTGGATTTTTGTCGGTGATGTATTCAGCACAAGGGGATTACAAAAACGCAGCCATATTAATCTTAATTGGAATGATGCTAGATAGCATGGATGGGCGAATTGCACGTATGCTCCGTGTGGAAAGTGAATTAGGTAAAGAGCTCGACTCTTTGGCTGATATTGTAACTTTTGGGGTTGCGCCTGCGATGATGGCCTACTATTCTTATTTCAGTGATTTTGGAGTCGCTGGAATGGCCATTGCCGGTCTATTCCCATTATTCGGTGCCTATCGATTGGCTCGTTTTAATATTAATGCGGTAAAATCCTCTTTAAAGTATTTTACGGGAGTTCCAATTACGGCAGCAGGTGGATTATTAACACTATTAACTTTGTTTCATGGGAAAATGCCTGCCATCATTCTTCCAATTGCTTTTTTCGTTCTTTGCTATTTGATGGTAAGTACGATTAAAATTCCTAGTTTAAAGGATATTCCGTTGCCTAAATACGGAATTATCATCACACTTTTTCTTGGTTATGCGATTTACCTTGTCTTTAAGAAGGAACAACATCGCTTTCCATACTTCATCTATGTAGCCATTCCACTTTATGTGGCATTCATTGGTTATCAATTAGTCCGAACCAAAAGAAAGAATAGCACAAAATAAAAAAAGGTGTCAGGCACCATGTGAACATTTCACATGGGGTTGCCTGACACCCTTTTTTATTTATAGGAAAGTATTAAATTCGACTTCGAGAATTGTCCAGTTCCAGCGCCTAGCCCCTCGTGTCAAATAACCTCCGGCAAGTAAAGACAAAGAGCGACTTTTCTTGCCGAAGAACATTTGCCTGTCGGGGCTGACCAAGGCGCTTGCCTTTCCTTATTACATTCCAAATGACATAACCCAGATAGATCCTCCAACGGTTACGACCGCGATGAAAAAGGCATATCCGATGTTAACCAAATTGGACTTACCGTCTTCTCCTTCATTCATATGCATGAACATGAACAGCTGTAGACCAGCTTGAATGACCGCAAGTGAACCAATAATCCAAAGGATTGTTTTAAATGGTAATGAAGTCTTTAGTGCTACTCCAAGTGCTGCGAAAGTAAGTACTAGTGACAAAATAAATCCTAAAACATGTGTAACAGGAAACCCTTTTGTATTTTTAGCCATTTACGACACCATCCTTGCTAAATACACAAATGTAAAGATAAAGATCCAAACTACATCTAAGAAGTGCCAGTATAAGCCAATAATAAATGTTTTTCTAGCTGTCACTGGAGTTAACCCTCTTTTGAAGATTTGAATAATAACCATGGTAGCCCAGCCAATACCCATCGATACGTGGAGACCGTGCGTGCCTAATAATACAAAGAAGCTAGATAGGAAGGCACTAGTCTGCATGGTTGCACCTTCATGGACATAGTGAATAAATTCTGTGACTTCCATAAAGACGAACCCTGCACCAAGTAATAGGGTAATGATGAACCATAATAGTAAACCATTACGGTTGTGACGGCGCATTTCAAAAATCGCTAGTCCCATGGTAAAACTACTAGTTAATAGGAGAATGGTTTCAACCATGACATCTTTTATTTCAAAAAGATCCTTAGGAGTAGGTCCTCCTGCATATCTTGCATTTAATACGGAAAATACCGCAAATAGTGTACCGAATAGAATGATTTCTGCCCCAAGGAAAATCCAAAATCCTAAAATGTTCATTCTGTTTTGTTCCGTTTGATATTCAAGAGGCAATGCTGTATTCACATTAGCTGACATGGTTATTCACCCCTTTATCGACGTTTCGCCATGCTTTCTCAGTTGCTTTAATTTCATCGACTGGAACATGGAAACCGTCATTATAATCAAAGGATCTAATGATTAATCCTGCTAATATTCCGACCGTTGCTACAAGAGCGGCAATCTTCCATTCAAATACTAAGAAGAAACCGGCTACTCCGAATACAGCGCCCATATAGATTGGTAATCCTGAATTACTTGGCATGTGAATTTCTTTTATTTCATCATCATTTAGTGTAAGACCTTCGTTGTTTTTCTTCATATACCAGAATGCATCAAGTGATTTAACTTCTGGTTGTTTCGCGAAGTTATAGAATTGAACAGGTGAAGCAGTCGCCCACTCAAGTGTTCTTGCATCCCAAGGATCGTTAGAGATATTGCGGTCTGCATAACGAGCACTCCAATAAATATTGTAGCAGAGGGCACCAAAACCGATTGCTAAAATAACTGCACCAATTGCTGAAACTAGGAATAATGGTGCGTAGCCTGATTCAACAGAATAGGTATATGAGCGTCGAACCGCTCCATTTAAACCAAGGAAGAACATGGGCATAAACGTTAAATTGAAACCAATGACGAAGAACCAGAAATGAATCTTACCTAGTTTTTCATTTAACATATGTCCAAACATTTTTGGCCACCAGTAGTAAAGACCAGCAAATACCGCGAACACTACACCAGGTATTAATACATAGTGGAAGTGAGCAACAAGGAATAAAGTATTATGATATTGATAATCCGCTGCACCCATTGCAAGCATTACACCAGTTACCCCACCAATAACAAAGCAAGGGATGAAGGCGAGTGCCCAAAGCATGGCAGTCGTAAATTGGATACGGCCTTTACGCATAGTGAACAGCCAGTTAAACATTTTAACACCGGTTGGAATAGCAATCATCATAGTTGTAATTGAGAATACAGAGTTGACTGCTGGTCCAGCACCCATTGTAAAGAAGTGGTGAACCCATACAAGCATACTTAAGAAAGCAATTCCAACGACGGAAAAGACCATTGATTTATAGCCAAATAACATTTTTCGAGAAAAAGTTGAAATAACTTCTGAGAACATTCCGAAGGCTGGAAGAACAACAATATATACCTCAGGGTGTCCCCATAGCCAGAACAAGTTCGCCCACATCATATCCATTCCACCGCCGCTTAGCGTAAAGAAATGGGTACCGAAAATACGGTCAAATGTCATTAGAGCAAGTGCTACAGTAAAGATTGGGAAAGCAGCAATGATAATAATGGAAGCAACAAATGATGTCCAAGTGAACATCGGCATTCTCATTAATGTCATGCCCTTTGTTCTCATTTTTAAAACTGTTACGACAAAGTTAATACCTGTCATCAGAGTACCAATACCGCCAATCTGTAAGGCTATTGCATAATAGTTGTTACCGATACCAGGAGTGAACTCTTTCCCTGCAAGAGGGAAGTAGGCTGTCCATCCAGCATCTGGTGAACCACCAACAACGAAAGAAATGTTAAACAGCATTGCACCTGCAAAGAATAGCCAGAAACTTAGCGCATTCAATTGCGGAAACGCAACGTCACGTGCACCAATTTGCAGTGGAATAACGACGTTCATTAAACCAATTAAAAGTGGCATAGCTGCGAATAAAATCATGATTACACCATGAGTGGTGAAAATTTCGTTATAGTGCTGTGCATCTAAAAATTGCATCTCAGGGCGTGAGGTTTGTGCCTTCATTAATAGGCCATCCACGCCACCGCGGAAGAACATTAATACACCAGAAATGATGTACATGATACCGATTCGTTTATGGTCTACAGTTGTAAGCCATTCACGCCAGAGCCATTTCCATTTTTTTAAATAGGTAACTCCAGCAACAATACCTACCATTGTTAGAACAATAGCAATCTGAGAACCTAGTATTAAAGGGTTCCCCACGATGAAGAAGTCATGCCAATTAATGCCCATCGTGTTCACCTCCATTAGAATTTTCATTCTTATTCATACTCTCCATAGACTCGCCATTAGGTTCTTCATCTTTAAAGATCTTACCTTTGACGCCATGGACCTCATATAATTCTGGGTTTGTATAAGTCTTAGAGTTCATTTTTGCGTGGTCAACCCAAGCTAAATGTGTACCAATAAATGTTTCACGTCCTAAATGTGTCGGCTTTAGGAGTTCATTGTATTTTTTCTCCGTTAATTTTGGTGCCTTATCTTTAACGTCCTTAACCCATTTATCAAAGTCTTTTGGTGACTTTGCTTCAACGGTAAACTCCATTTCAGCGTAGCCCTTTCCGTTGAAGTTTGTGTTACGGCCTAGAAATTCCCCAGGCTTATCTGCAGTAAGGTACAGTTGAGTTTCCATTTTATTCATTGTGTATTTCTGACCGCCTAATTCAGGCACCCAGAAAGATTGCATAGTACCAGCTGATGTTAATTTAAACTCAACAGGTGTACCTGCAGGAATGTTAACATAGTTCACTGTTTCAATACCTTGTTCTGGATAACTAAAAATCCATTTCCAGTCGGCAGATGTAACATGGATCACGATAGGTTTTTTATTTTCATAGCCAACAGGTGGTTTTTCAAGTTTATATATCGTTGTAACTGTTGGAATGGTTAAAGCAATTACGATCAGAATAGGAATAACAGTCCAAATAAATTCCAATTTTGTGCTGCCATGTTCTTCAGGTGGCTCGTAATCTTTATTTTCAGGTGTTGCACGGTATTTCCAGATAATATATCCAAATAAACCAAAAACGACAATAACCACAAGGAGCATGAAGATGAGCGACCAATTGATCAAGTCAAGAATATCTCTCGCTGCAGGACCCTTTGGCTCGAAAACAAGCATATTTGGTTCGCATCCACTTAAAAGCAGTACAGGAAGTAGAGCTAATAATGGAACGAAGTATTTCTTTTTAAACATTGAGATTTTCCCCTCCAATAATTGTTCGTTTTTTCACAATCTCTTCGTGAATTCATTCACAAACTTTGCTAGAGTCATGCCCTTTCATAAAAACAAAAAACAATAATTAAATTAATTATTAAATAATAACTATTGGTGTGTTTGTTTCCTTAACACAATATTAACAACATAGATGTGATGTTAACATAGGTTTTTGAAAAAAGTTGTGACAAATTTGTTAAGGATTTAAAAGCCTAATATTGAGATAAAATGGAAAATGGCGTTGTTACAAGGTTCCTGCAATAATAGTTGTCTATTTTATTACATTCGTGGGATAATATAGGTGAATACATAGTTAGAGGAGAGCATATAATGAAAGTCAAAATTAACCGCAATGCTGCAAAAGCATTGAATAAAATGTTAGATCAAGAGGAAGCACAAGGAAAATTATTTCGTATATATGTAACAAGCATCCACGGAGATCATGCACACTACGATTTAATGCTCGATACTCCTACAGAAAAGGATGAAATAATTAAATCCGATAAGGAAATTGACTTTATTATTGAAAAAAATAATGAGTATCTAGATAATATCTGGATTCAATTCTTCCACGTACCAAAAGAAGAATGGCTTATTACAAATCCTTCAAAGGGTATCCACCATCATCATTAAAATAATAGAAGATAAGCTCGGAATGCTAGTAAAGGGTTCACTTGTGGGGTGCACGAAGACAAATTGAAAGATGAAATGGCATGTGAATTGACGCATGCCATTTTTGTTGTTATATCAAGGTTTAATGTCCATTTCTTTTAGTATTGGCAGTCCATTATTAAAGTGTTTTTTGAGTAAAAATACATATTTTACATTGAAAATTCATGTCCAATTAGATGTCATTTAGAATGCCAAAATAAGTGCAAATTAGAGGTTAATGGGAGAAGGGGAAGGGAAATTTGAGCTTCCGTCGTTGAGACGAGTTCATAACGACTGAAGCGGTAAAAAAATCAGGTCTTCGGTCGATTAGAAGGGTTCATAACGACCGAAGCGTTAAAAAAATCAGGACTTCGGTCGATTAGAAGGGTTCATAACGACCGAAGGGGTAAAAAAATCAGGTCTTCGGTCGATTAGAAGGGTTCATAACGACTGAAGCGTTAAAAAAACAGGACTTCGGTCGATTAGAAGGGTTCATAACGACCGAAGGGGTAAAAAAAACAGGTCTCCGGTCGATTAGAAGGGTTCATAACGACTGTAGGGCAAAAAAAATCAGGGCTTCGGTCGTTTAGAAAGGTTCATAACGACCGAAGGGCATAAAAAATCAGGGCTCCGGTCGTATAGAAGGGTTCATAACGACCGAAGGGCTAAAAAAATCAGGACTCCGGTCGATTAGAAGGGTTCATAACGACCGAAGGGGTAAAAAAATTAGGACTTCGGTCGTTTAGATAGGTTCATAACGACTGTAGGGCAAAAAAAATCAGGACTTCGGTCGTTTAGAAAGGTTCATAACGACCGAAGGGCATAAAAAATCAGGGCTCCGGTCGTATAGAAGGGTTCATAACGACCGAAAGGGTAAAAAAATCAGGACTTCGGTCGATTAGAAGGGTTCATAACGACCGAAGGGGTAAAAAAATCAGGTCTTCGGTCGATTAGAAAGGTTCATAACGACCGAAGGGCATAAAAAATCAGGGCTCCGGTCGTATAGAAGGGTTCATAACGACCGAAGGGCATAAAAAAACAGGACTTCGGTCGATTAGAAGGGTTCATAACGACTGAAGGGCTAAAAAAATCAGGCCATCGGTCGATTAGAAGGGTTCATAACGACCGAAGGGGTAAAAAAATCAGGGCTCCGGTCGTATAGAAGGGTTCATAACGACTGAAGCGTTAAGAAAATCAGGGCTCCGGTCGATTAGAAGGGTTCATAACGACTGAAGGGGTAAAAAAATTAGGACGTCGGTCGATTAGAAGGGTTCATAACGACTGAAGCGTTAAAAAAATCAGGGCTCCGGTCGTATAGAAGGGTTCATAACGACCGAAGGGGTAAAAAAATCAGGGCTCCGGTCGTATAGAAGGGTTCATAACTACTGAAGCGTTAAGAAAATCAGGCCATCGGTCGATTAGAAGGGTTCATAACGACCGAAGGGGGAAAAAATCAGGGCTTCGGTCGTTTAGAGCAAAAGAGCGCATATACAATTTATTCAGATACTCTTCTTCATGTTGATTTCTTAGTAAAATAGACTGTCATTTACGCTGAGGAAACGTGGTCAGGCACCTCTTAAGTGAATCTTTAGAATGCTAGCCAACGTTTCTTATTTTGATACCAATTTTCAAAAAACTTGAAATTGTTTACATATTTCTCATATAATCCTATTATTGCTAATTTTGAAAAAGGCTGTGTTAAAGAACTGTGTTGATTATTCCATCATCTTGATTGGAGCGGATATCAACAGGCTAGATTAACAGAGCCTTGATAAAAGGAGTTTTTCTATGATCCGCCGATTTTTTTCTTATTATCGACCGCATAAAAAATTGTTTATATTAGATTTTTTTAGTGCCATTGTGGTCGCAGCACTAGAACTGGCTTTTCCATTAGCAGTACAATGGTTTATTGATAAATTGCTGCCTGGAGAGGACTGGCAAGCAATTGTGTCAGTTAGTATCGGCCTTTTCCTAGTATATTTATTGAGTACCTTTCTACAATTTATTGTGAATTACTGGGGCCATAAACTTGGTATCAATATTGAAACAGATATGAGGCAAGAATTGTTTGAACATGTACAAAAGCAATCTTTTCGTTTCTTCGATAATACGAAAACAGGTCATATCATGAGTAGAATTACTAATGATCTTTTTGACCTTGGTGAACTTGCACATCACGGACCAGAAGATGTGTTTATTGCCATAATGACTTTTATAGGTGCATTTTGGATTATGCTGACAATCAATGTAAAACTGTCATTATTTGCAATTATAGTTCTTCCTTTTTTAATTTTACTTGTTGTGATATGTAACCTGAAAATGAATAAGGCCTGGGGGCAAATGTATTCAAGTATTGCAGATGTGAATGCTCGTGTTGAGGATAGTGTGTCAGGTAGTCGGGTTGTTCAATCATTTACAAATGAAGATTATGAGATTGCTAGATTTAAAAAGAATAATAAGACCTACCGTGCTTCCAAACTCGGTGGATATCGGGTTATGTCGTTCAGCTTATCAGGCATTTATATGATGACAAGGTTAATTACCATTATTGTTCTCGTTTACGGCGCTTGGTTAAGTTTTACAGGTCAATTGACATATGGAGAACTGGTAGGTTTTGTTCTTTATGTTAATGTTCTCTTTAAACCTATTGATAAAATCAGTGCAATTATGGAACTTTATCCAAAAGGAATGGCAGGATTTAAGCGTTTTATTGAATTAATTGATTCAGAACCGGAAGTCAAAGATACAAAGGATGCAATTGTGGTTGATTCCTTAAAAGGAGATATTGTGTTTAATGATGTTTCTTTTCGGTATGACAGGCATAAATCAGTCCTCGAACATATTGATTTGAAGATCAATGCTGGTGAAACGGTTGCATTTGTAGGCCCATCAGGAGCTGGTAAGACGACAATTTGCTCGTTAATTCCAAGATTTTATGATGTGAATAGTGGGGAAATTAAAATCGACGGTATGGATATTCGGGATTTGACTAAAAAATCACTACGTTCCCAAATTGGAATTGTTCAACAGGATGTGTTTCTTTTTACTGGCACTCTCCGTGAGAACATCGCTTATGGAAAGCAAAATGCAACGGATGAAGAAATTTATGATGCAGCACGACGTGCCCATCTTGAACAATTTATTGCTACCTTACCGGACGGCTATGAAACACAAATTGGAGAAAGAGGGTTGAAACTTTCTGGGGGACAAAAACAACGAATTGCCATTGCACGTATGTTTTTGAAAAATCCTCCGATCTTAATTTTGGATGAAGCTACTTCTGCGTTAGATACAGAAACGGAAATGGTAATTCAAGAAGCATTGATGGAGTTAGCGCAGAACAGGACAACACTTATTATTGCCCATAGACTTGCGACTATTCGCAATGCTGATCGGATAGTTGTCGTAACGGAAGATGGGATTGCAGAAGAGGGACGCCATGATGACCTCATTGAACAAGGCGGTATCTTTGCAAACCTTCACCGTGTGCAATTTCAGCGATAAAAACAGAAAGAACTCTATATATAAGTAAGAGTTCTTTTTGTTTTATATAAAATAATTATGTAAACCGTAACTTTTGTTTATTTATCGTAAAAGGTGTTACCCTAGTAAGGAAAGGGCGAAAGGAGACAAATACATATGGATAACTATAAAAAGGATGTAGAAATTAAACTTATCGCACTTGATATGGATGGAACTCTTTTAAATAAAAAAGGAGAGATCTCAGAGGCCAATCGTCAAGCAATTAAAAAGGCACAGGAAAAGGGTATTGCCGTTGTTCTTAGTACTGGTCGCTCCATTGGTACTAGTAGAGAACATGCTGATTCGCTTGAATTGACTTCATATTTGGTAACGGTAAATGGAAGTGAAATTTGGGACCATCAGCGTCAGTTAGTGGAGAGAAACCTAGTGAATACCGAACTTATCCAATGGATGTGGGAACTAACGAAACAACATCAAACCAAATTTTGGGCGATAAGCACGGATCGAAGCTGGCATAATGAAATGCCGGAGGACCTACATAGTGTAGAATGGTTAAAATTTGGTTTTAATATTGATGATGATACTACAAGAGAGCTAATTAAACAGGAGCTTGAAGCGAAAGGTGAATTCGAACTAAGCAATTCAACTCTGAAAAATATTGAGGTAAATCCTGTTGGGATTAATAAAGCAAAAGGACTAAGAATGGTTTGCAGTCGTTTAGGGATAGATATGAAGAATGTAATGGCTGTTGGTGACAGTATGAATGATTTAGCGATGATCAAAGAAGCAGGGGTCGGCGTAGCAATGGGAAATGCTCAAGAAATTGTTAAAGCGTCGGCAGACTGGATTACCTCAACAAATGAAGAAGATGGAGTGGCAAAAGCCATCCATAAATGGGTAATCTAAAGGGTGAAAATTTAATTTATTTTTTTTACATTTGAGTATAAGGTTTTAATTTGTGGGTAAAAATAATCAGGCAAGTATATTGCAATTTCATGTATAAGGTACATGCTAGGAGGCTACAAAGGAAATGGAACATGGTAAGGTAAAATGGTTTAACAGCGAAAAAGGATTTGGATTCATCGAGCGTGAAGGTGGAGAGGACGTATTCGTACATTTCTCTGCTATTCAAGGTGAAGGTTACAAATCATTGGATGAAGGTCAAGAGGTTACGTTTGAAATCGAAAATGGACAACGTGGACCACAAGCGGTTAACGTTCGTAAATCATAATGACCCACCAAAAAAACAGACTCCAAAACGGAGTCTGTTTTTTTTTATGAAAAAAGCCTCCACCAAAAGGGCAGAAGCTTTCACTTTGAAATTAAATATTTGAAATCTCCTGTACTCGTCCAACTTGTCCATCAGTGAGCCTGACTTTTATGCCATGGGGATGGAAACTTGAATTGGTCAAAATATCCTTAACCACACCTGCAGTTAGTTTGCCACTTCTTTGGTCAGCTTTTAGGACAATTTTAACTGCTAATCCTGGAAGGATATCTTTTCGATATTGGCCGTTAGACACCCATCTTTCTCCGTGAATTGCTAACCTTCTTTGTTTGCTGACTTCTCATTTTTTGTGTTGCTGAAGAGCCATTTACATTGGAATTTCCAGAAGTAGCTTTATTCTTCTTATTTAAAAGCTGCTGCTTCATTGCCTCTTGCAAACTAATCTTCTTTTTTGAATCCTCTGTTTGATTTATTTCACTCATAAAGAAATCCTCCTAAAATGTACGTTACCTACAGTATAATCTATTTTTTTCTATATTAATAATGAATCCTCACAATTGAAATAAAATTTTTTAGGGCGATATTTCTTAATTTTGGAATAACGTCCTATATTTTTAATACCTATGTAATAGTGGGTACATGTCACCTAATTGATAATCAGTACTAATTTATAATAATTATAATTTAGTATTGATTATAATAAAATTTATATTATAATCTAGTTAAGCTAAAAAATAGTTTACGAGGTGATTACATGAGTAATGTTAACAAGAATTTGACTACAGGTAATGGGGCCCCAGTCGGTGATAATCAAAATTCAATGACTGCAGGCTCACGCGGCCCAACATTAATTCAAGACGTACATTTACTAGAAAAATTAGCGCATTTTAACCGTGAGCGGGTACCTGAGCGTGTGGTTCATGCAAAAGGGGCAGGGGCACATGGCTATTTTGAAGTAACCAACGATATGTCAAAATACACAAAAGCAAAATTATTTATTGGTGTCGGAAAAAAAACACCAATGTTTATTCGATTCTCAACGGTAGCCGGCGAATTAGGTTCAGCTGATACGGTTCGTGATCCACGCGGTTTTGCTGTGAAATTTTATACAGAAGAAGGAAACTATGATTTAGTAGGAAACAATACACCCATTTTCTTTATTCGTGATGCGATTAAATTCCCTGATTTCATCCATACACAAAAAAGAGACCCTAAAACACATTTGAAAAATCCTAATGCGATCTGGGACTTTTGGTCCTTATCTCCAGAATCCCTGCACCAAGTAACTTATTTAATGGGTGACCGTGGATTGCCGGCTACTCTACGCCATATGAATGGGTATGGAAGCCATACCTTTAAGTGGGTAAACCATGAGGGAGAAGCTGTTTGGGTAAAATATCACTTCAAAACAGAGCAAGGTGTTAAAAACATGTCTCCTGATGTTGCGGCAAAACTAGCTGGAGACAATCCAGATTACCATACTGAAGACTTATATAATGCTATAGAAAACGGGGATTTCCCTGCGTGGAGACTTCAAGTTCAAATTATGCCATTTGAAGATGCGAATACGTATCGCTTTGATCCATTTGATGTAACAAAAGTATGGTCCCACAAAGACTATCCACTAATTGAGGTTGGCCGTATGGTTCTCAATCGCAACCCAGAGAACTATTTTGCCGAAGTAGAGCAAGCTACATTCTCACCTGGAACAATGGTACCGGGAATCGAAGCTTCACCTGATAAAATGCTTCAAGGTCGTATTTTTGCTTATTCTGATGCCCATCGCTATCGTGTAGGTCCAAACCATAACTTACTACCAATTAATCGTCCAAAGGTAGAAGTGAACAACTATCAACGTGACGGGGCGATGCGATTTGATAACAATGGCGGCGGTACTGTTTATTACGAGCCAAACAGTTTTGGCGGACCAAAAGAAGCGCCAGAACATAAGCAAACTCCATTCCAGGTGTCAGGGGCAGCTGAGCAAGTAGCTTATGATCATAATGATCACTACACACAGGCCGGTGACCTATACCGTTTGATGTCTGAAGAAGAAAGAACACGCCTCGTAGAAAACATTGTTGGTGCTATGAAGCCGGTGGAAAGAGATGATATTAAACTCCGCCAAATTCAGCATTTCTATAAAGCAGACCAAGAGTATGGCGAGCGAATTGCAAAAGGCTTGAAATTAGCTATTCCTCAGGGAGTATAAAATAAAACAATAAGACTAGTAAAAGGCTGTTCAAAAGTTGAGCAGCCTTTTTTCATGTTATTATGTAAATGGCTGTGTTAAAGAACAGTGTTGATTTATACATCCTGTTGATTGGAGCGGAAGGCACGAAGACTCCTGTGGGAGTATGGTTCAGGAGAGACCCCGCAGACGCTTGCGTCGAGGAGGCTCGCCCAAACACCCACGAGCCGCTCGTGCCTGGAGCGGAAATCAAACAGGCATGTTTAACAGAGCCATGTAAATAGTAAAATACGGAGGAAACATAAAAAATGAATCAACCAATTGCAATTGTCACTGGGGCTTCAAGTGGTTTTGGTCTATTAACAACATTAGAGTTAGCAAAAGCAGGCTTTCAAGTAATCGCGACAATGAGGAATAAAGCAAAAGCAGATGAGCTTCTAAATCAGGCCCAAAGACTTACAATACAATCGAATTTGATTATACATGAACTGGATGTTACCTCGGGGTCTTCCGTTGAACGATTAGCTGCACTGATTAAAAGTATTGGCCGGGTAGATGTTCTAGTAAACAATGCAGGCTTTGCTGGAGCAGGGTTTGTTGAGGAAATAACAATGGAAGAGTACCGAAAACAATTCGATACGAATTTCTTTGGTGTCATTGCAGTAACAAAGACTGTTATTCCATTCATGCGTAGACAAAAGAAAGGGAAAATCATTAATGTTAGCAGTATAAGCCGGAGAATAGCGTTTCCGGGCCTATCGCCATATGTTGCTTCCAAGCACGCTTTGGAGGGGTGGAGCGAAAGCTTACGATTAGAATTATCCCCTTTTGGGATATCTGTCGCCTTAATTGAACCAGGTTCCTATAAGACCAGTATTTGGACCACAGGCAAACAAGTTACCACACTTTCCTTACAAACAGATTCTCCTTATTTTAACTATATGAAGAGAATCGAAGACTACATTTCTTCAGGTGAAGGGCAGTTTGGCAACCCAAAAGATGTGGCAGAGAAAATAGCCAGAATAGCTTTAGACGAGAGGCCGAATTTAAGATATCCAATTGGAAAAGGCGTAAGGCCAACTCTCATGTTAAGAAAATTTATCCCATGGAAACTCTGGGAGAAGCTTTTTATTAAAAGACTTTGTTAAAGAACAGTGTTGATTTATACATCCTGTTGATTGGAGAGGAAGGCACGAAGACTCCTGTGGGAGTATGGTTCAGGGGGAACCCCGCAGACGCTTGCGTCGAGGAGGCTCGCCGAAACACCCACGAACCGCTCGTGCCTGGAGCGGAAATCAACAGGCACGTTTAACAAAGCATATTATAAAACTACATCAATAAAAAGTATTACAAAAATCTTATATTTTCTGCAAATTTCGACAAAAATTCCCTCTTTTTTCTATTAAACTAGTACTTAGTTACTAGGAGGGGAAACAGTGAAAAAGATTGCCATCGCTTTAATATTTTTCATTTTACTAACACAAGTAGGCTTGAATGGTACAGTAAAAGCCGAACATACTCAAGAATTTAATAACCTTCAAGCAGACCTGGCCGAATACATAAAACCATATCAAGGGAAAGTGACACTCCGTTATAAAAATCTCGTGACAAATGAAAGTTATTCTTTAAATAGTGAGACACAAGTTCCTGCTGCTAGCACAATTAAGCTACCGCTAGCGTTATACATAATGCAACTTGCTGATGAGGGGAAGCTTGATTTAAACGAACCATTAACTTATCAAAGCCGGCATTATTCTGGAGGAAGCGGTGTCATCCAAAATGACAAGGTGGGGACGGTCTATACAATTGGCGAATTAGTTGAAAAAGCTTTGATCTATAGTGATAATATCGCTTTCATTATGTTGAAAGAGCGGGTAGGACCCAATCAGTTTGTCGCATTTTTAAAAAGCCTTGGGGCAGTCAACGCCTATCCAGGAGGAAGAAATCTCACTTCTGCTGACGATTTAACTTTATACACAGGGGAACTGTATCGCTATTCAAATCAAAGCGTAAATGGGAAGAAGCTTATCGAATACCTTGAACATACGGTTTATAACTCTACGATTCCAAACGGAATTAAGGACGTGCCTGTTGCCCATAAAGTTGGAATGATTCCAATGAATTTAATTTATAATGATGCTGCTATTGTATTTGCAAATGAACCGTATACATTAGCCATTACAACCAGAGGAATTGCCTATGAAAAATCACAAGAAGTGATTGCAGAAATTGCTTCAATTGTAAATAATCATCACCAATTGATTGCTAAGGAGAGAAGCGAAGAATTGGCGGTAGTTACTGGGAGTACAAACAAAGCGGTAAGAACTTTGGAAGTAGGGTCATTTTATTATGATTTTTTAGAAAAAAAGCTGTATGGAACCTTTTATACACCTTCAATTGAACGTGGATATTATAAACGAACAGCCTACCAGCAGCTCGTAGCCATTTTGGATGTTAGAAAGAAAGTGACATCCCCTTTTACTTTTGATAATTTAACAATGAATTGGAAACAATAGGTATTATTAAAAGGCGAAGGAGCATCCGGGTGAATCTGAACGTATTATATGGGGTCCTTTATATTTTTTCAGCAATAAAATGGGGAGATTGGAAAAACTGGAAAGCGTTTTATCCCACCTTTCTCTTTTTAATGGTGGGTGATTTAGTCTATCAATATTTATTCTACAAGCATAGTATGTGGGAATATGTGCCTGTAGGAAGTGATAAGGGATGGGCTAAACATACCCATATTGCTTTTTTGGTCATGTTAATAAAGTATCCAGTGACAATTAGCATTTTCCTCGGCCATATGTCAAAGTCTTTTAAGAAGAAAATTGCCAATATCTTGCTTTGGACAATTATATATACCATTAATGAGTATGCTGATTTAAAGTTAGGTGCGCTTGTCCATAAAAATGGATGGAATTTAGGTTGGTCTGCTTTTTTTAGCTTTGTCATGTTTTCTGTGCTTGCGATTCATTATTATAAACCACTTCTAGCTTGGATTCTTTCAGCACTCTATGCTGCTTTTCTCTGGAATGCTTTTGATATCTCATCAAGTATCTTAAAATAATAATCCTCCTAAAACAGCCAGTTGTTATGGTTGTTTATTATTTTTTCAAAAAAATATCTCCGTAGTCGAAATATTTTGCAGGACTTTAAGGGATATTCTTAGAATAATAGAAATATGATGGAACAAAAGGGGGGATTAGCTTGGGTATCCAAGTAATTGAAAAAGAAGAGATGAAAGTAGTGGGAATATCTTGGACGGGTACATATTCAGAAACAAGTACCATTCCAAGTCTTTTTAACAAAATGGAAGCACGGCTGCAGGAGGTACCCTATCAGACAAAAGACCCGGTTCTCATTGCACCGTTTCATAGCAGGGAAACAGAATTTACATATTACGTCACTACCCCAGTAGAGAAGCTGGATGCAATCCCAGAAGGAATGATTGGCTTTACGATTCCTAGCAAAAATTATGTATTTACTACCCATTATGGAAAGCCAGAAGAAGTAGAAAATACGTATCACCGCTTGTTAAATTGGATGAAAGAATATGGATATGAACAGGACCATCATGCATTAAGCCTGGAAATCTATAAGGAAGAATATAAACATCAAAATGCAGCAGGTGATCTTCATTTTGAGATTTATTTACCTGTTAAGATTTATAGAGATTAAATCTTGCCCTTGTATAGGGCCTTTTTTAATTTTAGGGACATTTTCCTTTACTCGATGAATTAAGTATAATAACATTTAATATAGCTAAATAATTCCTTCGGGGTCAGGTGAAATTCCTAACCGGCGGTGATGAAGCCATGCTTCTTAGTCCGTGACCCGGTTATCCGCTTGGATAAACGGTGGATCTGGTGAAACTCCAGGGCCGACAGTTAAAGTCTGGATGGGAGAAGGAAAAACGAGGTTTATGGGTAGGGTGAAGTATACCTATTTTTAAGCTTTTATTTCCTATTGTCTTTTTTGGCCCTGAAGAACAGTGTTTCTTCAGGGCCTTTTTTATTCCTTAATAAAGGAGAGGATAGGATGGATGATAAATTTTATATGAATTTAGCACTTGATCTTGCAAGAGGAGCATTAGGCCAAACCACGCCAAATCCAGTTGTCGGTGCGGTATTGGTGAAAGACGGGCAACTGATTGGCTTGGGGGCCCATTTAAAAGCAGGTGAACCACATGCGGAGGTACATGCCATTCAAATGGCTGGTGAAAAGGCAAAGGATGCTACTTTGTATGTAACACTTGAGCCATGCAGTCATTTTGGTAAGACTCCACCTTGCTCTGACTTGGTTATTAGGTCTGGCGTAAAAAAAGTATTTGTTGCAACGACTGATCCCAATCCTCAAGTGGTGGGAACAGGGATTGAAAGAATGAAAAAGGCTGGAATTGAAGTGGACGTGGGTTTACTTCAAGAGGAAGCCCGTGAACTAAATAAAATTTTTTTCTACAACATTCAAACAAGACTACCTTATGTGACATTAAAAACGGCCTCAAGTTTGGATGGAAAGACGGCAACTGTCGCTGGTGAAAGTATGTGGATTACTGGTGAGCAAGCACGAGCAGATGTCCATCAGTTTCGCCATCAGCATGATGGTATTCTAGTTGGAGTTAATACGATAATGAAGGACAATCCGTCCTTAACAACAAGAATTCCATCTGGTGGCAAAAATCCTGTTCGTATTATCCTTGATACATATCTTAGGACCCCCCACCAGGCAAAGGTGATAACTGACCAAGAAGCCCCGACTTGGATTGTTACTGGAAGTGATGTTGACTCAGAAAAGGTAGAGCGTTTTAAGGAATATGGCGTTGAAATCATTCACATGAAAACAAGCACGATTTCCATTAAAGAATTACTTGTGGTTCTTGGGAAGAAAGGGATTACCTCGCTTTTTGTTGAGGGTGGTTCAGAAGTACATGGAAGCTTTTTAAAGGAAAAAGCTTTTCAGCAAGTAATTACCTATATTGCACCAAAATTAATTGGAGGAAAAGGGGCACCGACATTATTTGGAGGCCAGGGAATAGAAAAAATAGCTCAAGCCGTTTCATTGAATATTAGACAAGTAGATAGGATTGGCAATGATTTAAGGATTATTGCAGAACCTATGCAAGGAGAAGAATGATTATGTTTACCGGTATTATTGAAGAAATAGGCAGTATAGCCAATATTCAGAGAACGGGAGAATCGTTTGTTTTAACGATTGAAGCGAAAAAAGTTCTTGAAGATGTCCATCTGGGAGACAGCATTGCTGTCAACGGCGTTTGTCTTACCGTTACTTCTTTTTCATTTAAACAATTTACAGTTGATGTGATGCCTGAAACTGTAAAAGCAACCAGTCTAAATGCGATAAAACGAGGATCAAAGGTGAATTTAGAAAGAGCCATGGCTGCTGGTGGAAGGTTTGGAGGGCACTTTGTTTCTGGACACATTGATGGAACAGGGGTAATAAAAAGCAAACAGACAGTCAAAAATGCGGTTTATTATGAAATTGAAGCAGATCCCGACTTACTTAGATATATCATATTAAAGGGATCGGTTGCTGTAGATGGGACAAGCTTAACTGTATTTGCTGTAACCGAGAATAGCTTTACTTTATCCTTAATTCCTCATACGTTATCTGAAACTGTTTTAGGAATAAAAGGACCTGGCGATATCGTGAACCTAGAATGCGATATGATAGGTAAATATGTCGGACACTTTTTAACAAACCTCTCAAACAATCATACTAAAACAAAGAGTCAAAAAGGTATAACAGCAAGCTTCTTAGAAGATAACGGCTTCAAGTAAGCCATCATGTACGTTTTTAAACGGATGAAAAGGAGTGAGTGGTATGTTTAATACAATAGAGGAAGCACTATCCGATTTAAAAGAGGGAAAAGTTATCATTGTTTGTGATGACGAGGATCGTGAAAATGAAGGGGATTTTATTGCCCTTGCTGAAAAAACGACACCCTCTGTTATTAACTTAATGGTTACTCACGGTAGAGGTCTTGTTTGTGTACCGGTTGAGGAAGGGTTAGCACAGAAGCTCGATTTATTTCCAATGGTTTCAAAGAATACGGATCCACATGGAACGGCCTTTACGGTAAGTATTGACCATAAGTTTTCAACGACAGGAATTTCTGCTTATGAACGGTCAGCAACCGTCTTAAGTATGCTTGATCCTGAAGCTAAACCAAGTGATTTTAAAAGACCCGGGCATATCTTCCCTCTTATTGCCAAAAAAGGTGGGGTGCTCCGCCGAACTGGACATACCGAGGCGGCGGTTGATTTAGCAAAATTATGCGGGGCAAAGCCAGCCGGTGTCATCTGTGAAATCATGAATGAGGATGGGACAATGGCACGTGTCCCTCAGCTAAGAAAAATTGCGGATGATCTAAATGTCAAAATGATTACCATTAAAGACTTGATTGAATACCGAAACAAAAAGGACAACTTGGTAAAAAGAGAAATAGAAATTAATTTGCCAACTGAATTCGGTACCTTTAAAGCTGTAGGGTACTCCAATCTTGTTGATGATAAAGAGCATGTGGCATTAGTAAAGGGTGAAATTGACCCTGAAAAGCCAGTCTTGGTTCGGGTTCATTCAGAATGTTTAACAGGTGATGTATTTGGTTCTTACCGCTGTGATTGTGGTCCACAGCTGCATGCTGCTTTAAGTCAGATCGAACAAGCGGGCAATGGTGTCCTTCTGTACATGAGACAGGAAGGACGGGGAATTGGCTTGTTAAACAAAATGAGAGCGTATAAGCTTCAAGAAGAAGGCTATGATACGGTTGAGGCGAATGAAAAACTTGGCTTTGGTGCTGACCTAAGAGAATATGGCATTGGTGCACAAATCCTTAAGGATCTTGGGATAAAAAAGATGATGCTGTTAACGAATAATCCAAGAAAAATAAAAGGTTTGAAGGGCTATGACCTTGAGGTAGTGGAACGGGTGCCGCTTCAAATGGAAATGCGTAAAGAAAATGCGAATTACCTAAGAACCAAGCATGATAAGTTAGGACATATGTTTCATTATTAATTATATGTTGTGTTAAAGAACATTTCTGAATTTTTTACCCTGTTGATTGGAGCGGAAGGTGCGAAGACTCCTCGAAAATGCTATCGCATTTCCTTCGTGCGTGGGAGGATTCAAGATGCAACTCAATGTCCTGTGGGAGTATGGTTCAGGGGAGACCCCGCAGGCGCTTTTCGCCGAGGAAGCTCGCCGAAACACCCACGAACCGCTCGCACCTGGAGCGGAAATCAACAGGCAATTTTAAAGAGTGAATATATAAATAAAATTAATTATTTGGAGGCATTTACATGGGACACACATTTGAAGGAAATTTAGTTGGATCAGGATTAAAAGTTGGAATCGTGGTTGGCCGATTTAATGAATTTATTACGAGTAAATTATTAGGTGGAGCACAGGATGCGCTGAAAAGACATGGGGTAGATGAATCCAATGTCGATGTTGCTTGGGTTCCAGGTGCATTTGAAATTCCATTGATTGCACAAAAAATGGCAAATAGTAAAAAATATGATGCCGTGATTACACTTGGTACAGTTATTCGCGGCGCAACACCTCACTTTGATTACGTTTGTAATGAAGCAGCAAAGGGAGTTTCTGCTGCATCAATTAATAGTGGAATACCTGTCATTTTCGGTGTATTAACGACAGAATCAATTGAACAAGCTGTAGAGCGTGCTGGAACAAAAGCTGGCAACAAGGGCTGGGATGCCGCAGTCGCTGCAATAGAAATGGCTAATTTATGCAGAAATCTTGAGCAATAATCATTACACTTGAAAGCTAAAAAATAGGAGAAGGTAATGTGCCCTCTCCTATTTTTTATGGAAAATGACTAATTTATTAATGATTGGATTCCGTTTTTTTATTTATTTATGCAAAAATTGCACAGTGCAGTGTAAAATTACACAATAGTTTAAGAGGTAAGTTATTTATCAGCGGAATTTCTAGGTTTATCAGCGAATCTAGAAATTTATCAGCGAATTATTAACTGTTATCAGCGAATCTAAGAATTTATCAGCGAATCAAAAAAAGCAACAATATATAGATATAAAATATATACAAATGTAACTGTCTTTTACTATAATAGGATTAACATAAAAAAATAAATTGGTAAAACAGGTGCTAAGGTCTTTTACAAGATTATTAGCTTAATAGGGAAGTTGGTTAAAAGCCAACGCGGTCCCGCCACTGTAAATGGGAGCAACCTAAACATGTCACTGTCGATAGATGGGAAGACTTAGGGAGCGAAGATCATGAGCCAGGAAACCTGCCTGTTTTTGAACACAACGGCCTACGCGGATAGGAGAGTGTTAAGAATTGAAGCGGTTTTCTCGTTTCTTCCTTAACGTACATAACACTCCTCCTCCTGATAGGGGGATTTTTTTATGTCTATTTAATCTGGAAAGGAAGAGTCTCGAAAATGGTGAAGAAAAGTAATTTATGGTTAGTTATGCTTTTAATGTTCACGTTAATAACAAGTGGCTTCCAAGCACCTGTATTAGCAGCAGAACAGGGAAAACAAGGAACCATCACGGTAATTGGAACAGATGAGTCCAATCCCATTCTAGCTAAAACAACCGTTCAATTGGGCGAAAAGGAAACTGCAACAGAAGCACTAATACATACTGTTGGAGAAAGTAACGTTGAATTTACAGATAGCTCATATGGAAAAATGTTAACGGGTATTAATGGGATAAAAGCGGAAGGGACGAATTATTGGGCATTCTTTATTAACGGAGTGTCTGCACAGGTGGGATCCGACAGCTATATCGTACAAAATGGGGATCAATTAACCTTCCGGCTGACAGATTGGACAAAAACGCCACAAAAAACAGTTTCATTGAAAGTGGTAAATGGTGAGAAGGGTACAGTTACTGATTTATCAGGTATTGAAGTAATTGGCAGTCCAACAGCATTTCAGCTTTTACAAGTGGCCCTAGGTCCTGATAAAGTTGGCTACAGTGAGAGTCAATATGGCAAAATGATTACATCCATTAACGGTATTGAAGCCGAAGGAACAAATTTTTGGGCTTTTTACGTAGACGGGAAAATGGCTGATGTCGGCGCAGATTCATTTGGAATTCAGCCAGGCAATCAAATTAGTTTTCAGTTAGAATCTTGGCAGGCACCAGATGAAGGGAATACAGGTGGAGAAACAAACCCAAACCCAAATCCACCTGGAGGAACAGTTTCTGATAAAACCATCCAAACTTCTGTTGATTCAGCCAGCAAATATGTGTTGCAGAATCAAATTGGCGAATGGGAAGTCATCTCATTAAAACAAACAGGAAAAACGATTCCATCAACATACCTTAATTCAGTTAAATCACTAGTCAAAGAAAAGCAAGGAAAGTTCAATAGAATAACGGATACTGAACGTTATGTTCTTGGTATACTCGCTGCCGGTGGAGATCCTACTAATGTGGAAGGCTATAATTTGGTTGAATCCATCTACAATGGTAATGTCACAAAGCAAGGGCTAATCGGAGTTTCCTATGCATTGATTGCTTTGGATAGTGCAAACTTTTCTGTACCAGATTCTGCCCAATGGACACGTGAAAAATTATTGAATCATTTAATTGATAAACAAAATCAAGATGGCGGCTGGGCCTGGGATGAGACAACTACCAGCGATATTGATACAACAGCGATGATTTTAACAGCCCTTGCTCCATATAAAGAAAAAGCGGAAGTTAAGGAGAAAGTGGATGCAGCCATCAACTATTTATCATCACAATATAAAGCTTCAAAAATAGATAATAGCTCCACAGCAGCACAAGTTATTATTGCACTTTCCACATTAGGTGTGGATGCGAATACAAGCTCATTTTCTGGTCTTGTTGAATATTTCCTAACTTTTCAAAATGCCGATGGGGGCTTTGATTGGCAAGGCGGAGATGTGAGTGATGCATTCACTACTTCACAGGGGATTCAGGCATTAGCTTCCTATCAGCTTTTTATAAAAGGCAAAGGCTCTTTGTACCAACTTCCATTAGTTGAACAAAAGCCAGAAACGGAAAAGCCAGAAACAAATAAGCCTGACACTCAAACACCTACAGAGGATACAACTGCACAACCAACTGAGAATAAAAATAACAATAGTAATGGTGTTACGGGACATAAGTTACCAAACACAGCAACAGATATATATAACCTGCTAGCGGTTGGCTTATTGCTTATTCTGATTGGAAGTTTAGTTTATTTGAAGCAAAGAAAAAGATTTTCATAAGTAATGATGAGGCTGACTCCTTTTAGTCAGCCTCACCCAAGAGGAGGGTACATCATGAAAAAATGGTTAAAAACAACAACATTACTTACTTTATTATTCGTTCTGTTCTCCTTAGTCGGTTGTGGAGCAACTGAACAAACGGCAAAGGAAACCAAAAAAGAGAAAGAAAGTGTTTCAGTAGTAAAACCAAAAGAACAAGAGAGTAAGGAAGAAACAAAGGTAGTAGAAAATAGTGAGCAGAACCAAACAACAGTTTCAACAGTTACGGCTACGGAAGAGAAGAAAGAAAGTCAGGCTACAACCCAATCTAGTACGCCTAAGCAAACGAGTCCAACTAATCAACAGCAACCAACGACTGCAAAAACAAATACGGCTTCTACTTCAACTAAAAGTAGTTCACCTAGTACAGCAACCCAGAAGCCATCGTCAACTACTCCCGCATCAAAGCCAAGTACAACTACAACACCAAAGCCGGACACAACTGTAACATTATCCATTGTCGGACCAAAGGACCGCGGGACAATTTTAGCTTCCACAAAAGTTACGTTTAAGGATGGTGACACCATCTATGATATTATTGTAGGAACAGCTAAAAGCAAAGGGATTGTTATAGATTCTCGTGGAAGCGGAGCAACTGCCTATATTGAAGGAATTGATAACATTTATGAGTTTGATTACGGTGCAAAAAGCGGCTGGGTCTTCAAACAAAATGGAGTTAGCCTCACAAAGAGTATTGGGGTTACAAAAATTAAAGATGGTGATCGGATTGAATGCTTATATACCGAATAAAAGTGAGGGGAACTTAGGATGAAAGATCGTTTTGAACGTCTTCATCCTCTTGTATCCTTTCTTTTTTATGTTGGGGCTGTGACCCTTTTAATTATTATGTTACATCCTATTTTTCTTGTTACCGGATTAATAGTTGTTTTTATTATTAACTACATACATGACCAATTAAAAGGAATTCGGCGTTGGTATATTTTTATTATATGTACCTTTCTTCTCATGATCATTACTAATCCGCTATTTAATGAGAGGGGTAGGCATCTACTCTTTGAATTCAAACAGCATCGGGTTACATTGGAGGCAGTGCTTTATGGTGGAATGAATGCCATGTCCATTATTGGTATTATTGTTTTATTTATTTCTTATAACATCATCATGACACCTAATAAGTTACTATTTCTCTTTTCAAAAATCATGCCGCAATTTGCTGTTCTATTGATGTTGACCCTCCGATTTATTCCATTAATGAGAAGAAGAATGGAGGAAATTTCGATTGTTCAAAAGAGTAAAGGAATGTCTGTAGCCCATGGCAAATGGAACACAAGGGTCAAGACGGGAATGCTGTATATACAGACGCTATTAACCTATTCGCTAGAGGAAGCAATTCAAACAGCGGATTCAATGAATGCAAGGGGATATGGGAAGGCAAACCGTTCCTCTTACGAGTATTTTAAGTGGAAGAAATCAGATTTCCTATCTATTTTGTATTTAGTTGTCCTTTTTGCTTTCATTATCATTGAACGCTTTTCAGGTTACGGGGTCCTGACCATCTATCCAATTATGGAAGCGTGGCAGTTCACTGGGATGGATATCATAACATATGCTTGTTATTTAATGTTCTTAAGTTTTCCTATCATAGTAGAAGTAGGTGGAATGTTCCGATGGCGTTTATTGAATTGAATGATGTCACTTTCACATATCCAGATTGTTCAGAACCTGCCATAAGGGAGCTATCACTTAAAATTAATAAAGGTGAATTTGTCGTGCTGTTCGGTGCATCCGGTTCAGGAAAAAGCACGCTCTTACGATTATTAAAAAAAGAAATTCAGCCCCATGGAACTCTTGTAGGGCAAATTTTATTCAATGATCAAACTAGTCAAAGTACAGAAGGGGTTTCAAAGGAGATCGGCTTTGTTTTTCAAGATCCAGAAAATCAGATGGTTGCAGATGACGTTTTGCATGAAATCGTTTTTGGTCTGGAGAATATCGGTCTAGACACGAATGAAATGAGAAACAGGGTAGCAGAAATGGTTCACTTTTTTGGAGCAGAGGCCTTGTTACACAGAAAAACTCATGAACTTTCGGGGGGAAAGAAACAACAAATTAATCTTGCTTCCGTTCTTCTCATGCAGCCCAATATTTTATTGCTAGATGAGCCGACAGCACAGCTGGATCCGGTTAGTTCCAGGGAATTTTTAGATATACTAAAAAGATTAAATGATGAATTTGGGATGACGATTATTATTGCTGAACATCGACTGGAAGAGGTTTTTACATTAGCAGATCGGATTATCATGATGGATCAAGGAAGAATTGAAATAGCAGGGGAGCCGAGAGAAGTTCTTCCTAAGATTTGGGATTCGCCCAAAAAAGCGTTTATTCCTAGTATTCCAGCCTTGTTTCTAAGGATGGGTGGCAATGGAAGGATTCCTTTAAGCGTGAAGGAAGGTAGAAATTGGGCGCAAAGGGTCGGATTTGAATCACTTCATCAGGAAAAAAAAGTTTCCGATATTTCGACCGATAAAGAACTAATGCAAGGGATCAATGTGTCTTACCGCTATAATAAACAGGAAATTCTAATATTAGACGAGCTCACTTTCAGTTTACAGAAGGGTGAATGGTATGCTCTTTTGGGTGGAAACGGTTCAGGTAAATCCACTTTACTTAAAGCCCTCGCTGGTTTAATGAAGTTGGAAAGTGGGAAGATTTTTCTCGAAGGAAAGCCTTTAAAAGCATATAAAAACAAGGAATTAATAGGAAAAATCGGCTATTTACCACAAAACCCAAAGCTCTTTTTTATTCATGACACAATTGAAAAAGAAATAAAGGCTACAATGGCAGAATGGGGCCTAACCAATATGAATGAAGTACAGGCATTGCTTAATGAATTAGGTATTGTTCATTTAATGTCTTCCCATCCTTATGATTTGAGTGGCGGTGAGCTACAAAAGGCAGCATTAGCATGCTTGTTAATACGAAAGCCGGAGATACTTTTGCTGGATGAACCGACAAAAGGCTTGGATCCTTTATCAAAAGAAAACTTATCTAAGATTCTTTTAGCACTAAGAAGTAAGGGAATGACCATTTTCATGTCAACTCATGATGTTGAATTTGCAGCACTTTATGCTACGAAATGTGGAATGATGTTTCAAGGGAAAATTACTTCTGAAGAGATACCAAAGAAGTTTTTTAAAGGGAATTTCTTTTATACGACAATGATACAACGGATTTTTCGAGATAGTATGGCTGAAGCCCCGATGACGTTAGAGGAGGTTTCCCGGCCATGCGTAGCAACAAAGCGTTAAAGGTCTTACTCATTTTATTTATTCTTGTATTTTTATTAGGGTCAACGTATCTGTGGGAAGATGCGTATTTATGGTTGAGCTTCGGCTTTGTCATTCTTGCCATCTTTGTTTTTCTCGTTCGCTTTGAGCGGCGAAAGGTGGAACCTAGGGAGCTCGTTTTATTGGCAGTATTAGCATCCATTGCGGCTGTTGGACGGATTCCATTTGCAAGTCTCCCAAGTGTTCAGCCTACTACATTTGTGATCATGATGTCTGGCTTTGTATTTGGTGCAGAGAGCGGTTTTATTATTGGTGCAGTAGCTGCGCTTGCCTCAAATATGATTTTGGGACAAGGACCGTGGACTCCCTGGCAGATGGCTGCATGGGGGTTAGTTGGATTAACGGCGGGATGGTTGA
Source organism: Bacillus sp. SORGH_AS_0510 (assembly GCF_030818775.1). Lineage (NCBI taxonomy): Bacteria > Bacillati > Bacillota > Bacilli > Caryophanales > Bacillaceae > Bacillus > Bacillus sp. SORGH_AS_0510. The sequence goes on along the minus strand of NZ_JAUTAU010000001.1, from coordinate 3,149,455 downwards.
GAACTACCAAGGTTATGAACAGGAAAACAGGAAGGATCATCTTTGGCATTGTATGGGGGTTTTTGTTTGGCTGGATTATGAACTTATGGGGTTTCTTATCCATCGTTCAATCGGGAAGTTCTTTTGAATGGAAGGCCTTCCTCGTTTATTTAATTGGCAGTGCAACCTTCGATACTATGCATGCCATTTCAAATGTTTTCTTTTTGCTTTTATTTGGTGACCTTTGGTTGAAAATCCTGTCCCGATTTAAGCGGAAATATGGACTGCTTGAATAGAATAAAAAAATAGCACGCATTTTGCGTGCTATTCTTTTATTGTTTTTATTTTTTCGATCAGGAAATTGATTCCTTCGCCAACTTGATACAAAGCCTTATCCAAGCCCTCTTTCCATCCTGGGGCTTTTTCTTTGATCGTTGTTCCTAGCTTTTGAGCATTCTCATTTAATTCTTTGCTGATTTTCTTCGCTTGCTCATTGAAATTTGTTTTCTGTGCAGTTTTGCCGGCAAGCTGGGCATTAACAGATACTACATCAAATTGTTCTTTAGGAAGATATCGACTCGATTCTTGCATGATTTCTTTAAAAATAGGGACCACATTAGCCGAACTTGAGCTCGGCAGGTAATGCTGCTTATCTGTTTGGTCGAAGCCGATCCAAATGGCACCGACTAGGTTCGGAGTATATCCCGCCATCCATTGATCTTTTGTCCCATTACTTGTAAATGAGAGCTGGGTCGATCCAGTTTTTCCAGCCAATTGAAGTCCTGGAATACGAGCGCGCCTGCCTGTACCTGACTCAACAACATTCAACAGCATGGATGTCATTTCATCTGTTACCTCTTTAGAAGTAACCTTGGTTGTTTTTGATTCCCGTTCGGCAATAATGTTGCCAGTCGGACCAACAATTTTTGTAATTAAGTGGCTTTCCATTCGTTTTCCACCATTTGGGAACGCCGAAAAGGCATTCGCTAATTGAAGAGGGGACACCCCTTTACTCATACCGCCAAGAGCAATGGCCAAGTTTTTATCTTCTTTTTCAACAGGAATCCCAAAGCGCTTAAGTGAGTCCATTCCTTTATTTAAGCCTACTTCATTTAAAAGCCACACGGCCGGTATATTTAATGACTCTTCTAGGGCCTTATACATGGGCACCTTTCCACTATAGGTTCTAGAAAAATTCTCAGGTTTATAATTTCCAAAGGTAATGGGTTCATCTTTAAGTTCAGAAGAATAGGTATATCCTTCTTCTAGTGCAGGAGTGTATACAGCTAAAGGTTTCATTGTCGAACCCGGTTGAGCCCTTAATTGTGTGGCTCGATTAAACCCACGGAATACATGTTCACCTCGACCGCCAACGAGCGCACTGACACCACCAGTTTTCGGATCCATTAACACGGAACCGCTTTGTACTAAGGTATTGCCCTTTCCTTTTGGAAAAAGATAAGTTTTGCTATAAACCTTTTCAAGCCCAGTCTGCAGATTTTGATCCATTTCTGTATAGATCCGATATCCTCTGGTTAAAATCTCATCCTGCGTTAAGCCGTATTTTGAGATTGCCTCATTTAATACCGCATCTACATAGTAAGGATACTTCCGTTCAACAAAGCTGCCCCCGCCATCATGTAAACGAATTTTTTGCTTCTTTGCTGTGGTGTACTCTTCCTTAGTAATCATTCCGAGCTCTTTCATTTTTGCTAAGACTACATTCTTTCGTTTCATCGCTAGATCATAATTTTTGTAAGGATTCAGGTAATTCGGTGCATGTAAAAGTCCAGCTAGCATGGCTGCTTCACCGACCGTCACATCTTTAATATTTTTATTAAAATACTTTTTAGAGGCGTTACCAATTCCCCAAGCACCGCTTCCAAAATAGACCTGATTCAGGTACATTTGAAGAATTTCTTCTTTTGAATAAACTTTTTCGATTTTAACAGCAAGGAATAGTTCTTCGGCCTTCCGCTTATAGGTACGTTCAGGAGATAGAAGAGCATTTTTCGTAAGCTGTTGTGTTAAGGTGCTTCCTCCCCCTGTGATTCTCCCAGCAAACAAGTTACTAAAAAATGCACGGGCAATCCCTTGAATATCGAAACCACTATGTTCATAAAAACGTTCGTCTTCAATGGCCACGACGGCATTTGGTACATATTTTGGCAGTTCACTAACCGTTACACCTTTTGTCCGATTGGTTGCCACATTCGAAGCAACCTTACCATTTTTATCATAAATAACGGTTGGCTGACTAAGACCTTGTTTTAAAGACTCTACATTGGCTCTTGTTGCCAGCCAGCCGAAATAAGAGATAGTTACTAAAACGACAACAAGGATTGTTAACATAAAAATTTGGGTGAGGTGCCTTTTCCTCCAGAAACGACGCAGCATGTCCCAAAGTGGATGTAATTTCTCCATGTGATCTCCTAACTTTCAAAAAGGAATTTTTGCTTCATCTATTATAAATTTTCTAGCACAAAAAGACCAACAAAAGGGTTTTTCCTACTACTATCCCCCTCTTTTATGAAATTAACTACACAAATGGAGAAAAAAGCAAAATTTGTGTAGGGGTGCGGCAGATACACTTCGTCTAATAGGATGAAGTGAGTGAGAAACAGGAGGAAATTATGATTACAATTAAAGATTTGAGCCATGATTTTGTTATTGGTAAAAAAGGAAGACAAACGATTATCCCAGTCCTTAGAGATATTTCTTTTACGATTGAAAAAGGGGAAATTGTTACTATAGTTGGTCGGAGCGGTTCTGGAAAATCAACGCTGCTAAATTTAATTAGCGGTTTTATTCATCCAATTGTGGGAGAAATCTGGATGGATGGAAAAAAGGTCTCTGATTTTAATGAAACGAAATTTGCTGAATTTCGAATAAAGAACTTAGGATTTATTTTTCAAAGCTTTCAACTCATTCCCAGCATGACTGCATTCCAAAATGTAGAACTCCCTTTGATATTAAAAGGTGTAGATGAGTATGAGAGAAGAAGGCAAACAGAGGCTGTCTTAAAGAAGGTAGGATTACTAGATTATCAGGATCATTATCCAGGAGAACTTTCTGGTGGACAGCAACAACGGGTGAGTATCGCGAGAGCACTAATAGTGAATCCGCCAATCATTTTGGCAGATGAACCGACGGGTAGTCTTGATAGTGAAACAGAAGAAGAGTTACTTCAATTCATTAAAGAGTTAAACAGGGATTTAGGCATCACCTTTTTAATCATTACACATGATGATAAGGTAGCTGACATCGGCCACAGAAAAATAGAGCTGATAGACGGTCGAATGGTGGAGGGGGTACTTGTATGAAGATGAAAGACCAATTTCGTTTTGTAAGACAAAATATGAAGAAAAATAGAACGAGAGTATACATGACAATCCTTGCTACGGCAATGGGCTGTGCCTTCTTAATCGTACTAGCTTCTGTGGGATTTGGGTTGCAGAAATCAGTAGTGAAAGAAATAACAGAGCGTAGGGTGATTACCCAAATTGATGTTCATGGAAAGGAGACCAATGATCAAGGTGGTTTCCAACCTTTATCAGATAGTGATATTCACATGTTTGAGAAGATTGAGAATGTGAAAGCTGTTACTAGAAGGAAAGTATTGCAGCAGGAAAGCACCTATACAATCGCTGGATACTTAGAGGGAGCTCAAACCTATGTCGCTCATTTTCCATCAGAAATTAAAGCTGGTTTGGAATTATCAAAAGGGAAATTACCAACAAGCAAAAATGAAATAGTCGTTGGATATAATTTTCCTCTTAATCTAGCTAAAAAGGATGTAAATGAAGAACTCTATGATGATAAGGGTCAAGTAAAAGAAGAATACCGCTATGCTGGGAATTTAATTGGTGAAACAATTGATTTAACTATTAAACAGTTTAAAAATGGGAAGGAAGAAGAAAAGAAAATTCCCTTATCGGTTGTTGGTATCACCAAAAAGCCAACTAGAGAATGGATGGAAGATCGAAACGTATATATCTCTGAAAAGGTGTTACGTGAAATTGAAGGATTTACCGGAACACCGAAAGGGATCATGCTGGACCCTGCTAATGAAAAACTAGAAGGAATAGATGCGAACGGAGAAACCTATGATGAAGTAAAAATCTACGCTAAAAACATGGAAGCGGTGCAGAATATTTCTGATCAATTAAAAGACAAGAAATATGTTACCTATTCTGTTGTAAATGAATTAAAAGAAGTCAATACGGTGTTTATGATTGCAAAAGCAGGGCTTATTTTTATAGGAACCATCGCCATCTTAATTGCTTCGATAGGTATTTACAATACGATGACAATGGCTGTCACTGAGCGGGCACCTGATATCGGAATAATGAAAGCAATTGGAGCAACTCCTAAAACGATCAAACGCATCTTCCTGCTTGAAAGTAGTTATATCGGTTTAATTGGAGCCCTAATAGGAACCATTGTTTCCTATGGAATCAGCTTTGCTGTTAATTTAGTGATTCCATTTATTATTAAGCAGGCCTTTGGTAAAGAAGCTGATTTGGATGTAACCTTTAGTTCAATTCCGCCTATTTTACCAATCATATGTATTGTGATTTGTTATGGAGTGACCATCCTATCAGGTTACCGTCCTGCTCAACGAGCGACAAAAGTAGATGTGTTAAAAGCAATGCGAAGAGAAATCTAACATAAAGTCAGGTTCCATTGGGGACCTGATTTTTTTATGTGAAAGCTGTGTTAAAGAACAGTGTTGATTAATACACCCTGTTGATTGGAGCGGAAGGCACGAAGATCCTCGAAATTGCTACCGCATTTCCTTCGTGCGGTGTTGATTCGAAGAAGCTTATTCAATGTCCTGTGGGAGTATGGTTCAGGGGAGACCCCGCAGGCGCGTTTCTCCGAGGAGGCTCGCCGAAACACCCACGAACCGCTCGTGCCTGGAGAGGAAATCATCAGACAAGTTTAACAAGTCTATATGAAAAATAATTCTAAAATCAAGGACATAAATGGACAACCAATTTTAAAACCAAACATATGCTATTAGAAAGATTGATTATAGATAGGGGGAGAGGAAAATCATGATCAACTGGAAGGTTCGTTTAAGAAATAGGCATTGGGTCATTGCATTCATCTCACAAATTATGATTTTGGCACAAGTGATATTATCAGGATTGAACTCTTTAGGTGTAACTAACTTTCAACTAACGGATGCGATTCAAAGCTCGATTTTAACAGTTGTGAATGTAGTGTTTGTCATTTTATCTTTATTGGGTGTGGTTCAAGACCCGACCACTAAAGGTTATGGGGATAGTGAAAGAGCGTTAAATTATAATGATCCAAACTGACCTAAGGAACGCAAGGGACAGACTCCATACTTGGGGGTCTGTCCCTTTGATATAAATGAATTGTTAGAAAAAAAGGTAAATTCTTTACATTTTTACAATTAAATAGTTTACTAATAAAAGCTACATAAAATTTGCGAGGTACTACATATGAAAACAGTGAAAAACTACGTGGGTCAATTTCATCCGATTGTGTGGGTATTAACCGTTGGGACTGTTTTATCAAGAGGTTCTGCATTCATGACATTGCCCTTTCTATCTATCTATTTATCAAGGCACATGGATCTCTCACCCATTATTATCGGCATAACTGTCGGAATGAGTCCCTTAATGGGTACGGTGGGGGGATTTATTGGTGGCCACTTATCCGACCGGTTTGGGAGAAAGCCTGTCATGCTCTTTGCGTTGTTTACGGTAGCTCTAGTTTATTTTGGGTTTACACTTGCTACTGGACAAGTGTGGTTTATTCTTTTAAATGCATTAAATGGGCTTAGCAATTCTTTCTTTGAACCAACCGCTCAAGCCTTAATGGCTGATGTGACTGACAAGGAAAAGAGAATGAAGGTCTACTCCTTACGTTATACAGCAATGAACATCGGAGCATCCGTGGGGCCACTGATTGGTGCGTATTTAGCTACTACATCAGCGAAATTATCGTTTGGCATAACAGGGACGATCTATTTGGTATATGCAATCGTTTTGGTTTTCTTCCTACAAAAACTTGTAATCCCAAAAGTCACTCATAATAAAAAGGATGTATCTTTTGGTACAGCCTTTAGAATCGTAAAAACGGATAAGGCTTTAAGATACTTAATTATTGGGATTATCCTAGTCAACATGGGATATGTTCAAGTGGACTCCAACCTTCCGCAAATCTTAGAAGGTACAGTGGAGAATGGCGTGGTTATCTTTTCCATTCTTCTTACCATTAATGCGGTAATGGTGGTATTCCTGCAGATGCCGATTAGTCATGTTGCGGAGAAATTCAGATTAATGCAAGTAATGGTGATTGGAGCTATATTTATGGCATCGGGTTTATTTTGTTTTAGCTTCGTGAATGGCTGGGTTACTGCTATTGTGGCGATCGTTTTACTAACCATCGGTGAAATTTTAATTTTCCCATCCAATAGCATGATGATCGACCAACTTGCACCAGAACATCTTCGGGGAACGTACTTTGGTGCTGCACAATTTAGGAAAATTGGAAACTTCCTTGGACCAATTGTTGGAGGGTACCTGTTAAGCCATTTTCACGGTCAGATCATGTTTTGGACCATAGCTACATTAACCCTCGGCAGCATTATTTTCTTTTCGATCGGCAACAAGTCTTATATAAATACCTCTGCAAAATCCGTCGGAGAAACGGTCTAGCTATTAATTTTTATGGTGTATTGAAGAACATTTTTGATTGAATAATCTGTTGATTGGAGCGGAAGGCGAGAAGACTCCTCGAAAATGCTATCGCTTTTCCTTCGTGCGTGGGCGGATTCAAGATGCAATTCAATGTAATGTGGGAGTATGGTTAAAGGGAGACCCCGCAGGCGCGTTTCTCTGAGGAGGCTCGCCGAAACACCCACGGAAAGCGAAGCGTCTGGAGCGCAAATCAAAAGACAAGTTAACAAAGCCAATTCTTTTAAAACTACCCCTATAAAATCATTGACAATCACGTATCATTGTTAATGAGAACACAAGATAGGGGAAAAAAGATGTTACAACCAATCAAAAAGATTCAGTCTGAAGAGATAAGTAGGGAAAACCAATTCACAGAACAATGGAATCAATTCATTGTTTCTTCCAAGGAATCATTAGAGCGACGATTATATCTATTCAAAAAAATAGATGGCATTCCTCTATGGAGAATTAATTATAAATTGAATAGACTTGCCGACAAAGGCATCTCTAAAGAACAATTGAAAAATGGAAAAATTATTTTAACGTTACCAGCTAAAAAAACAGGTGATGCTGTAACGGAAAACCAAAAAAAATTAATTGAGAAAACCATTGATGAATTAGAAGGTTTTGAAAACTTAAGATTGAGTCGGTTTTATAGCTATACACCTGTTTATGGCGAAAAGAAGTTATTAGATAAAATGACTCGTTGGCTTGAGATTGAAATAACGGAATTGTAATAACCGTAAAAAATGCCCATGGACAAATAGTCTTTGGGCATTTCCTTTTATCGTAAAATATCCTCAATCCATGCAAGCGTTTCTACATTTAATTTCACACCAGATGCTTTTACATTTTCTTCGATCTGCTCCGGACGGCTTGCACCTACAAGTGCACTTGCCACGTTTTCCTGTCTAAGGATCCATGCAAGAGCCAAATTGGCTAGCGTTAGATTGTTATCAGCGGCTACCTCTTTTAATAGCTCTACCTTATCAAGGTTCTCATCCGTTAATAAACCGAAAAGACCATTATATTTTTCCTGTGCTGCTCGACTTCCTGCAGGGGCCTTTTCACCTTTTTTATATTTTCCAGTTAATACACCCTGCGCTAGCGGAGACCAGACAACCTGCCCAATTCCATGCTTTTCACTTACAGGAAGGACTTCTTTTTCAATATAACGCTGCAACATGCTGTATTGAGGCTGATTTACAACAATACGGTCAAGAAGTTTTTTATCTGCGAGATGAACTGCCTCTGTTATTTGCTCTGCAGTCCACTCACTGACACCTAAATACAACACCTTTCCTTGGCGAACTAGGTCATCCATCGCGCGTAATGTTTCTTCTAGTGGTGTTTCTGGATCAAAGCGGTGGCAATAATAAATATCAACATAGTCTGTATTGAGTCGCTTTAAACTCGCGTTACATTGTTCAATGACATGCTTACGAGAAAGTCCACGATCATTCGGACCATCGCCCATTGGCCAAAATACTTTAGTAGCAAGAACATATGAATCACGAACATACTTCTTTAATGCTTTACCTACTACAACTTCAGCTTCTCCACGCATATATACATTGGCTGTATCAAAAAAGTTAATTCCTAAATCGTAGGCTTTGTCAATTGATGCAGCTGCATTTTGCTCTTCGACATAGCCTCCATATGTAAGCCAGCTTCCTAAACTAATTTCACTAACCTTTAAACCGGTATTTCCTAATCGCCGATATTCCATGTACTTTCCCCCTTAGAAAATTTCGTGACTCAAAATAAAAATACTACATTTTTTACTAAAATGTCTACAAATTGGTATTGGTTTGTTAAAATGGAAATAAATTAACAATTTAGTAGAATCCTTTTTTAAATTTTTGAATAGGATGAACTATTCTGGGTGAAAAGGGGGTCCCTTACATGTCATATTGGGTCACAGTCTTTATTTTGTTTATTGTACTTTTACTTGTTGTTGAAGAATTAATCTATTATTTTTGGAATCGATATGTTTACGGACCTAACATTGAAAGAAAGGCTAAATGGAAAAATCGAAGGATTAGCCTTTGGAAAAAACTAAAAACCATCATATTCATTTTTAAAAAGAAACAGCCAACTGACATACAAGATGCAAATAACGAAAAGAGCTCAATGTAGAATTTGAGCTCTTTTCATTTTAAATTGAACATCATTTAATTTGAAGGCGGTTCACTTTGTGGCTGACTACTTTGTTTTTTCTTTTTGAGATAGTAACGAAATGATTTAATCATAAAAGCAATACTAAAAAAAGCGATCAATCATGTACTCGGCAGCTTCCATTACTTTAAAGGGGTTAATAGCCTTCCAAATCAATTTTCGAGGCTCTGTTCCTAATAATACGTCTAAAAAGCTAATCATACCCATCAAACCACCTGCAATGAGGAATGAGACTAGTAATTGTTTCAACAGTTTCACCTTCAATCTCCATTACATATATTTTTGTTCTTTAAACAAAGCTTATGCATATCCAGAATAATGTTTTTTTGGAAGAAATGGATAGTAGAGTGCATGGTGGGGAAAATAACCATTATGAATTGTTATGGTGAGGTGGTGGCTCGTGTCAATCTTGTCAAGTATGTTGAAGAAGAAGCAAAAAAAGAGACAGAATGATAATTATAGACAGCAGGAAGATCCACTTAAACCAGAGGATTTGCCGTTACATAGGGAATATAAAGATAATATTTCACGGATAAAAGAAGAGTTCGGAAAAAGCGCTGATATTATTATTCGTGAATTTAAAATAGGCACCTATAAAGGGGCATTGGTTTATGTTGATGGATTAGCAGACAGTAATGCCATTAGTGACTTTATTTTAGAATCATTTATGGAAAGTGTACTCCCACTTGAACGTATTGATATTTTTCAATATGTCATAGATAAAGCTGTTGCTTTAGGCAGTATTTTAACAGTCGAAAATTGGAACCAGGTCTATGATAATCTGCTATCTGGGAATACGGTCATTTTTTTAGAAGGGCATAATCAGGCGGTCAGTGCGGAGACGAAAGGGTGGGAAAAACGGGCAGTATCGGAACCATCCACTCAACTCGCAATTCGAGGACCGAAGGATTCGTTCACTGAAACACTTCGGACTAATACAGCTTTAATACGAAGAAGGATTAAAAGCCCTAATTTATGGATGGAATCGATGAAAATCGGTACAGTGACGCAAACAGACATTGCAATTATGTATATTAAAGGAATTGCGAACGAGAAAATTATAAAAGAAATTAAGGAACGATTAAAACGGATTGATATTGACGGCATCATCGCCTCAGGCTATATTGAACAATTAATTGAAGATCAGACTTGGACCACCTTTCCAACCACCTTTCATACGGAAAGGCCAGATGTAGTGTCTTCACATTTGCTTGAAGGGCGGATTGCCATTGTAATTGATGGAACGCCATTCGTATTAACTGCACCAGCCATATTTATTCAGTTCTTTCAGGCGCCAGATGACTATTATTCACGGTTTGATATCTCTACAGGCATTCGGTTATTAAGAATACTGGCATTTTTAATTGCATTGGTTGGACCAGCAACATATATTGCAGCTACAACTTTCCATCAAGAAATGATTCCAACTACAATGGCAATCGCGATTGCTTCTCAAAGGGAAAATGTCCCTTTTCCGGCGTTTGTAGAAGCTTTAATTATGGAAGTAACTTTCGAAATTCTAAGAGAGGCAGGTCTAAGACTGCCGCGTGCGGTAGGTCAGGCCGTTTCTATTGTTGGAGCTCTTGTAATCGGACAGGCAGCTGTTCAAGCAGGTTTCGTATCACCAGTTATGGTCATCGTGGTATCAATCACAGCCATTGCCAATTTTTCAACCCCTATCTTTGCGATGGCGGTTGCAGCAAGATTGCTTCGATTTGTGCTAATGGGATTAGCAACGATTTTAGGTTTTTACGGAATGATGCTTGGGCTTATGTTTATGGCCATACATTTATGTTCGCTCCGTTCGTTTGGCGTTCCTTACATGATGCCTATCGCGCCATTTAGCATACGTAATCAGCAAGACGTGTTTCTTCGTTTTCCTATATGGGCGTTTAAAAACAGGCCACAATTTATTAGTCAAGGAAATGTCGTTCGGACGGGGGAAAATCAAAAGCCAAGTCCGCCGCAACCACATGAACAACAGGATCAAGCAAATAAAGGTGAGGAGTCATGAAAAAAACATTAGTCTCCCTTATAGTAATTTGCATGATTATTCCCTTTCTTAGTGGTTGCTGGAATCAAAAAGAATTGACCGATCTGGCTTTTGTAATGGCAATGGGGATTGACAAAGGTAAACATCAAAGGTTTGACGTGTCATTCCAACTTGTTAATCCTGCTAATATTTCAGCTGGTCAAACAGGAGGTGGGCAGGGTCTACCTATCGCTGTTTATCGAAGTTCTGGAGATACGATAACTGAAGCTGCCAGAAATGCGACCAAAAAGGTATCCAGACGGCTTTATTATGCCCACACCAATGTAGTGGTGATTAGTGAAGCAGTAGCAAAAGAAAGTCTGCTTTATGTGTTGGATGCGTTAGATAGGGACCCTGAATTCCGTACAACAACTGAATTAGTTATTGCTAGAGGGTCGAAGGCAGAAGATATTGTAACGACTTTAACTATTTTAGATCGACTTCCAGTTACTAAAATTACGAAACAACTTAAGGCATCGGAAGCAATGTTAGGTGAAAATTCAAGCTACAATATTGATGATTTTCTTTCTGGGTTACTTAGTAAAGGCAAACAGCCCATTGCAAATGGGTATCGACTTACTGGTGAGAAGGCAATGGCAAGAAAGGCGGAAAATATCCAAAAAACAACTACCGATGCCTTTCTACAGGCGGATGGTTTGGCTGTTTTTAATAAGGGAAAATTGAAAGGCTGGATCAACCATGAAAAAGCTAGAGGTATTATGTGGATTTTAGATAAAGTAAAAAGCACGGACATAAATGTGCCGTGGGAGGGAAAGAAAAATGCACTCGTTATTGCCCCCATTCGCTCGAAAACGAAAGTTTCCGTTCGCATCGTCAGTGAAAAACCGATTATCCATGTGAAAATTGAAAATGAAGGATGGATCAGCGAGGCAAATACAGCGGTAGATTTAGATAACCCCGAAGTAATTTATAAAATAGAGAAGTTAGTTGAAAAGGAAATAACAAAGGAAATTTATGCATCCATAAAGGAAGCTCAAAAGTTAAAAACGGATATTCTGGGCTTTGGAGAAAAGGTTCATATTGCAAATCCTAAGTTGTGGAAAAAATTACAAGGTAACTGGGATGAAGAATTTGCAAATTTACAAGTAAAAGTCCATGTAGATTCTTATATTCGCAGGCAGGGAATCCGCACAAAACCGTTCTGGTCGAATATGCAGAAATAGCTCTATTGAAAGGGGGGAGATCCTATGGAAAAGGCAAAAATAAAGGCCTCACAATTATTTGTGCTTATCGTTCTGTTTGAAATGGGGAGTGCCATCCTGGTCGGTCTTGGAGCGCAAGCGAAACAAGATGCATGGATTACTATTTTGTTTGGCTTAGCTGGTGGATTAGGTCTGTTCCTTATTTACTATCGATTATTTCTCTACTATCAAGATCTCCCTCTAACCAGCTATGTACAAAAAATTGCAGGGAAATGGATTGGTAAAGGAATTGGCTTTCTCTATATTATCTATTTCCTTTATTGTGCATCGAGAGTACTGCGCGACTTTGGCGAACTGCTAACGTCTACTATTTATACCAATACACCTCTAATTGTAATCAATTGCCTAATGATTGTAACCATTATTTATGCTATACATAAGGGGTTTGAAGTAATCGCTAGAGTAGGCGAACTGTTTTTTATGGTTATATATTTTATGGCAGTTGTTGGATTTATGCTTGTTATGTTTTCTGGATTAATTCATTTAGAGAACCTTAGACCCATTCTAGAAAATGGATTTAAGCCCATTCTAAAGACATTTCTTGGGGAAACGCTCACATTCCCATTTGGAGAAATGGTCGTATTTACGATGTTACTTCCTTACATTAATGATTCGAAAAAGGTAAAACTTGTTTGTATGGGTGGGATGATATTAAGTGGAATCAATATTACAATTACAGCGATAATTAATATTGCCGCACTTGGAACGGAGCTTTTTGTAAGAGCTAATTTCCCCTTGTTAACAACCATTAGCAAAATACGTATAGCTGAATTTATTGAAAGACTTGATGTGTTTTTTATGCTTTATTTGATCGTTGGAGGTTTCTTTAAAATTACGATATTTTTCTACGCAGGAGTTGCGGGGACAGCAGATATCTTTAAATTTGATAACCTACGAGTGCTAAGTTTACCACTTGGAGCCTTTGTCCTATTTGCTTCTGTAACAATTGCTTCAAACTATGCTGAACATATTAAGGAAGGCCTTCAAATTGTGCCTATTTTTTTACATTGGCCGTTCCAAATTATCATTCCAAGCATGCTTCTCGTTATTGCATTTTTTCGTAATCGGAAAAAGAAAACCCAACAATAAGAAAGACTGCCTATGGAAAATGTTTGGCAGTCTTTCATTATTATTGTTCTATTGGAAGAAGCACGCTTACAGTTGTGCCGGTATTTTTCTGACTATCAAAATGAATGGTTCCTTTATGTGATTGAACAATCTTATAGCTAACTGTTAATCCTAAACCTGTCCCTTTTTCCTTGGATGAATAAAAAGGTTCCCCGAGTTTTTCTAACCGTTCTTTTGAGATGCCGCAGCCACTGTCCTTGACCGTAATGAGGATCTTATCTTCTATTTTTTCGAGTCCAATGGACACCACTTCTCCCTGTGGTGACGCTTCTATTGCATTTTTAATAATATTAATAAACAATTGCTTTAATTGGTTTGGCTCACACTCTATGAAAAGAGGTTCTTTTGGATAATGAGATTGAATTCGAATATTATACATACTCGCTTCCGTACTTAATAAAGAAATCACATCATTTAAAAGTTTATGAATATCAGCATTTGTTATCTTAAGAGCCTGTGGCTTTGCCAAAAGCAAAAGTTCACCGACAATATGATTGATGCGGTCAAGTTCGTCTAACATGATTTGATAGTAATTTTGATAATTATTATCTTCCATTTGTAAAAGTTGAACAAAGCCTTTTAATGATGTCAGTGGATTCCTAATTTCATGGGCAACGCTGGCGGATAATTCACCAACGACAGATAGTTTTTCAGTTCTCCTTAACCGTTCTTCGGTTTTTCTTAGAGCAGTTACATCTCGTCCATAGCCAATAATACCTGTAATAACTCCATCAATATTAATAGGCAGGGAGGTGCATTGTAGGATAATCATTTCACCGTTGGCATGTGGAACCTCAACTTCGTACATCACGGGTTTCACTTCATCAACTACAGAGGATATAAAATTTTTCATATACTTTCGGTATTTTTCAGGTAATAATGTAATGGAGTTCCTCCCGATGGCTCGTTCCCGTTTATACCCGGTTATCTTTTCGAAAATTGGATTTAAATTCGTAATATTTCCCTCTATATCCATCAAATAAACAATATCAGGACTGTATTCAAATAATGACTGGTATTGCTGTTGGCTTAGCACCAATTCCCTAGCCATCTTCTTTCTTTCTGTAATATCACGGCCAATAATGACCAAGCCTTGTCGGCTTCCATCTGAATTAAAGAGGGGAACCTTAATGGTATCAAATGTTTTAGTTGAACCGTCTGGGACGGGCAGCACTTCTTCAATACGAGTAATTTCACCGTTTTCCCATGCTTCTTCGTCTGAAATTTCACAGTATCTTAGAGCGTCTGCATAAAAGTCTGAATACTCGGCTAACTCGGAATCCTTTTTCCCGCGATAATCTACATGTTCAAGTTGGAATAGCTGCAAGCCAAAATCATTTGCTTCTATCCAGCGGCCTTCGCCATCCTTAAAGTTTACAAAATCAACCATTGAGTTAATTAAGGTAGATAAACGCTTTTGGTCTTCCCTGGATTCGTTCAGTTCATTGTTTTTGTTAATAAAGAAATATATAAAGCTTCCAGTAATAAGTAAATAAAGAACCTCTTTTGATCTTTCAACGATCCAAATTAATGATGTCGGAACAAACTTTTCAATAAGATAATTTGAACCATAAATCCAAATTAAACTACCTATGAAATAGTAAAGGACAAGTTTAAGCTTTTGTTTCTGCATGGAAATCTCCAGTTCTTTCAAGGAAAACATGATCTCCTAGAATGAGTAATATATTACTATTGTATATATTACTAAAAAAAGCTTTATTTTGGAATATTGCAATACTGGAAAAAAACAGAGGAGCGACTGGGTAGCGCTCCTCTGTTTTTTGATAGTTTAGGACCTTAGTGCATATTCTTTGACCATTTCGTTAGTTACTAGCTTTCGAAAGGGGATGATTCCTTGTTTTGCTAATATATTGATTTGATTGGTTACCTCGTTAATTTTATCGGTAGTAAACTCTTTTCCCTGTTTACATAATAATAATGCTTCATCGATATACAGTTCTCTTTGCTGATCAAGCAGCAGAAATTGGTTAATCTTATGGTTTTGCTTATTTACATGTTCTGTAATTGCTTTATGTACACTCATGTTCTTCATCTCCTATATTAGTTAATTCTTTTGCCAAGTATAATCAAATCTCTTTCCATTCCGTCTAATTCTGCAACGTTTGGGAGATGAGCCCATTTTTCAAAACCAAAGCTGTTAAAAAGTTTAATGCTGGGTTCATTATGTCCGAAGATAAAACCAAGCAGTGTTTTAATTCCGAGGGATGGACATGCATCAATGGCTTTTTGGATTAAATATTTGCCGAGTTTCTTTCCACGAAAATCCTGGTGGATATAAATACTGACCTCGGCAGTTGCATTGTATGCAGGCCTGCCATAAAACGATTGAAAGCTTACCCACCCACAAATAGTCCCTTGATTTTCCACAACCCAAAGTGGACGAAAGGAAGGGGAGTGTTCGTGAAACCATTGTATTCGGCTTTCGATCGAAACCGGCTCAAGGTCAGCGGTAACCATTCTGCCAGAAATAGTTGAATTATATATATCAACGATGATTGGTAAATCACTCATGTTTGCATCTCTTATTGTGAAAGCTTCGTACATATTCTCATTCCACTCCCATTTCTAATACATTAATTAGATTTTATGATATCCTTCTGTACATGCATTTTCAATAGTAATTTTCTAAAGAAAAAGACTGACTCGTTTGTGTTGAGTCAGCCTTCTTCTGATGGGGATCGCAATACGATTCCATCATTCGTTTCGGTGCCATTACACTTACCAGCGGTGTGCTTTGGCATTACTCCTTAAGATGATCGCGTTTTGAGTTAATTGAGTTTCTCCATTCACCTGTGATTTTTGGCGTTTCGGCCTAGTGTTTGTGTGATGGAAAAGCTCTGAGTGTTGATCTAAATGATCTCTGTAGCTCATCAAAAATCACCTCATCATAGGATTTGAAACGATGATATTCACTAAGGAACATCATTATTATCATTTGTAAAAGCGATCGAAAATAGTCACGAACTTCCTATTTTAATTACAAAAAAGCGTATTAAAAAGAATGGTTTGGTTTACTATAATGGAGCATAATACCGATTTTATAACAAGGCTATGTTCATGAACAGTGTTGATTTATACGTTCTGTTGATTGGAGCGGAAGGCACGAAGATCCTCGAAAATGCTATCGCATTTCCTTCGTGCGATGTAGATTCGTTGTGCGGTGTAGATTCGAGGAGGCTCGCCGAAACACCCACGAACCGAACGTGCCTGGAGCGGAAATCAACAGACAATTCCAACAAAGCCTATAACAAAGGACGAGTATAACATGAAAGTAACGGGAAATACGATTTTAATTACTGGTGGTGCTTCAGGGATCGGCTTAGCCTTCGCTGAGCGATTTTTAAAAAGAGGTAATGAAGTAATTGTTGTTGGCCGACGAGAAGAAAAGTTAATGGAAGCAAAGGGGAAATTTCCGCAATTACATGTTAAGACATGTGATGTATCAAATGAATCTGATCGAAAAATGCTTGTCGATTGGGTCATGACAGAGTTTCCTAATTTAAATGTTCTTGTTAATAATGCGGGAATTCAGCAAAGAGTGAACCTTTTAAATGCTAAGCAAAATTGGGAGTATTACCGTAATGAAATATCAATTAATGTGGATGGTCCGATACACCTAACGATGTTATTGATCCCATTTTTTATGAAACAGAATCA
This sequence comes from Bacillus sp. SORGH_AS_0510, assembly GCF_030818775.1. Classification (NCBI taxonomy): domain Bacteria; kingdom Bacillati; phylum Bacillota; class Bacilli; order Caryophanales; family Bacillaceae; genus Bacillus; species Bacillus sp. SORGH_AS_0510. The sequence goes on along the minus strand of NZ_JAUTAU010000001.1, from coordinate 3,132,521 downwards.
AGCCGCTATCGTTAATGTATCGTCGGGATTAGCTGTAATGCCGGGAGTCTGGGTTCCAGTGTACAGTGCAACAAAGGCTGCACTGCATTCCTTTACTATTTCGCTAAGACATCAGTTAGAGGATACAAATATAGAGGTAATTGAGGTTCTTCCTCCGGCTGTGAACACAGACTTAGGAGGGAGCGGTCTACATACCTTTGGGGCACCATTAACAGATTTTGCAGATACAATCTTTCAGAGCCTTGAACAGGGGGAAACTGAGATTGGCTATGGTGGAACCAAAGAGCGCCTGTATAAGTCCAGGGAAGAAATTAATCAAGGCACGAAAAGAGCCTGGGAGAGCTTTTTGAAAAACAATCCGGATTTTTGATGATAATGAAGGACCATTTAATCGAGATAACTGTCCATCAAGAGGTGGATGAAGGACAAAATGAGCTGGGTAAGGATAAAAAATGTCTTTCATCCACACTTTACCACCAAATGAAACCGCTTAAAAAACCTTAATAAAGTGTTCACATGTATTGTCATAAAATTGAGGTACAATGAATACGTAAGTTGGTTTGTGAAATGATTCACAAAACAAAAAACAAGAACTAACAATAAACAGCATGTTATCCAAAAAAAAGAGGCGAAAACAGAATGGCACATCTATCAATAAGCGCATTTCTCATTCGATTCCTTTTGGGTGGGTTAGCAGTGGTCGCTTGTACAGTGGTAGCAAAAAGATTAGGAGAGAAGGCAGGGGGGATCTTTGCTGCCTTTCCTGCAGTGTATCTGGCAGCATTACTAACAATCGGACTTGATTTTCATGGTGGGCAACTGGTCTCACATTCCATTATGCTATCAAAAGGCGCTATCTTCGGAATGGCAATAAATATCGTAGTGGCACTTTTAGCAGGCTATCTTCTTCCGAAAGTAGGCTGGAAGCGCGGGATCGTGCAATCCATGGCTTGCTGGTTCACGATATCTATCGTTGTTGTTATTATTACATCCCATTAATCGATCGAAAAAAGGTGACAAACATGAATAAACAGGACTTATTTATTCGATTTTTACTAGGCGGGACAGCGGTCTCACTTAGTTATTTAATAACCGTGGTATCTCCATGGAAAATTCTTGCTGGAATATTTGCAGCCTTTCCTGCTGTCATGCTAACAGCGGTAATTATGGTAGGGATTGCATCTGGTACAAAGAAAGCAACTAATATTGCCAGAGGTTCAGTTTACGGAATGATGGGCGGGATTATTTGTGTAATCACAGTCCTTGTTACCCTACAGGCAACTAGTAATTGGATTCTCAGCATTAGCCTAGGCTTACTTACATGGCTGACAAGCTCCGTTTCCATTTCAACATTAAGAGAACGTATGGCAATCAGAAAAACTGTACGACATATATAAACTTAAAAATCCTTTAGCATAGTTTAGTGCCGAAGGATTTTTTTAATAAGATTCAATCAGTTATAACTTGTATTTTCTGAAATTTCGGAATAAAATATAATTAACATACCGACTGGTAGGTATGTTTTTAGGAAACCTATCATATAATTTTTAAGAAGAAAAACTAGAATACAAGAATAGAATGGAGTGAAGGGAATGCATTTACGTTTAACAGACGAGCAGAAAATGGTGCAGAAAACAATTAGAAGATTTGTTGAAAAAGAACTCATTCCACTAGAAAATGATGTATTAAGAAATGAAAGAGAAGGAAAGCCTAGTCTCCCACCAGGGAAATTAAGAGAGCTCCAATTAAAGGCTAAGGAAGCTGGTTTCTGGGGAATTAACACTCCAGAAAAATATGGCGGTGCTGAATTAGGACAAATGATGATGGCCATCGTCTTGATGGAAGTGTCGAAGACCTTTGTTCCATTCCAATTTGGCGGCTCAGCAGATAATATTCTTTACTATGGAAATGAAGAACAAAAACAAAAGTATTTAATTCCAACCATCAATGGAGAGAAAAAATCCTGCTTTGCGATGACTGAACCTGGTGCAGGGTCTGATACTCAAAATATCAAAATGACAGCGGTCAAGGATGGAAATGAATGGGTATTGAATGGTGAAAAAACATTTATCACAGGTGGTAATGAAGCCGACTTCGTCATGGTTATTGCCATTACAGATAAAGAAAGGCATCAAGAAACACGTGGCCGAGAAGGTGTGACCTGCTTTATTGCTGACCGAGAAATGGGCTGGAAATCAGAGTATATACATACGATGGGAGAATGGGGTCCAGCCGGTCTAGTATTTGATAATGTCCGCATTCCAGAAGAAAACATTCTTGGTGAATTACACAAGGGTTACAATCTAGGACTTGAATGGATTGGTTTTGCAAGATGGATCGTGGGTGCAAGAGCAGTTGGATCAGCTGAACGTTTATTACAAATGGCGATCGATTACTCCAAAGAAAGAATTACATTTGGTAAACCAATTGCCGAGAGACAAGCTATTCAATGGCAAATTGCAGATTCGGCCGTTGAAATCGAAGCGGCAAGATGGCTAGTATTAAACGCAGCCTTTACCTTGGACCAAGGAGAGGATAATCGTCACCTCGCTTCCATGGCTAAACTTTATGGATCGAATATGGGGAATCGAGTGGTTGACCGTGTACTACAAATTCATGGCGGTATGGGCTATACAAAGGAATTGCCAATAGAGCGCTGGTACCGTGAAGCACGCCTATGGAGAATTTACGATGGAACGGATGAGATTCAGCGCATGATCATTGCTCGTAACCTCATTAAGGGGCATGTGAAGGTTGGGCAATACGTCTAAGTGAAAATTGTAAGCGTTATCTAAAGAAAATATATCTATTCAGGAGGAGTAGAAATGGCTGGAAGATTTGATGGGAAAGTGGCATTTGTAACAGGCGGAAGCCGTGGAATCGGAAAAGGAATTGTGGAGCTTTTTGCAGCGGAAGGGGCTAAGGTAGCTTTTATCGATTTAAATGAAGAAGCCTTAAGTCAAACCACTAGTGAGTTAAAAGAAAAAGGATATGAGGTGTACTCTAAGGTCGCGAACGTTGCCGATGCTGAACAGGTAGAAAGTGCTGTAAAAGAGGTATATGAAACCTTTGGATCGGTTGATGTTTTAGTAAATAATGCGGGAGTAATCCGTGACAATTTATTATTTAAAATGACAGATTCTGATTGGCAAACAGTCATGGATGTACATTTAAAAGGTTCTTTTAATGCGGCACGTGCCGTACAAAAATATATGGTTGAACAAAAATACGGACGTATCATCAATATTTCGTCCACTTCTGCCCTTGGTAATCGCGGCCAAGCTAACTATGCTGCTGCCAAAGCGGGCTTGCAGGGCTTCACAAAAACCTTGGCGATCGAGTTGGGTAAATATGGTATTACAGCAAACTCAGTTGCTCCTGGTTTTATTGAAACAGAAATGACAAAAGAAACAGCTGCTAGAATTGGAATCCCTTTTGAACATTTAATTCAGGCAAGTGTCGCGAATATTCCGGTTGGACGTAGCGGAAAGCCGGAGGATATTGCCAATGCTGTTGCCTTCTTCGCAGATGAGAAATCTTCATTTGTTAATGGCCAGGTCATCTATGTGGCCGGTGGACCAAAATGTTAATTAGGTGAGGTGAGGATGAATGTTTAAAGATCAAATTGGTAAACAATCGAACAAGGTGAAAAATACGGTTGAAAGAGGAGCGGTAAAGAAGTTTGCAGAAGCTATCGGCGATCTTCATCCAATATATTTTGATGAAGACACAGGAAGATCGTCCCGCTATAAAAACAACATTGCCCCTCCAACGTTTCCAAGAGTATTCGATTACGGAGTGATTGAGGGCTTAAATCTGCCAAACAAAGGCTTAATTCACGGTGAACAAACGTTTCATTATGTACGGCCATTATTGGTAGGAGAAGACGTTTACTGCTATTCCAGAGTAAAAAACTACTTTGAGAAAAAAGGGAATTTCGGTGAGATGGGGTTCCTTGTTATCGAAAGCTTTGGTGATGACGAGGCAGGAAATGTCGTGTTCAGTTCGACTTCAACCGTTGTCATATCTGAGGCTGTAAGGAAGGTGTTGGTAAAGTGAGTACACTAGCACATTTACAAGTGGGAGAGTCAATTAACGAGGTTCAACTAAAGCCGGTTTCAAGAATGGATCTTATTAAATATTCAGGTGCATCAGGGGACTTTAACCCGATTCACACGATAGATGATGAAGCAAAAAAAGCGGGACTCCCAGGAATCATTGCCCACGGAATGTGGACAATGGGAAATCTGGCAAAGTTGTTTACGTCTTACTATGAAGAGGGCTTTGTACAAGATTACTCCATTCGTTTTAAGGGCATGGTGTTCTTAGATGATGTAGTCACACTTAAAGCCACATTAAAGGAAAAACAGGAGAACAAACTACGCTTCCAGGTTCAAGCGGTGAACCAGCAAGGGAATGAAGTGTTAAAGGGTGAAGTAGTTTACCACCAATACGTAACGGTCTAAGAATAACATGAATGGAAAGATACCCGGCATGGGGGGATTCCCGTCTTCATGCTGGGTTTATTTCTATCAATTTAATTAAAAATGGAAAAGGGTGAGAAAATGACAACAAAATTGAAAGTAAACTATAAGCCTCCTGTTTTTTCAACGGTGGAGGAAGAAAGGCTTCATTTAAAACAAAAATTAGCTGCCGCTTTCCGATTGTTTTCTAAGTTTGGATTCGATGAAGGTGTTGCAGGTCATATCACTGCGCGTGATCCTGAACATAAGGACCACTTCTGGGTGAACCCTTTTGGAATGCACTTCAGTCAAATTTGTGCCTCAGATTTAATACTCTGTAACCATGAAGGGGTGGTGGTGGAAGGTCATTACCCTGTTAACCGAGCAGCCTTTGCCATTCACTCCCAAGTCCACGCAGCCCGTCCGGATATCATTGCTGCTGCCCATGCCCACTCTGTGTACGGAAAATCATGGTCCTCTCTCGGACGTCTCCTTGATCCAATAACTCAAGATGCCTGTGCCTTTTATCAAGATCATTCCATATACGATGACTTTACTGGTGTGGTCTTGGATATCGAAGAGGGCAGAAGGATCGGAAAGGCACTGGGGAACAATAAGGCATGTATATTAAGAAATCACGGTCTGTTGACAGTAGGTGGGTCAGTGGATGAAGCGGCATGGTGGTTTATTACCATGGAACGATCCTGTCAGGCGCAGCTTCTCGCCGAGTCAGCAGGAAAGCCTGTAATCATTGATGACGAAGACGCCAAAGCAACCTATGAAACAGTTGGTGTTCCTGATGCGGGCTGGTTCCAATTCCAGCCATTATGGAATCGAATTGTAAAAGAACAACCAGACCTACTAAATTAGTAATAGACTCCTGTGGGAGTGCGGGTCAGGTGAGACCCCGCAGGCGCTTGCGCCGAGGAGGCTCACCGAAACGCCCACGGAAAGCGAAGCCCCTGGAGCGGAAATCAACAGGCTAGTGTATTAGAACATTTTAGTTACATACATACGATTTTCAGGAGGATTAAAAATGAAGATAGGGATTGCAGGTACTGGAGCAGTTGGTGGATATTTTGGCGCCCTTTTAAAAAGAGCGGGAAATGAAGTTATTTTTCTAGCACGGGGTAAGAACCTGGAAAGAATGAAAGAAAAAGGTCTAACAGTCGAAAGTGAAGTAGAAACGTTGACGGTAGAAGGCATTTTTACCGACAACTATGAAAAATTTACTGATATTGACCTTTTACTATTTTGTGTAAAATCTACCGATACTGTTAAGGTTGCAGAACAATTTAGCCCCTTTTTAAAACCAACCTGTTTCATCATGACGCTTCAGAACGGAGTAGACAATGAAGAAATTCTAAGCCAGTTCTTTGGCCAAGAACGTGTCCTTTCAGCAGCTACGTATATTCAAGCGATGGTGTCCGATACAGGTATGGTGAAACAAATTGGGGTTCCGCCGAGGTTAGTCATAGGTGCGTTAGACAGTCACTTATCAGAAAAAGTTAATGATATAACTGCTGTATTTAATGCGGCCAATATTATCACCTATCCTTCTAGTAATATCTTAAACATTAAGTGGAAAAAGCTATTTTGGAACGTTACCTTTAACCCATTAACTGCCTTAATGGAGGTAAAGGTAGGCGCCATATACGATGATGAAGGGCTATATCAAACCGCATTATCTATTTGTAAAGAAGCAATCGCTGTCGCCAACGCCGTTGGAATGGATATCGAAGAAGATTTTTACGAAACGATTTTTGCTCAAGGCAACCTTGCAAGAGAACATCATCCGTCCATGCTACAGGATAAATGGAACGGTAAAGCGTTGGAGATTGAGTCCATCTGCGGATTCATCGTAAAAAAAGGAAGAGAAGTGAAAGTGGATACGCCTGTATTGGAAACTATCTATCATCTTTTAACTTATCAGACAAAAAACTGATTTTAATTGCGAGGTGAAATTACTTGGAAGTACAACAAGATCGTCCCTGGATGGGGCAATACCCCGATACTACGGACCTGTCTTTTGATATTCCGGAATGTAACCTGTATACATTGTTAGTAGTGGCAGAACAAAAATATGGAAACCAAATCGCCGTTATTTTTGAAGACGAAAAGTTCACTTACAAACAATTAAAAAACCAAGTAGATCGGCTTGCTTCTGCATGGAAGCAACTTGGAGTTCAAAAAGGGGATAGGCTGGGATTAATGGTCTCTAATCATCCATTATATGTAGTTTCCTACTATGCTGCATTAAAACTTGGAATGATTGTCGTTCAAATCAATCCGCTTTATACCCCACGAGAGCTTGTTGAGATTTTCCATGATGCAGATGTTGCTAACTTAATTACAGAACCTGACAATCTTGAAAAAATAATAAACCTTCAAAAATCCCATTCTTTTAAAAATATTCTCGTAACTGAACAGTCAATAGAATCAAATGACTTTCCTTGTATTCGTTCCTTAATCCAGCGTTCACGGCCTCTTGCTGATACCTGCACTATTAGTGCTAAGGAAGATATTGCGGTTATACAGTATACCGGTGGAACAACGGGTAAAAAGAAAGGCGCGATGCTTACTCATTTCAACCTAATGGCTAATGTTTTTCAAAGTAAGGCCCTTTATGGTGAAAGAATGTTTTTTGGTGAAGAGACGATTTTAACTGCCACCCCTCTTTATCACGTATATGGGATGACCAGTGGAATGAATCTTGCTATTTATATTGGTGCAGCGAATGTCTTGGTAAGAAAATTTGAAATGGAAAAAGTGCTAGATTTGATACAAGCACACAGACCTACGTTCTTTCCAGGTGTGCCAAAAATGTATAATGCGTTCGTTCATTATCCGGAGATCGCTCGTTTTGATTTAACCTGCTTCAAGATGTGTTCAAGTGGTTCTGCGCCATTACCCGTTGAGATTATCAAGAAATTTGAGAGCTTAACAGGTGTTTCCATTGGTGAAGGGTATGGGTTGTCAGAAACGTCCCCAACCACTCATCGAAATCCTCCAGAAGGAATGACCAAGATAGGGAGCATCGGGATCCCTGTCCCTAAAACAGACTGTAGAATTGTGGATGAAAATGGAGAGGATTTGCCAGAAAAAAGTATCGGAGAACTGTTGATTAGAGGTCCACAGGTGATGCTTGGCTACTGGAATAAGCCGGAAGAAACAAATCATGCACTTCGTAACGGCTGGCTTTACACTGGAGACCTCGCAACCATGGATGAAGACGGATATTTTTATATCGTTGGCAGGAAAAAAGAGATGATTATTGTCGGCGGCTTTAATGTTTATCCTCAAGAAGTCGAAGGGATTCTATATGAGCATCCGGGAGTCCTTGATGCAGCAGTGGTTGGAGTTCCTGATCGAGAATCAGGTGAACGTGTAAAAGCTTTTATTGTTCCAAAATCCGGAGCGAACATTGATTTAGACGATTTACGGGAATATTGCTATCAAAACTTAACCCGTTACAAGGTACCCAAACAATTTGAACTGATTGATTCCTTGCCTCGGAATGCGGTAGGAAAAGTACTGAAGCGACTCCTATTAGAAGAAGCAAAGAATCAAGTTTAGGAACAAAATCTTGGAGGTGTCACGGTGAATTTTGAATTAGATGAAGACATCCTTTTTTTAAAAAAGAACGTTAGAGATTTCATTCAGACAGAAGTTGAAGCTGTCGCCATGCAAATAGAAGAGGAGAACCACATACCGGAACGAATTATTCAGCTTACGAAGGAAATGGGTCTCTTTGGTTTAAGTATTCCTGAAAAATATGGCGGTCTTGGAATTGGAATGGTCGGAAAATGTGCGTTGTATGAGGAAATTGGGCAAACACATAATGGGTATACGACCTTAATTGGGGCTCATACCGGCATCGGGTCAGTAGGAATCGTGGAAATGGGCAATGAAGAGCAAAAAAGAAAGTATTTACCGGATATGGCGAACGGAGATAAAATTGGTGCCTTTGCTTTAACAGAGCCAGCAGCCGGTTCCAATGCCGCAAATTTAAAAACAACGGCAGTAAGAAAAGGGGATAAATTCATCCTTAATGGACTAAAGCATTATATCACTAACGCGACAGAAGCCAGTGTTTTTACCGTTATGGCAGTAACGGACCCAGAAAAAGGAGCAAAGGGAATTACTTCATTCATTGTAGAAAAAGATTTTCCGGGATTTCAAGTGGGAGCTGTAGAGAAAAAGATGGGCTTGCGTGGTTCCCATTCAGCGGAATTAATTTTTGAAGATTGTGAGGTTCCTGTTGAAAATGTGCTCGGTGTAGAGGGGCAGGGTTATGTGAATGCGCTGAAAATTTTAGCCAACGGACGTGCAGGTTTGGCCTCTCGTAATCTCGGTTCCTGTCAAAAACTCTTGGATATGTCAACAAGATATGCCAAAGAACGCATTCAATTTGGAAAGCCGATTATTTCGAATCAAGCGGTAAGCCATATGCTGGCGGAAATGGCGGTTGAAATTGAAGCGCTAAGGTCGTTTACCTACCGGGTAGCATGGATGGTTGATCAAGGGATGAAAGTGATTAAAGAGGCTGCGATGCTAAAGCTTTATGGTTCAGAAGTGTACAATCGGGTGGCAGATAAAGCTGTACAAATCCATGGGGGACTTGGCTATATTGCCGATTTTCCAATAGAACGCTTCTATCGTGATGCACGAATTACGAGAATCTATGAAGGGACATCAGAGATTCAGAAAAATATAATCGCTGCCCAGTTAGAAAAAGAGTACAGCTAGACTAGGAGGATTTACATGAATGATGATATTGTGATTCTTAGTGCCGTTCGTACACCAGTCGGCAGGTATGGTGGTGCTTTAAAAAGTATCAATTCAGGAACACTTGCCTCTATTGTCATTAAGGAGGCTGTGAAGAGGGCAGGGATTACACCTGATCAAGTGGATGAAGTGATTTTAGGCGAAGTGCGTCAATCCACTGAATCCTCCAATGTGGCGAGGGTGGCTGCATTACGGGCAGGGGTTCCTGAAACTGCACCTGCGTTTACTATTAACCGCTTATGTGCATCAGGACTTCAGGCTATTGCATCGGGTGCCCAGCAAATCTCTAGTGGGCAAGCGGAGATTGTTGTTGCCGGTGGGACAGAAAGCATGAGCAATGCCCCTATCTATTTAAGAAACTCTCGCTTTGGGGGCGATAATGCAAAGTTGATTGATTCGAACACGGAAGCAGGACAACAGCCTCAGGAAATTTACGGAACCCAGTTAGGGATGGGAATCACGGCCGAGAATGTCGCTGAGAGATTTGCGGTTTCACGAGAGGATCAGGATGCTTTTGCCCTTGAGAGTCAATTACGGGCAGCGGCAGCAATTAAAAATAACCGATTTGAAGATGAAATCGTTCCAGTTGAGGTGAAAGGAAAAAAGAGTTCGATGATATTTTCGGTAGATGAACATCCAAGACCGGAAACAACCATTGAAACCTTAAGCAAGCTTAAACCAGTATTTAAGGAAAATGGAACCGTCACGGCTGGTAATGCCTGCGGGCGGAACGATGGGGCGGCTGCTCTAGTCCTAACGTCAAAAAGTCATGCAGATCTACTGGGATTAAAGCCGATTGCAAGAGTCGTGGATTGGACAGTGGTCGGTGTGTCGCCAGAGGTAATGGGAATTGGGCCAGTACCAGCAGTAAAAAAGCTGTTGGAACGAACTGGTCTTAGCCTCTCAGATATCGATTTAATTGAGTTAAATGAAGCTTTTGCCTCGCAGGCCTTATCTGTGATTCGTGAACTGAATTTAGATATGGAAAAGGTGAATGTCAATGGAGGAGCAATCGCGCTTGGGCATCCACTAGGAGCTACAGGTGCAAAAATATTAACCACCTTAATTTACGAACTATCCCGCCAACAGAAAAAAAGAGGCATCGCCACTCTATGTGTTGGCGGCGGGCAAGGAATGGCAATGATGGTGGAGCTTCTTTAAACATTCTTACTTAAAGGGGAAAAATGAATGAAAATGCCCGAAACAACGTCCACATTTTTCGATCATATGGGTTTTAGTGGGAAATGGTCTGATAAGTTTCAATTAGAGTTAGGGATGCAACCACATTTACTTCAGGATGACGGGAGCGTTCATCCTGGGGTTCTCTCCACCATGCTTGATATTACCATGGGAGCGACTATATCTGTAGAAACAAATTCATTCGCCGCTACGATTAACCTCAATCTATCGTTTTTTGATCTTTCACCTAAGGAAAAATATCATGCAGAAACTAAGATTCTAAAAAAAGAAGGAAAATATGTCACAGCAGAAGGGACCATTTACGATCAAGATCATTCCCTTATCGCAAAAGGGATCGGTACTTTTAAGACAAGTCCTATTATACAAGAATAGTAAGTGGGTGAGGAGCAATTGTCAGTATTGAACTCGGAGTTGCGTAAATTGGTGGAGGACAATTCGTTCTATAACCATATTGGTTTTGAACTGGTATCAGAAAAGGAGGAGGAAATCCTTCTTAAGTTAACACTGAAAAGAGAGCTGCTAAACACGAATAAAACCGTTCACGGCGGAGTGCATGCTTCCATGCTTGATGCAATACAATCCATGGTTCTTCGCGCAACCTATCAAACTTCAATTGCTGCTATGAATTTAGATGTCCATTATTTTGCTACAGCTCAAACAGGTATTCTTTTCGCACGTGCGACCATTCTTCAAAAAGGGTTTAAATTGGCTACAGTAGAAGCCGAAATAATAGATGAAAACCAAGTGTTAATAGCCAAAGGTACGGGTCTCTATCGCATTATCAGATAAGATGGATGAATCAAAAGACTTTTCTACGATACTAATGAAGAAATTGTCGAAAGACTGTATGTTGAATATTCTAAAAATTTCTAATATTATAAGATTATTGACATACCAACTAGTTAGTATGTTGGGGTTTTGAGTATTTAGACTAATAGATTGATTGGAAAAGTAACTAATTGAAATGAGATAAATAGGAGGAACACGTATGCATGTAAAGGAACTTTTTGATCTCAAAGGAAAAGTGGCAGTTGTTACTGGGGGAGGCAGAGGACTTGGTCAGCAAATCGCCGAAGGTTTTGCCGAGGCAGGTGCGAATGTCGTGCTTTGCTCAAGAAGAGTAGAAGCCTGTGAAGAGGTAAGTGAAGAACTTAAGAAACTTGGGGTAGAGAGCTTTGCTCTGAAGTGTGATGTCACCAACCCTGAAGATGTCAAAAATGTCGTCGATAAGACAGTAGAAAAGTTCGGGCGGATTGATATTCTTGTCAATAACAGTGGAGCATCTTGGGGTGCACCAGTTGAAGAAATGCCGCTTGAGGCTTGGTACAAGGTCATGAATGTGAATGTAACGGGTACCTTCCTAATGTCTCAGGCAGTAGGGAAAGTGATGCTAGAACAGAAATCAGGAAAAATCATTAATATTGCTTCGGTTGCAGGCTTAAAAGGCAGTAATCCTAAATTCATGAATGCCATTGGTTATAACGCGAGTAAAGGCGCAGTAATTACGTTTACCAAGGATTTGGCCGTCAAATGGGGACCACAGGGAATCTATGTGAACGCAATAGCTCCAGGCTTTTTCCCGACAAAAATGTCAAAAGGCCTGTTAGACTACGGTGGGGAAGCTATTCTCGAAGGTACACCATTGAGAAAGTTTGGTTCTGATACCGACCTTAAAGGAGTAGCGCTATTCCTAGCATCACCTGCCTCTAATTTTGTTACCGGTGACATTATTGTAGTGGATGGCGGAGCGCATGCAATGTAAGAGATTCGCTGATAAATTCCTAGATTCGCTGATAAATGCTAAAGATTCGCTGATAAATTCCTAGATTCGCTGATAAATGCTAAAGATTCGCTGATAAATTTCTAAATTCGCTGATAAAACCCGAAGATTCGCTGATAAATTATTTTTTATTGGATTTTGTAAGTTGTAAACACATTCTAAGGGGGGATTTACACAATGAAAAGAGATGCAGTGATCGTTTCAGCCGTACGTACCGCGATTGGCAGGCAGGGAAGTGCCCTTGCAGGTGTTCCTGCACATGTATTGGGAGCAGAGGTCATTAAAGAAGCGGTAAAACGAGCAAAAATTCAGCCTGAAATGGTGGATGATGTGATCTTTGGCAATGTGCTTTCAGGGGGAGGGAATATTGCTAGATTAACAGCTTTGCAAACAGGTTTATCTCTTGATTTGCCTGGATTAACAGTAGACCGGCAGTGCGGTTCGGGAATCAATGCCATCAACCTTGCTGCACAGGCAATTCGTGCCGGAGATGGAGATGTTTATATTGCCGGAGGTACGGAAAGCATGAGCCGGGCTCCTTATTTAATGGATCGTCCAGAAAAACCATACAGTCCTATGCCGCCAAGTTTCCGGAAATCGCAGTTATCTCCAAAGGAAATTGGGGATCCGCCAATGGGGATTACGGCAGAAAATCTCGTTGAAAAGTATCAGATTTCTCGTGAAGAACAGGATCAGTTTGCTCTCGATAGTCAGCAACGGATGGCTCTTGCAATGGAAGAAGGGCGGTTTGATGAACAAATTGTTCCGATTACGATTCCAGTTAAGAAGGGTGAACCGATTGTCTTTAAGACAGATGAGCATCCAAGACCACAAACCACTTATGAGGCATTGGCAAAGCTGCAGCCTGCTTTTCTAAAAGGAGGAACCGTAACGGCGGGAAATAGCTCAGGATTAAATGATGCCGCATCCGCACTTGTGATTATGTCGAGAGAAAAGGCGGAGGAATTAAATCTCACTCCGCTTGCGGTAATTCGTCACTATGCAGTGGCGGGGGTGGACCCAAACATTATGGGAATTGGTCCTGTTCCGGCGGTTAGAAAAGTAATGGAGAAGTCTGGGTTATCTCTAAAAGATATGGACGTAATTGAAATTAACGAAGCTTTTGCAGCACAGGTTCTGGCTTGCAACCGGGAGCTTGAAATGAATCTGGAAAAAGTAAATATAAACGGGGGAGCTATTGCCCATGGACATCCGCTTGGTGCAACAGGTGCCATCCTTGTCACAAAAGCAGCTTATGAACTAAAACGCTCAGAGGGTCGATATGCCCTTATTACCGCCTGTATCGGCGGCGGCCAGGGTATCGCCACCATAATTGAACGCGAATAAACACTCAGTGGGGTTGGCTTAATAAGTAAAGAGGCAGGGTCATAATTAGTCAACCTCACAGATGGTTTATTGCTGAAAGGATCTATCCGATGAAGCAAAAATTAATGGAGACTGGGATCCAGTTGTTTGATCAAAATGGATTTAAATCTACGTCTGTGCAGGATATTGTTCAATTACTAGGTGTGACGAAAGGTACCTTTTACTATTATTTTACCAGTAAAGAGGAACTGCTAAAGGATATCCACTTGTCCTATATCGAGGAACTGGTAAGAAAACAGGAAGCCATTCTCAAACATTCTCAAACGGATTGTACAAAAAAATTGTATGAAATTATCTTTATGTTAATCAGCAGTATTCGGACGGATCGGCCAAGCGCCCGTATATTCTCAAGAGAGATGAGACATTTAAGCGGAAACTATATCGACGAAATTAAAGGAAAACGTAATGTTTTTCGGAAAAATACACAAAAGCTGATTGAGGAAGGAATTCGTCAAGGGCAATTTAAGTCAAATCTTCGTGCGGACATTTTAACCATGGGGATTCTTGGTATGACGAATTGGAGTTTTTACTGGTTTAACCCAGACGGGGAGGTCCCTGAGGAAAAAGTCGTGGAGATCTATGTGGATATGATCTTAAATGGAATATCCAAAAATGATAGCGTTTACAAGTGGATCTAATAATCTATTGAACTAGGAGGATATGTAATGCTTACTCTTCATTACGAATACTGGCCAAAAATTTCTAAATCATTGAAAGTCCCTGCAACATCGTTATATGACAACCTCCGAGTGAGTGCAGCCCGTTATCCGGATCAGGATGCTATTTTCTATTACGGCAATAAGCTTTCCTATCAACAGCTGGATGAGGAAGTAACTGCTCTTGCTGGCTATTTACAACATAAACTTGGAGTGAAAACAGGAGATAAGGTACTGCTTTTTATGCAGAACTCACCTCAATTTGTCATTGGCTACTATGCAATTTTAAGAGCCAATGCAGTGGTGGTTCCTATTAATCCAATGTTAGTGGCGGATGAATTGAAATTTTATGTGCGAGATTGTGAAATCAAAACAGCTCTAGCAGGGCAGGAATTATATGATCGAATCCGTCCGTTGTTTGGAACTACTACTTTAGAGAATTTACTAGTTGCAGCATACTCAGATTATGCAGGGACTGGGTTTGAAGAAATGCTTCCTAAAGAGGTAGAAGCTCCGAGGGCTTCTTTTTCGGAGCCAGGTCATTATCTTTGGAACGATGCGCTACAGGCCAATCTCACTCCAACAGAACATACAGCAAAGGCAGATGATCTTGCCTGCCTTCCATATACGTCAGGAACAACCGGTCTGCCAAAAGGGTGTATGCACACAAACAGAACAGTGAACGCCAATACAGTGGGGGCCTATCACTGGTCAAATACCACTCCAAACGCGGTTCATTTAATGTCCCTGCCACTTTTCCACGTAACTGGAATGGTGCACAGTATGCACATGCCAATTTATAGCGGAAGTACGATGGTCATTCTAACTAGATGGAATCGGGATGCGGCAGTTGAAATGATTAAGTCACTTCAATGTACCCACTGGGTAACGATTGCTACCATGATTGTTGACTTCCTAGCCAATCCAAGGCTTAAAGCAGAGGATATCGCTTCCTTAACATCGATTTCTGGTGGGGGTGCGGCCTTACCTGAAGCAGTGGGTGAAAAGCTATTTAATTTGTGTGGTCTGCGATTTGTTGAAGGATACGGCTTGTCGGAAACCATTGCACAAACACATTTCAATCCGGCTGAGCGCCCGAAAATGCAATGTCTCGGGATCCCATCCTTTGATGTAGATGCTAGAATCATTGAACCGGCAACAGGAAAAGAACTAGGTGTAGGGGAAGTAGGCGAAATAATCGTGAATGGTCCACAGGTCATGGTAGGCTACTATAACCGTGATGATGAAAATAGAAGTGCGTTTATCGAAATTGATGGAAAACAGTTTTTTAGAACAGGTGATATTGGACGCTATGATGAGGAAGGCTATTTCTTCATAGTCGACCGTGTCAAACGGATGATTAACGCTTCAGGTTATAAAGTTTGGCCAACTGAGGTGGAATCGTATTTGTATAAGCACCCTGCGATCCAGCAGGCATGTGTAGTGGGTGTTCCTGATCCGAGAAGAGGAGAAACGGTCAAGGCTTTCGTTATTTTAAATGAAGGCTTTGAAGGAAAAGTAACAGAGGATGAAATTATTGAGTGGTCGAAACAGCATATGGCCGCCTATAAGTACCCTAGATTCATTGAATTCCGTAATCAGTTTCCTATGACCTCTAGTGGAAAAATCTTGTGGCGTACACTCCAGGAAGAAGAAAAAGCGAAAGTGGCAGATAAGGTACAGTAAATGTGGGTTCAGTAAGGGGGCCGACCGAATGGAACGCTCCCTGGCTGCCAGATGTTAGTAGGTAATGATGAAACTTAGACAAAATATAAGGGGGAAGCTATGGAGATCCTTATTCAGCAGCTGTTTAATGGCTTAACCATTGGAAGTGTTTATGCCCTAGTGGCTCTAGGGTTAACGCTTGTGTATGGAATCCTGCACATTCCTAATTTTGCGCATGGGGCATTGTACATGATGGGCGGATACATAACCTTAACGATGATGACCAAATTTGGTCTTCATTATTGGGTCGCCATATTCGTTTCTATTCTTGTTGTCGGTCTGATCGGTGTCATGATGGAGAGGTTTGTATTTCACCCGCTCAGAGAAGCACCGCCGATTCATGACAAAATTGCTGCCATTGGAATTCTCTTATTCTTAGAAGCTTTTGCCCAATTTTATTGGGGGGCAGAATATCAAAGTATGCCGACTCCTTACGGGCAAGTCGTTCAATTATTTGGCTTGACGTTTACTATGCAGCGGATCCTAATTGTTGTAGCTGCGATTGTCGTCATGCTCCTTCTCTATCTTTTCTTGAAAAAAACATTCACTGGTGCAACCATCATTGCCATGTCACAAAATCGGGAAGGGGCGAATCTTGTTGGGATAAATACGAACAAGGTTGCCATGTTAACCTTTATGATTTCTGGCGGGCTAGCCGCAATTGCTTCCTCTCTCTCAGCACCTATTAATCTAGTCTTCCCAGGGATGGGACAGCTAGTCATTCTAAAGGCCTTTGTAATCATCATCCTCGGCGGTATGGGAAGCATTCCTGGAGCCATTGTCGGGGGATATATTTTAGGCTTTAGTGAAAGCTTAGGCGCAACCTACATTTCCAACGACTACAAAGACATTATTGCCTTCGTTCTCCTTGTCATCATCTTAACGTTAAAACCAACTGGATTGTTTTCTAAGGGGGGACATTAATGGGAAAGGTATTCAATCAAAGAAATGTGATTATTGTATTAATCCTATGTGCTGTCGGGTTCCCAATAGTATCCAATAACAATTACTTCATCCACATCATGACACTTTCTTTTATTTTGGATGATAGGAGTATACGGTTTGAATTTACTAGCTGGTTATACGGGCTATCTTTCACTGGCCCATGCTGGCTTCTTTGGAATAGGAGCTTACTCTTTAGGGATTTTAACGGTAAAAGCAGGGATGAATTTCTGGGGCGCTTTCTTTTTATCTCTGGTCATTACTAGTGTACTAGGTTTCCTCGTGGGCTTAATCGCCTTACGGACGAAAGAACACTTCTTTGCCATTTATACCTTATGTTTGGGTTACATTATCTATCTCATTATTGATAAATGGGACAGCTTAACAGAGGGTGTCCGGGGGTTGATCGGAATTCCAGCACCAGCAGGGATTGGACCAATAACCTTTGATTCAGAGGTATCTCATTATTATTTAGTTCTTTTCTTCTTGCTTTTAGTGGTGCTAGTCATGTATCGGATTATTCACTCGTTATCCGGTCGGACCTATATTGCTATACGAAACAGTGAAGACCTCGCACAAACGATTGGAATTTCCACCATGAAAAATAAATTAACAGTCTTTGTGCTTTCCACCCTATTTGCCGGATTATCTGGAGCCCTATATGCTTCCTTTGTCCGTTTTATTGGCCCGGACATTGGCTCCATTACAATCACCTTTGACCTCTTAACGTATTTACTTGTGGGAGGAATTGGCACGCTTAGCGGACCATTGGTCGGAACGTTTATTATCGTTTGGCTTTCGCAACAACTCCAGGATTTTCAGCAATACCGGATGCTCATTTTCGGTCCTGTCTTAACCTTGTTAATCATTTTCTACCCTCGTGGAATTGTAGGAGCGGTTTCAAATATGTTGGCTAAGCGGAAGTTGAAAAAAGAACAGCTGCACTACCCAACTATGGCCCGCTCTAACAATAAGCCATTTATCGACCGGGAAAAGCAAGTAGAGGAGGTCTAGGGATGCAATTTTTGGAGACGAAAAATCTAACAAAGAAGTTTGGCGGCCTTGTGGCTGTAAATAATGTTGATTTTGCAATAGAGCAGGGAAAAATCAATGCCATTATTGGACCCAATGGAGCAGGGAAATCCACATTTTTCAACTTAATTAGCGGTTTCCATCGACCCAGCTCAGGACAGGTTATTTTTAAAGGACGGGATATTACTACTTTGCCTTCCAATAAAATTGCTGAGCTTGGAATTGCCAGAACTTTTCAAACGACCAATTTGTTTGAACAATCCACTGTTCTGGATAATGTCATTGTTGGACATCGTCTTCGTACCAAGTCCAACTTGCTAGATGCGGTCCTTCGAACACCTCGTTTAAAAAGTGAAGAGAAACAATGCCGGGAAAAGGCAATGGAAGTTTTGGAGTTTGTTGATTTAAACCATACCGCTAATAAACTCGTCGGTAGCTTAACACAGGAGGAAAAGAAGCGTACCGCCTTTGCTCTGGCGTTGGCAACCGACCCGGAAATCGTGTTTCTCGATGAACCGGCAGCCGGAGTCAACCCGGATGAAACGGAAGGATTAGCAGAGTTAATGAAAAAGATGGTGAATAAAGGAATTACCGTTTGCTTAATCGAGCACAAAATGTCGATGATCATGAAGATTGCCGATAAGATTATGGTTTTAAACTATGGGGAAAAAATTGCCGAGGGGAGACCTGAGGAAATTCGGAACAATGAAACGGTCATAAAAGCGTATCTGGGAGGGAGCGCCATTGCTTAGTTTACAAAATGTCTCTGTCAAATATGGGAGTTTCACGGCCGTTCAAGACATCAATATTGAGGTGAACAAAGGAGAAATCGTTGTTTTATTGGGCTCAAATGGTGCGGGTAAAAGTACCACCTTTAGGACCATTAGCGCTCTTAGTAAGCCTTCTTCTGGGGACATTCTTTTCGAAGGTAAAAGGTTAAATCGAACATCAGCAGACCAGATTGTAAAATTAGGGATTGGTCAATGCCCAGAAGGAAGGAAATTGTTCCCTGCCATGTCGGTTCAAGAGAATCTTCGGATGGGTGCCTATGTTCACCGCCGCAAAAAGGAAGAATACAAGCATTCTCTTGAGCATGTGTATGAGTTATTTCCTATCCTGAAGGAAAAAAAGAATGATGCGGCAGGCTCTCTTAGTGGTGGTCAGCAGCAAATGCTAGCGATTGGCAGAGCACTGATGTCAAAACCTAAGTTGTTGCTACTGGATGAACCATCCATTGGCCTTGCTCCATTAATTGTGGAGCAAATGTTTGAGGTTATTCAAAAAATAAATAAGGAAGGCACCACTATTTTACTTGCGGAACAAAATGCAAATGCTGCCTTAAAAATCGCTGATAAAGGCTATGTATTTGAAAATGGATCGATCGTCCTCCAAGGAACGTCAGAAGAGTTATTTGCTAATGATGAAGTACGAAAGGCGTATATTGGCGCTTAATTGAGTGTATAATTTTCGACTTCGAGAACTGTCTAGCTCCAGCGCCTAGCCCCTCGAATCAAATAACCTTCGGCAATAAAAGTCAAAAAGCGGACTTTTCTTGCCGAAGAACATTTGCCTGTCGGGGCTGACCAAGGCGCTTACGCTTTTCTTATTAAGGGGGTGAGGGACGAAGTTTTTCATCACTGTCATTTTCTGAAGATTTGTAAAATATAAGGGGGAAAACCAATGAAAAGAATGAAATCCTTTTTGATGATGAGTTTCATTTTCGTAATTATTTTCAGTCTGGCAGCATGTAACAGCACATCCGAAAAACCGGCTAATACGAAACCAGCTTCCGGAGGCGGCGGTGACAGTACTTCTGATGCAGCAGGTACAGTCAATATTGGATACACGGGTCCATTAAGCGGTCCAGCTGCCTTTTACGGAGAGCGCACATTAAACGGTGTCAAGATGGCGGCTGAAGAGATTAATGGTGCCGGCGGATTTGAAGTTGGTGGGAAGAAATACAAGCTGAACATTGTTTCATTGGATGATAAATACCTGCCAAACGAGGCTGGGGCCAACGCCAAACGATTAATTCAAGAGAACAAAACTCCTATCATTTTCACCCCTCACAGCGGTGGTGTCTTTGCCCTTCAGGTTTTCAACCAACAGGATAAGTTTCTTATTGGCGCCTACACGAGTGAACCAAAGGTTTCAGAGGTGGGCAATAACCTAACGGTGCGAATTCCTCCACGATATGATGGATATCTTAAACCATTTACTGAATACGAAATGAAGAAATTCGGTAAGAAAATTGCCTTCCTTCCAACTGCATCCCAATACGGGAAAGACTGGTCGGAAAAGTTAAAGGCTTACTGGGAAAAACAAGGTGGTAAGGTTGTGTACAATTCTGCCATCGATTTTACCAAGGAAACTGATTTCTTCACGACTGTAACGAATGCCTTAAAGGAAAAGCCAGATGTATTATTTATCGGGGGTGCGTCTGAACCAACTGCAAAGGTAGCGAAACAAGCACGTGAGCTTGGATTTAAGGGCGGCTTCATTGTCATGGACCAAGCGAAATTCGACGAAATGAAAAAGGTAACAGGCTCATATGATATGCTAAATGGTTCCATTGGCGTTATGCCTCTAATCGAATCGAAAAGCCCAGCCATTCCTGATTTTGCGAAGAAGTATAAAGAAAAGTATGGTGAGGATCCTGGATCCGAAGCCGGTCTAAATTACATTGCAATGTACATTTTTGTAGAAGCAATGAAAGCGGCAGGTTCTGTTGATGACGCGGAAAAAATCCAAGCCAAAATGCAGGATGGCGTAAGCAATATTCCTGATAATGTGAAAATCTATGAATTTACGAAGTTTACCGGCGGCGGCTTTGATGGTGAGTTAGAGGTAGCAGCCGTTGAGGAAGGTAAAATCGTTCCGATTAAGCTTAAATAATAATCAAAACAAGTAATATTTCCCCCTTGTGAAAAATTCATCCGCAAGGGGGATTTAATAGTTTTTTGGAATACCTACACATAATCCGTGTTTACTAGAAATATAGTCTATTGGTCAAACCTCCTGCGGATGAGATTAGGCCTACTGGACCAAAATCATTTAACAAACGGAAGAAAGGTCTCCTAGAGGGGCTCTATGCGACCGAAACTTCTTAAAGATCAAAAGATGGCGCATTCCAAGCCTTTTATCATTCAGAAAGGAGGAGCCGTCATATGTATAAAATTGTTCCTCTAGAACTGCAAACGCACTTTGCTGAAGGAACGGTGAACGCATTCTTGGCAATTGGTGAAACCGTGACCTTAGTGGATACAGGAAACCCCGGCAAAGAATCCTACCAGCAGCTAAAGAACCAACTACATAACCATGGCGTTCGATTAATAGATATCGACCACATCGTCCTGACTCACATCCATATCGATCACGCAGGTGCCATTCCCTTTTTACAGGAAGAAAGGGACATACCAATTTATGTGCATGAACAGGCGAGTGGTTCTATTAACACTGACATTCACGAATATGAAAGAGTCCAGCGATTTTTCAACCACTTCTTAGAAAGTTGTGGTGCTGACCCGGAAAGACACATCATCAAACGTCCTTTTCAAGAAGAAATTTGGCGTAACGTTCACTATGTAAAAGAAGGGGACCAGCTTTTGTTAGGAGGAAGGAAGTTTGAGGTGGTACATGTTCCCGGGCACAGCCAATGTGATATGTTGCTGTGGAACCGAGAGACGGGGGATACCTTCGCGGGCGACCATTTGTTGAAGGCCTTTTCTGTCAATGCCTTTATTGAACCGCCTGAACGTGTAGAACGTAGTCGTCCCAAACCATTATTACAATATCGGCAATCTCTGGAAAAGATTAGCCAGCTGCCGCTTGGAGTGATTTATCCCGGCCATGGGGAGGCATTTACAAATCACTTACAACTGATCGAAACAAGATTGAAGGAACAGGAAAAGCGGTGCGACCAAATCCTATCTATTCTTGGTGATGGTAATAAAAGCATTTTTGAGATTTGTAGTGTCATGTATCCTCGGTTAAAAGGTCGAACCATTTTCTTGGGATTGTCGCAGATACAGGGTCATCTGGATTTGCTTGAACAAAGAAAGCTGGTTAGCTGTGAAAAAAAAGGTTCCATAGTGATGTATCGAAGGGAGCGGATCGAATGAATCTTAGAGAGCTACTGGAAACAAATATTTCTAATTTTGGTGAGTATCCTTTTATATTTTTCAAAGAGAAGACCTACACAAACGTGGAAACGAAGCAAATGGCAGATCAGTTTGCCCACGGTCTGCGGAAGCTCGGAATAAATAAGGGTGACCGGGTTATGGTTTGCATGCCGAATGGCCCGGAAGTACTCTTTGCCTATCAAGGGATTACAAGAGCGGGGGCAATCATTGTGCCCGTCATGTTTACCCTTCATCCGAAAGAACTTCACTATATCGCTGAGAAGTCTGGTGCAAAAGCAGTGATCACCTCCTCGTACGTTTTAGCGAATGTGAAAAAATCGTTGGAAGGATTGGAAGAGCAGCCGGTGTTAATGGTTGTTGATCAGCCATCCACAGAACAGGTGAAAAACTTTTACGATGTGATGGTTTCGAGCGATTGTCCATTTGATCATGATGTAACGGATACGGATACAGCGGTAATTTTATACACTTCAGGAACAACTGGAAACCCAAAAGGAGTCCTGTTAACACATAAAAACCTATTTTCTAATGCGGAGAACTCGGCGAAACATAACGAGACAGAGCGGGGAACAACACTCGGTGTCCTGCCGCTTGCCCATGTGTATGGCTTAACGGTTTCCAACGTCTGTTATCTTACCGGAAGCTCGATCGTTGTTTTTCCTACCTTTGATGTAAATGGTGTGTTCCAGGCGATTGAAACTTACAAAGTACGATCTTTTTCGGCTGTACCAGCGATGATTCATGCCATGCTTTCCTTCCCACAGGCGGATCAATACGATACCTCGAGTCTGGAATCTGTCGGTTCTGGTTCTGCCCCACTGCCGGTCGCTTTACTACATGCCTTTGAGCAGAAGTTTGAGGCTAAGGTATATGAAGGCTATGGCTTATCTGAAGCTGCACCGGTTGTGACGGCCCATCGGAAAGGGATCGAGATTAAACCTGGCTCTGTCGGGATTCCAATTCCAGGTGTTGAAGTGAAGATTGTCAATGAGGATGGAGAGGAGGTTCCTGCTGGTGAAGTAGGAGAATTGATAGTCCGTGGTGACAATGTTACTCCAGGCTATTATCAAAATCCGGAGGAATCAGGGCGTGTGTTGAAGGCTGGATGGCTTTACACCGGAGATATGGCTCGAATCGATGATGAGGGTTACGTCTATATTGTTGACAGGAAAAAGGACTTAATTATTCGAGGTGGTTTTAATGTGTATCCTCGTGATGTAGAGGAAATATTAAACGGCCATGAGCAGGTGTTTGAAGCGGCCGTTGTAGGTGTTCCTGATGAACGAATGGGGGAAGAAATGGTCGCCTGTGTCGTGAAGAAGCCCGGTTCAGAGGTAACAGAAGAAGAGCTGATCCGCTACTGTCAGGACCATTTAGCGAAAAATAAAACTCCTAGAAGAATTGTTTTTCTTGAAGTGTTACCAAGGAATGGAGTCGGAAAGATTTTGAAAACGCATCTTCGCCAAACCGCGTCTGAATTGGTAATCAGACCGTAAAGGGAATAAGGAGGAGAAAATGATGGAAAAAAGAACCATTTTAACAACTAGCTCAAGGGGATTACTCGAGGATTCTTTCCCATATCGACTGTATCAAAAAGCGAAGCGACTGGGGACCTGGAATCCGGCTGATATTGATTTCAGTCAGGATCAGGAGGATTGGAAAGGGATGACTGTCGAGCAACAGCAAGATATTTTGCGCTTAATCTCTCAATTTCAAGCAGGTGAAGAAGCCGTTACCCTTGATTTGCTGCCGCTGATTATGGCAATTGCAAAGGAAGGCAGATTGGAAGAAGAAATGTTTTTAACAACTTTCTTATATGAGGAAGCGAAGCACACGGAATTTTTCCGACTTGTGTTGAATGCAATTGGGGAGAAGGGGGACTTATCCCATTTCCACACAGAGACTTATCAGAAAATATTTTATGAGATTCTGCCTACGGCGATGGAACGGCTGGTTACCGATCAGTCACCAGAAGCGATTGCGGAGGCTTCGGTTGTGTATAACATGTTTGTTGAGGGCGTGTTAGCGGAAACCGGCTATTTTTCCTTCTATGCTGCATTGGAAACTGCGGGCATTATGCCTGGGCTACTTGAAGGAATTGGGAATCTAAAGAAGGATGAATCAAGGCATATCGGGTACGGAACATTCCTTCTGCAACGATTGATTTGTGAGCACCCACATCTTTTTGATTTTGTAGTGGCAAAAATGGGCGAGTTGACGCCACTAGCAATTCGCCTGAACCAAGAAGGCATCGCAGGAAGGGAGGTTAGTTCATTCGGAGGGAATCCTGATGACGTCATGAATTTTACACTGAAACAACTATCCGTACGAATGGAAATTTTAGCGAGAGCCAAAGGCAAAAAAATCGAAGAGATTTATAGATATTCAGATAGTGAGTTAGGAGTTTTGTAAATTAAGTTTCAGTCAGATAAAGATTGGTAGAGGAGGAATTATAATGACAGTTCAAGTTGAGGTGCAAACTTTTCCCCATTTTATCAATGGAAAGTGGGAGCTGGCCAGCAATCAAGAAACCTTTGATGTGTTTAACCCTGCCAGTGGGGAGTTGGTTGCAAAAGTAGCGAAAGGAACAAAGGATGACGTGGATCGTGCGGTAAAGGCTGCACGTGAAGCCTTTGACCAAGGCGACTGGAAAAACATAAGGCCAAAGGATCGGGCCAATGTTTTATATGCAATCTCCTATAAAATTGCCGAGCACGCACAAGAACTAGCATATCTTGAAGCGATTAGCTCCGGCGGCACGGTCCGTCGAATTGGAAACAGCGATATTTTACAAATGGTCGATTTGTTCCAGACATTAGCGAAATTTACGGTAGAATATCCTTTTTCAGAAACGCTTCCAGTCCCGCCATTCCCAGGACCAGCACACAACTTTATATGGCGGGAGCCGATCGGCGTGTGTGCCGCGATTACGCCATGGAATCTACCAATGGTCATCGCCACCTGGAAGATTGCTCCGGCCTTGGCGATGGGAAACACCATTGTTATCAAGCCTGCGAGCTACACACCGTTATCCACTTTGAAACTAGCAGAAATCATTTCCGAGGTGGTGCCTCCAGGTGTCATCAACGTGGTCGCAGGCCCAGGTGCAGAGGTGGGCGAAGCGTTAGTGAGTCATCCACAGGTGGATAAAGTGGCATTTACTGGGTCAACAGAAGTGGGCCGAAATATTATGTCGCTTGCTGCAGGCACGATTAAGAAAACCACGCTTGAGCTTGGCGGAAAGTCACCTAACATTATTTTAGAGGATGCTGACTTAAACATTGCACTTCCTGGCAGTCTGTTTGGCGTGTTTTTACACTCAGGTCAGCTGTGTGAATCCGGAACTCGCTTATTCGTGCCTGATAAGATCTATGACCAAGTAGTGGAAGGGCTCGTTGCTCTTGCGGGGAAATTAAAGCTCGGCAATCCACTGGATCCGGCAACAGACGTGGGTCCAGTTATTTCTAAAAAGCAGAAGGAATCTATCCTATCCTATATTGAATCAGGGAAACAAGAAGGTGCCACGATTGTTTGCGGCGGTAAAGAAGTGAAAGTGGCTGGCTGTGAGGAAGGCCATTTCATTGAGCCGACTATTTTTACGAATGTAACAAATAAAATGAAAATTGCCCAGGAGGAAATTTTCGGTCCGGTATTATGTGTCATCCGATACTCTGAGTTAGACGAAGCTATTAAAATGGCAAATGATACAATCTACGGTTTAGCAGCGGGTGTGTGGACACGCGACGTGAATAAGGCTTACGAAGTTGCTAGAAAACTTCAGGCTGGCGTGGTCTGGATCAATGACTGGCATATGCTCCGCAGTGATGCACCGTTCGGCGGCTACAAGCAAAGTGGAATTGGACGTGAAATGGGTCAGCATTCACTGGATGCCTATACACAGGTGAAACATGTGCATACATCCATGAGTCCTGAACTTGAAAGACGGAATTGGTACGGAATTCTATTTGGCCAAAACTAATGAAGAGGTGAAGATAACAATGAAAACAACCTTATCACAATTCATGTTACGTACGGGAATCTACAGTGGATCAAATTCTCGGGCAATGGTTCCTAGTTTGTTTGCCGGCCTTGGTGCCAAGCGGGTTTTGCTATTAAGCGATAGAGGGTTAGAAAAGGCTGGTGTGGTTGAAAAAGTAGCTTCTATTTTTGAGTTAACCGGCCATGGGAGCGGCCCGCAGCTCGTAGGGATGTACCTAGATATTAAACAGGATGCAGAAAGCCAATGCATTAATGATGCGGTCCGCTATGCACGAGAAATCGGAGCAGACTCCCTGCTGGCAGTGGGCGGCGGCAGTGTGCTCGATACGGTAAAAGGGGTGAAGTATGCCCTTCACAAAGGTCTCGCTGATATTAAAGAGGCAATACCTGGCGGTTTGTTATATGAATCATTCCCGAAAGCAAATTATATCCCGATTCCTCACATCGCAATTCCGACGACGGCGGGAACAGGTTCAGAAGTTTCTCCGATTGCCGTTATTTTTAATGAAGAGATTCAAATGAAGACTAATATTATCAACCCATTTATTAGTGCGGATATGGCGATTCTGGATCCTGATTTAACAGTCGGCCTTCCGCCGTTGATTACAGCATTTACCGGCTTTGATGCGTTAACTCACGCAATTGAAGCTTTGGCGTCCCCGACTGCTACTGGCCTAACAGATGCGCATGCATTGCATGCAATTCGTTTGATTGAAAAAAATCTACCTGTGGCTGTTGCTGATGGCGGTAATCTGGATGCACGTATGGATTTATTGCAGGCAAGCTTAATGGGTATTACTGCGTTCAGCTTTGCCTTGAACGCGATTCCTGTTCACAATATGGCCCATGCGTATGGTGCGTTGTTCCGCATCCCGCATGGCTTGGCAAATGCAGTCTTTTTACCAGTGGTGATGGAAATGGTTCCTAATCTATACTTACCGAAGGTGGCTGAACTGGCGCAAGCTCTGAATGTGGATGTGAAGGCTGATGAAACTCCAGAGGAGGCTTTGGCAAAGGTTGTCGAGAAAATCCGGTTGCTGCAGCATAAGGTGGGCTTACCAACTGACTTCAAGGAGTTCAACATCACAGAAGAAGCTCTTCAAGCCGCAATTCCAGCAGTCATGAAGGACCCAGCAGCATTAAGCTTCCCAATGCCAGCAGAGTTGATTGCCGCCATCGGGCAGAAAGTTTGCCCAGTTGGGGTGAAATAAGAGCATTTGGGTGGGGACAGTCCCCCGGTGCGGTAGTGTGTTGAAGTGAATAAGGTGCAAAGGTACAGATTTCTGTGCCTTTGTTTCTTTCTTTTATTGGTTTTGGTGGGTGTGGCTGATGGGAGGCGTGGGTGAGCGACAGTAAACTGGGGTTATGCGACAGTAAAATGGCCATCCGACAGTAATGAGTGGTTATGCGACAGTAAAATAGGCTTATCCGCCAGTAATCGATGTCCATCCGCCAGTTATTGAAGGTTATCCGCCAGTAAAGTTGTTTGGGGCTGATTGGATTCGGTTATGCGCCAGTTGGAGCGGCTTATCCGCCAATAAAATGGCTAATCGCTGATTGAGACCGGTTATCCGCCAGTTGGGACACGGTATCCGCCAATGAACCACAATATCTAAAAAAACACATACAAATCAGAGAGGAGATACAACAAAATGATGGATTTTTCTTTTTCAGAAGAGCAAGAATTACTTAGGAAAACCGTGCGACAGTTTGTGGATAAGGAGATCATGCCATATATTCGCGAATGGGATGAAAAGCAGCACTTTGAGACAAGTATTTTAAAACGGCTCGCCGATCTAGGTCTCATGGGAGTTTGTATCCCTGAACAATATGGTGGCAGTGGCATGGATTATAATTCACTGGCGATTGTTTGCGAAGAACTCGAACGTGGGGATACAGCATTCCGTACCGCTGTATCCGTTCATACCGGCCTGAACAGCATGACACTCCTTCAATGGGGAAATGAGCAGCAAAAGCAAAAATATCTCACTCCACAAGCAAAAGGCTTAAAGGTAGGTGCCTTTGGCCTAACTGAGCCGAATGCCGGGTCCGATGTCGCAGCCATGCACACAACGGCCACAAAACAGGGGGATTACTACATATTAAACGGTTCCAAAACCTGGATCTCTCTGAGTGATGTCGCAGATCACTTCTTAGTATTCGCCTACACCGATAAAACAAAGAAACACCACGGCATTTCTGCTTTCATCGTAGAGCGGGAGTGGGAGGGCTTTTCCTCAAAGGCTATCAAAGGAAAACTGGGGATACGTGCAGGTAATACTGGCGAGCTCTTTTTCGATAACGTAATGGTACCTAAAGAAAACCTAGTTGGAGAAGAAGGAGAAGGCTTCAAGATTGCCATGTCAGCACTTGATAACGGCCGATTCACGGTCGCTGCCGGTGCCTGCGGGACCATTATGGCCAGCCTTGAGGCCAGTCTAAAATATTGCCATGAGCGAAGCACATTCGGTAAAGAGATCGGCAAACACCAGTTGGTTCAGCAAATGATTGCCAAAATGGAAGCAGGACTACAGCAGTCACGGTTGCTAGTTTATAGAGCAGGGTGGTTAAAGAATCAAGGGAAACGAAATACACGTGAAACGTCACTTGCCAAGTGGCAGGCTTGTGATTATGCCTATGAAGCCGCAAATGATGCCGTTCAAATACACGGCGCATACGGTTTCTCCAATGAATATCCAGTCGAACGATACCTAAGAAATGCCAAAGCTCCCGTCATCTACGAGGGAACGCGTGAAATCCATACGATTATGCAAGCAGAATATGTTCTCGGCTATCGTGAGGATAAACCATTATCCAAAACTCTACCGGCATGGCCCTTCCAAGAAGTAGAAGAAGCGGTAAAGTAAGCACATCTCAAAAATCCCATTAGAAACCTAATGGGATTTTTTTAATAATCAGAAAATAAGTTGTAAGAGAAGGTGAAATTTGGTTTAATTAAAATAGACTAACAAGTCGTTTTTTTATAGGAGGGGTTCGATGAATATACAAATAAAAAGATTAACCGAATGCACGATTCAAGAAATTATTACAGCATGGAATAGAGGGTTTGAGGGCTATTTTGTAAAACTAGAAATGACGCCTGAACTGTTTTTCAATCGGCTCGTCAATGAAGGACTGTCGTTACCACACTCCGTCGTTGCCTACGATGGGGAGGAGCCTGTTGCGATTGTCATGAATGGTTTTCGAGAAATCAACGGGAAAAAGACCGCGTGGAATGGCGGTACCGGAATTGCAAACGATTATCGTGGAAAAGGCATTTCCACTTTACTCATGGAAGAAATCTTGAAAATTTACAATGAAGAGGGCTGTGAGGTGGCAACCCTTGAGGCGATTAAAGAGAATGAAAGAGCCATTCGTTTGTATAAGCGGTTCGGCTATGAAATTACCGATTCACTTGTTTACTTATCTGGTACTTTAGAGAGCCAAAATCACTCTTCAATAAAAGCGAAGAACATTCGCCCAGAACAGCTAGCAAACTATTCTTTTTATAAGCAAGCTGTGCCTTGGCAGTGTCAATGGCAAAGCGTTAAATCGGGTGAAGCACAAATCTATTACGACAACGAACAAAATCCACTTGGCTACGCTCTATATAAGCGTGTTTGGAACCCAGAAGGGCAACTCGAAAAGGTATTCTTATTCCAAGTGGAGCTAATTGGAGGATTGTCATATGAGAACATGCAAGCCATTTTTTCCTCAATGACAGAACACCAAGACCATCCAGTTACCTATATGACAGTTAACGCCTCACAGGCCAACCCGGTAATCCAGTATTTATCAAATCACGGTTTCAAGAATACTACTGAACAGGTGCAAATGGTGAAAACTTTGTAAATACAAGAAAAGCCAGCTTCCTTATATAAAATAGGAAACTGGCTATTTTTAACTCTTACGTAAAATAACGATATTAACCCGACGGTTTGCTTGTTTATGTTCCTTTGTATCATTTGGATAGATTGGTTTGTATTCCCCGTATCCTACAAATTGTAGACGATCTTTTAAAATGCTTTTTGTTTCAAAAAAATGCAGAACACTTACTGCTCTTGCTGAAGATAACTCCCAATTGGAAGCGTAGGCAGTATTTTTAATTGGAACATTGTCAGTATGACCCTCTATACTAATTGGATTGTCAACTGTTTTCGATAAGCCAACTAGAACATCAAGGGTTTGATAGGAGCTTTGTTTTAAATCTGCCTTACCAGGATCAAAAAGGATTACATCCTTCAAAGAAATTTCTACACCACGTTTGGTATCTGTCAATGAAATAACAGCTTCCAAGTGATTTTCTTTTATATATTTTGTTAATTGTTCCTTAAGCTGGTTTAATTCCACTTCTTCCTTACTTGGTGCAGGTGCAGCTTCTGGAGCTGTAGCAGGCTTCTGTTCACTTGTTTTTTCATCAGACTCCTTATCCGAAGGCTTAATGGAAAGTCCAGAATCTTTACTTTCTATTTTTGTGCCGGTTAATTCTGATTTGAAGGCTTCCATAATTGATTCATATTTTGCTTTATCCACCGTACTAGAAGCAAATAAAACAATAAACAAGGCCAGTAGGAGAGTTAAAATATCAGCATATGGAATTAGCCAAGATTCATCAATGTGTTCTTCATGCTCTTCCTCTAATTTTCTACGCTGTCTTCTCATTTGCAGTTTCCTCGTTTACCTTATCAGTCTTTTTTCGTTCACTTGGAGCAATATATACATTTAGTTTCTTTTCTAACGCACTTGGAGAAAGTCCTTCATACACTGCAAGCAATCCTTCAATTGTAAGAAGCTTGAATTCCTGTTCGCGTTTTGAAATACGTTTTAATTTATTTGCAAGAGGATGCCACATAACATAACCAGAGAATATACCAAGCAAGGTTGCGATAAAGGCTGCAGAAATGGAATGCCCCAATTTTTCTACATTATTTAAATTTCCTAATGATGCAACAAGACCAATTACTGCTCCAAGTACCCCTAAAGTTGGCGCATATGTACCGGCTTGAGTAAAAATAAGTGCTCCCGTTTTGTGGCGTTTGTCAATTGCTGCTACTTCTTCTAATAAGACCTCTTCAATAAATTCGATGTCATGGCCGTCGATAATCATCTCTAGTCCTTTTTTGAAAAAAGGATCCTGTGTTTCAACCGCAATTTCTTCAAGAGCTAATAATCCTTCTCTTTTTGCGATTTCTGCACATTTTACTAAGCTATCTACTTGTCCAGACTTAGATGATTGTTTTGGTTCGAATAGTGCGATTTTTAACAAGATAGGAAACTTTTTTATCTCACTAAATGGAAAAGCTATTAAAATTGCAGCTGCAGTTCCTCCAAAAATAATGAGATATGCTGCCGGATTGTTTAATGCAGATAGGGATGCTCCTTTTAAAACCATACCGACTCCTATTGCTATTAACGCCAAAATAAATCCAAAAATACTAGACATCATAATCTCCTTTGTTGTTAAAAGTTTTGTACTGTAATTGTACGCTAATCATAAATTTTCGACAATAATGTTTTTGTTTTATTTTGATATAATCAAAATGTTTTTGTTAATTCCGAAAATCTATTTGACGGTAATCTATATATCTAGTAATTTTATACTAAAATAAAGACAATTATCTAAATCTACTACAGAAACTAATTTATAAAAGTGCGTTAAATATAGAAAATATTGCTACTTCCTTTATTTATTAGGCTGTGTTAAAGAACAGTGTTGATTTATACACTTTGGAGCGGAAGGCACGAAGACTCCTGTGGGATTATGGTTCAGGGGAGACCCCGCAGGCGCTTGCGTCGAGGAGGCTCGCCGAAACACCCACGAACCGCTCGTGCCTGGAGCGGAAATCAACAGAAAACTTTAACAGAGCCATTTATTAAAAAGCGTAGTGAGGAAAAAGGTGATGCACATGCAAGAGAATGGATTATCAAGATTAAGCCAAATGGTTTATGACTATTGTGGATTGGGTTTCCAGGATCGACAACAGATCCTTCAAGATAAGATTTCTAAACGTGTCGTAGAACTTGGACTAAATTTTGAAGGATACTGCGATTATTTGAGAAAATCACCAATAGAATGGGATGTTCTCATAGAGTTATTAACAATTAATGAAACTTATTTTTATCGAGAAGAAGAGCAATTAAATGAGTGTTGTTCATTAGTTCTGCCGCTGCTGAAAAGTAAAACAAGAGATAGACCTCTGAGGATATGGAGCGCTGCTTGTTCTAGTGGTGAAGAGCCTTATACCTTAGCAATGTTAATACAAGAAACTGGACTTTTTTTCCCAGGATCTGTAGAAATTATTGCCACCGATATTAACAAAAAAGTTCTTCAGAAAGCGGAAAAGGGATGGTATCATAATAGTTCTTTCGCTTTTCGGCGAATCCCAGAGAATTTATTGAAGAAATATTTTATAGAAGAAAATGGTGGATACCAAATTAAACCAGCAACCCAAAAAATGGTGAAGTTTCAATACTTAAACCTTCTTAATGAAGTAAAAGCAGGAGAAATTGGAGAAGTGGACATCATTTTCTGCAGAAATGTTTTGATCTATTTTGATCGAGATAAAACACAACAGGTGATTCGTAGTTTACACAGAAATTTAGCCATTGGGGGATATTTATTTCTTGGTCATGCTGAATCGGTAACTGATACGAACATGGGATTACAGAAAGTGCGCTCAGATAAGAGTTTTTATTATCGAAAGGAATCTGATCAAAATGAAACAGTACGGTGTATTGGTAGTAGATGATTCTGCCTTTATGCGGAGAGCCATTAGTTTAATGTTGGAAACTGACCCTCGATTTCAAGTCGTTGGAATTGCAAGAAATGGTGTGGAAGCAGTAGAAAAAGTTCAACGGCTCAAACCAGATCTTGTCACAATGGATATAGAAATGCCCGAATTGAACGGACTCGATGCACTCGAGCAAATAATGAAAAAAAATCCAGTTCCAGTAGTTATGATTAGTTCCAGGACTGGAGAAGGTGCGAGGGAAACACTTCAAGCCCTTTCTCTTGGAGCAGTTGATTTCTTTTTGAAAGAAAATTTAATTAGGAATATTAATGGAGAGGATCAAAGTAAAGAATTTTTACAGCGTTTAGCTGGAATAGTCGAAGCAAAACTTCCTACTATTCACCATGAATACAGTCTCTCTGAGAATCATAATAGAAATGAAACTAGAAAAAATACTGAGCTAATATTTATTGGCTGTTCAACAGGTGGACCGAAAGCATTACAAGCGATTCTACCAGGTTTTCCTAAGGAATTTCCCATTCCAATTGTCGTTGCACAACATATGCCGCCAGGTTTTACCAAGCATTTAGCAGAAAGATTTGATTCTTTGTGTCAAATGGATGTAAAAGAAGCCCAGGACGGCAAAGAAGTCAAACCGGGAACTATCTATATTTGTCCTTCGGGATATCAAACCCGTTTTGAAAAGGCTGCAGGTAAATTAATATTTAAAGTGGAAGATTGTCAAGACGTACTTGAATTATATAAACCATCCATAGATATCACCCTGAGTTCGGCAGCACCAATTGTTTGTGATCGGTTACTAGCAATAATTTTAACCGGTATGGGAGTAGATGGTGCAAAAGGCTCCGGGTTGGTGAAAAAATATCATGGTAAAGTGTTCGTTGAATCTGAAGAATCCTGCACGGTTTACGGCATGCCCAGAGCAGTAATGGAAGCAGGGTATGCGGATGGTCAATTTGTTCTGTCACAAATGTACAACATGATAATTTCTTCTATATAGTATTTTTTGGAAAAAAGTAGTGTCGATTTAGATGCTACTTGTTTTTTTATTTAGTTTGCAACAAAATCTATCAAAATATTAGTCTGAAAAAAGAATAAAAATACAAAAGTAAATCGAAAATTTTCATGACGAAAGCAGGTCCATGAGGTATAATGTAGATTAATTGAAAGTATGCAGAGCAAAAATGATAGGAGGTAACTGTTTGGGTATTACTCAAATTAACATCAAAATAAATCAAACAAATCAAGTGAACGGGGGAAAACCCAATTTAGCTTCCAATTCAGAAGCGACAGTAAATCCCTTCGACCAAGTATTAGCAATGTTTAATCTTCTAGGTCAAACTCCTATGATCGGTGACCAAGTTAATAAATTATCGTTGCACAATGGTGCTATTCAAATGGGAGATATCCCTACACAATTTTTAAAGATTAAACAAGTGACAGGCGAAGCAAATTCAGAGCCTATGAATACGGATTCAGTTCAATCTGAGTCTGATCTAGAAGAGCATAATTATGGGGATCGGGATCCTGTTGACTTGAATTTAAATGTTGATAATGTAATGTATAATTTACCGATGTTAAGACCTAATGCAGGTCTTAATAATTCTTTGAACCAAGATGACAATCAATCAAGTTTAAAGGTAATTAATGCTTTAGAAACTAAGAAACCTAGTTTTAATTTAGATGAACCTCAATTTAGTAGGCAACAAATTCATTTAACCAACAAAACTGACCTTGTTAAAACCAATGAAGACGATATCCTGCCAGATTCAATGGAATTAATCAATAAAAATTTAGATGAAATAGAGTCTATTTTGACTAATCTTGTAAACGAATTTTCAACTCAAGAATCAACAAGTTTTTCGATAGGAAATAATCCATCAGAAGGTGGGACACACACATCTGTAGGCGAAAACAACAGTAATCCATTATCTAGCTCTAGCCCAGAGATTGCTAAGGTGCTAGCTCAAGTCCAAGACTTGGTGGAAACGATGAAGAAATTTTCACCAAAGGATTCGGGTCAATTGTTACATAAAGTAACTCAGGTAATTGAAGAAGTTCGAAAATATGAAGGTGAAAAGAATCCATCGGAAATTCCGGCTCATATTGATGAGAAAATTCAAATAATTTCGAATGAAATAAAAGCCGCACAAAAATCTGTACCAATACTAGTACTCAATAATCATGACCAAACAACAAGTGATACTAAGCAAAATGAACTTTCTAATATTTCTCAGGGATTAAGCCTTGATAAAAATCAAGTCATTCATTCCGTTTTACCTAATGTAGGAAAATCATTTCAATTACATAATCGCTTGACTAAGGATCCTTTATCTTCACCTTTAGATGAAATTTCGAAAGTAAATGGGCAACTCACTTCATTGACAAACACTCAACAAATGTCGGGGAACGAAGTGAAAGAATCGAATTTGCAGCAACACACTGAAGTAACTAATTTTGCTCCTGAGGTAAGTGAATGGATTAACCGCTTTATGAAAATAACGAACGGAAAGTCTGGCAGCACAGAAGCTAAATTTTCACTGTATCCTGAGCATTTAGGTCATATCGAAATAAAGGTAACTTCACAGCAGGGGCAGATTTCAGCGCAAATATTGACTGATACACCAATGGCAAAGGATGCCTTGGAAGGACAGCTTCACCATTTGAAACAGGCATTGCAGCAATCGGGATTGAATGTCCAAAAGTTAGATGTAGCGCAACAGACATCCAACACGTCCGATTCTTTCCAGGGGGGAATGGCTTTTTCCCAGGACGGTTCACATTCGTCACGAGAGCAGCGAACATATACTGCAGCAACAATTAATGAAAAAGTGCAAAATGAAACAAATGAGCAAAAAGACAGAGAAGGGGAAATCGTACCTATCAATTATGGTGGAACTACCCTGAAAACATCATCGCAAATAGACTTCACAGCTTAGGAAGGAGTTTCCAGAATGAGTAACTGGGTAGATGTTACAAATGTGACAAAAAATAATTCCATTTACAATAACGTAAAGCCTTTCGAACAAAAAAGTGTGCTAGGAAAAGATGACTTTTTGAAAATCCTGACAACTCAACTAGCACATCAGGACCCTTCAAGTCCACTTCAAGATAAAGACTTTATTGCTCAGATGGCAACCTTTAGTTCACTTGAGCAAATGACTAATCTTAATAAGGCTTTTGACAAATTTGCTGGAAATCAAATGAGTCAATATGCTGCAGTGATTGGAAAAGAAATTTCCTGGATTCCTGAAGGCAATGTAGAGCCAATAACGGGTGTAGTTCAAGGTATATCTAATCAGGATGGGAATTACTTTTACTTAGTTGGAGATGAAAAAGTCCCAATGTCATTGGTTAATGAAATAAAGGAAGTCACTTCCGAAACAAAATAATAAATAATTTATGATTGATAAATAGGGGGAACAAACCATGTTAAAATCGCTTTACTCTGGTGTTTCAGGTATGAAAGGGTTTCAAACTAAACTTGATGTAATTGGAAATAACGTTGCCAATGTTAATACAGTTGGATTTAAAAAAGGCCGTGTAATGTTTCAAGATATTATCAGTCAAAATATGGCTGGAGCAACAGCGCCTTCAGGAGAGCGTGGTGGGGTTAATCCGAAGCAAATTGGTCTAGGGGTAAAAATTGGTTCTATTGATACGGTTTTTACACCAGGTAGCCCTATGACAACTAATGTTGGAACAGATTTAACGATTGATGGGGATGCTTTTTTTATCGTAAGTCCTGAAGCTAACAATGGTGCAAACTTTTTAACTAGGGCTGGTAACTTTACACGTGATGCCAGCGGGGATTTAGTTACATCAAATGGGTTTTATGTAATGGGTGTAAATGATGCTGGAGATACTGTTAAGATCAATATTAAGTCAGACGAAAAAGCCGGCATGCCTTTCACATCATATTCAATTGACTCGAATGGTTATATTTATGTTGTTCGTGAGGATGGAGAGAGTGGAAAACTAGCCTATGATACGAATACGCAGGAATATTATCTAAATAATACTAACGATCAAACAAATAATATTTCATTAGCAACAGCAGTTGTTTCGAATCCTGGGGGGTTAACAAAAGTAGGTAATACCTTCTTCCAAGTTAGCGGAAATTCAGGTCCTGCAGTACCTAGCCGAATTGAAGATAATAAGGGTGGAACGATTAATGCAGGTGTGTTAGAAATGTCAAATGTTGATTTAACTGAGGAATTTACTGAAATGATCGTTGCACAACGTGGATTCCAAGCAAATGCTAGAACAATTACTACTTCCGATTCTATTTTAGAAGAAGTAGTAAATTTAAAACGATAGTAACATTATAAATTGATTGAATAACTCAGGGAAGAGTTAGGGGGATGCCCTTTGGCAGATGTATTATCGCAACAAGAGATTGATGCCCTGTTATCCGCCTTAAATAATGGTGAAATACAAGCGTCTGATGTAACGGTTAAAGAGGAAAAGGTAAAACTTTATGACTTTAAACGCGCTATGCGTTATTCCAAGGAACAGTTGAGAAGTATTACGAGAATTCATGAGAATTTTACTAGATTATTAACTTCTTATCTTTCTGCTCAACTTAGAACCTATGTTCAAATACAGATTGATTTGGTAGATCAAGTAAACTACCAAGAATTTATCGCGTCGATCCCCTCGCGTACAATTTTGAACGTTTTTGAGGTTCAACCAATGGATGGGAAAATGGTTATGGAAATGAACCCTCAAGTTGCCTATGCAATATTAGAACGGTTGCTAGGGGGACAGGGGATATCATCCTCGGGTAACGGGTCATTAACAGATATAGAAACAGTATTGTTACAAAAGATTTTCTTAAGAGCATCAGATATTTATCAAAATGCATGGAAAAATATCGAAAATATAAAAGTGAGATCGGAAGCAATTGAATCAAATCCGCAATTTATACAAATCTCTTCCCCAAATGACACAGTGATTGTTATTGCTCTCCACATAACGATTGGAGAAATTACGGGAAGAATGACTCTGTGTATACCACATTTGATTGTGGAACCAGTTTTGCCTAAATTATCAACACATCAATGGCTTTCTTCCATGTCGAAAACAAGCGCACCTCAGCAGGATAAAATTAAGCAAAACCTGGACACTATTGGTGTACATGTAATTGCGGAGTTAGGAAGGGCTACTTTACCGATTTCCGAACTTTATAACCTGCAGGTCGGAGATGTGATTGGTATAGAAACTGGAAAAATTCAAGTCAAAGTAGATCAAGTGACGAGATTCGTAGGAAATCCAGGTCTTCAAAAGGGACGCTACGCTGTTCAAATAGAAGAAACAATCCACTCTGAAGGAGATGACATATAAAATGAACGAGGGGTTATTATCTCAAGATGAGATCAACGCACTGTTTAATCAAATGAATGAAACACCTAGGTTATCGATAGATGACTTTTTGAGCTCCTTGGAGCAGGATGCTTTAGGGGAGATTGGGAATATTGCATTAGGGAGCTCTACCACAGCTTTATCTTCACTTCTTAACCAAAGAGTTGAGATTACTACGCCTACACTGTCTGTGATTGAACAGGAGAAGATGGAAGAGTTAATAAGTGAAAAACATGTGGCTGTTCATGTGGATTATACGGAGGGAATTCGCGGTAAGAATTTGTTAATGATCAAAGAGCGAGATGCTAAGATCATAGCTAATTTGATGATGGGCGGAGATGGAACGTCCCTTGAACCGGAACTTTCAGAATTACACCTAAGTGCCGTTCAAGAAGCAATGAACCAAATGATGGGATCCGCTGCCACATCTATGTCCACTATTTTTAGTCAGAAAGTGGATATATCACCGCCTACCATTGATGTACTTGGTTTTCCGCCTAAGAAATTAGAAGACCTTGAGGATGATATTATTTTAGAGATATCTTTTAATTTAAAAGTGGGAAGTTTAATAGATTCAAATATGATCCAATTTATCCCACTATCATTCGGAAAAGATATGATCCAAAAAATCATGTCACCAAGTGCGCCAGCTGAACCAAGTTTGAATATAGAAAAAGAAGTAAAACCAGTAGCTAGTCAGCCTGTAAAGACCCAGGCAGCACCTACTTCTTATTATCAAGAACAGTCATTTTCAGAAAGCAGCACACAGCATTCACATGTTAATGCTAATGTTCAGAAGATAGAATACACTACTTTTAACGAAACAACTTCAAGCAATTCTTATTCAGGGAATATTGATATGTTATTTGATATTCCACTTGAAATAACGGTAGAGTTAGGACGCACCAAAATGCAAATTCGAAAAATATTGGAATTAGGTCCTGGTGCCGTTATTCAACTAGATAAATTGGCCGGAGAACCAGTAGATATTCTTGCCAATCATAAACTGATTGCTAAAGGTGAAGTGGTCGTAATAGAAGAAAGCTTCGGCGTTCGTATTACAGATATTATCAGCCAGATTGACCGTATTACTAAAATGACCAATTAATCAAAGAATGTAGGAGGAGAAAAAATTATGGCTAAAGTATTAATCGTTGATGATGCAGCATTTATGCGTATGATGTTGAAAGATATTTTGACTAAGAATGGACTTGAGGTAGTTGGTGAAGCAGTAAATGGGGCAGACGCTGTAGATAAATACCGTGAACTTAATCCAGATATTGTGACAATGGATATTACTATGCCTGAGAAAGACGGGATTAGCGCCGTGAAAGAAATCAGAGGGTTTCATCCTCAGGCTAAAATTATTATGTGTTCTGCGATGGGGCAGCAGCCTATGGTATTAGAGGCAATTCAAGCGGGTGCGAAAGATTTTGTGGTAAAACCGTTCCAACCTGATCGTGTCATGGAATCTATTAAAAAAGTATTGGGTAGCTAATTATCCCCTTTCGTATGATTCAAAGTTTTACGATATGAATACACGAATAAGGCGTAAAGGGAGTGGGCTTTTGTCAACACCACAATTAGGGAATTGTCCAAAATGCAGAAAGCTATATCTTCGAATTAGAAATATTTGTGAAGAATGTTATCAAAAAGCTGAAGAGGATTTTTTGAAAACAGCAGCATATTTGCGTGAATATCCTGGCAGCACAATACAAGAAGTAAGTGATGAAACCAAAGTCACGGTTGCTCAAATTCGGGAGTATATATTGGCTGGCCGAATTGTAATGGGGAGCTTTCCTAACTTAACATATCCATGTGGAACGTGTGGTAGTATGATACGATCAGGTAAAATTTGCAAGAGCTGTTCGACACAAATTAACCAATTTGAAAGTAAGAATGAACAGGAAGTAGAAAACAGTCTTAATAGAACCGACAAGGCTGGAGGCTATATAAGACATTACTTATAAAAGTGAAAGCGAGATGTGTATGGAACCAATATTATCGGTCCCCAGTCCTCTCGCTTTTTCAATAAACTATCAAAGTATTCTCGAATTTAGCTCGAAAATTTGATAGTGAGTGGTATGCATTATTTTGATTTTTTTAGTAGTACATAAAGGAGATGTAAGTAATGGTGGGGAAAATAAAAAATTTATCAATGGGTGTGAAACTTTGGGGTAGCTTTATCATTGTTTTTTTATTTTTAGGCTCTATTTCGTTTGCTTCTTACAATAAAATAAACATGTTAAGTAACGATGTCAGCGGTATGGGCAGTACTCAAGTGCCGGAACTAGAAATCATCGGAAATTTAAAAGAGGAAGTAACCAATGTTAGATTGTATGCATCCCAGCATGCCTATGAACAAGATGCAGCAACAAAAGCAAATCTAGAAAAGTATATTGAAACTGAAGCAGCAAAAGTAAGAAAAAACATAAAAGATCTTCAAAAAATAGATCCTTCTCCTGAAAATAAGAAGTTTCTAGACGAGTTTAGTAAAAGCTTTGAGAAATATGTAGCCTACACTCCTGATTTCTATGAAGTATCTAAGAGTAACAAATATGAAGATGTTCATGGGAAAATGGGACTTTTATCAGCGCTAGGTGGAAAGACAATGGTTTCACTCGACCAGCTGTCTAAGAGTGTGAAAAAGACCAATGATGGAATCATTGAGAACGCAGCTAAAGATTCTTCTAGTGCAATTATGGAAATTATTATTGCGTCGATTATTGGCATGTTCTTTAGTATCCTAGTGGCATTCCTTATCAATAATCTAATCAGACGATCTGTTTATGGTGTCGTTACAAATGCAGACATTACAACCAATTCTGCTTCTGAAATTAAAAAATCGATTGAAAAGACTGCACAAAGTGCACAAGAGTTAGAAGTATCCATGAATAAGGCCAACGATTCCGTTGGGGAACTAGTTGCTTCTATTCAACAGGTGGCTGGGAATACCAATGTAACGGCATCAGGTGTTGATGAAATTTCTGCTGCTGTTGAGCAAATGAGCGCTTCTATTAATATAGTAAAAGGAAGTGCTGATCATCTGTCTGCGTCTGCCGAGGAAACTTCTTCAGCAATCCAGGAAATGATGGCTTCGATTGAACAGGTGGCAGTTAGTACTAGTACAGTAAATGAAACAGTTGAGAAATTTTCAGAATCAATCGAATATATGAATGAATCTATTAAAGGCGTTAGTGAATACGCGATTAGTTTAACAGATACAGCAGAAAAAACATCTGGAACAGTTGAGGAAATGGTTGTTTCTATAAAGAAGGTAGCTGAAAGTGCACACACAGTTAATCAGTTAAGTAAAGAAGTAAAAGATGATGCATATAAAGGAACGATTTCTCTAAATGAAACGCTAAATGGAATGAAAGAAATTTCTAATGTGATCGATCAAACTAGTTCGGTTATGGAAACTTTAGGAAAGAGTTCGAAGGAGATTGGAAGTATCGTTGCAGTTATTGATGATATTGCTGATCAAACAAATTTACTGGCACTTAATGCAGCTATTGAGGCCGCACGCGCTGGTGAACATGGTAAAGGTTTTGCAGTTGTAGCTGATGAAGTACGTAAGCTTGCTGAAAGATCAGCACAAGCAACAAAGGAAATTGCTAAATTAATTAAAGGAATTCAAAGTGAAACAACTGTGGCTATATCTTCTATTAAGGATGGAGCAGAAAAAGTTAAAATAGGAAATGAACTAGCTGAACAAACGAATCAGGCTATCATGAAAATTGTGGAAGGTATTGCTCAAGTAACAGATGAAATGAATCAAATTGCTAAAGCAACAGAAGAACAAACTAAGAATAGTGAATTTATTACAAAAGCAGTAGAAAGTGTAACTACTCAGGCAGTTGAAATGACAGAATCAGCTAAAGAACAAACCATTACGGCAGAAGAAATTGTCAAAGGGATTGTAAATACAAAGGATCAAATTCAACAAATTTCAATTGCAACTGCAGAACAGGCAAAGGGTAGCCATGCAATAGTAGCAGCAGTTGAAAATGTAACCAACCAATCAAGTTCAGTGACTAATGCAACAAAAGAACAAGCATTAACGGCTGAAGAAATTGTTCGTAATATTAACAGTATCAAAGATATGGTACAACAAATGCTGATTGCAACAAATGACCAAGCTAGATATGGAAAAGAGATTGCTTTAGAGGTTGGGAATGTACAAAAACAAACAGAAGAATTGAATACCAGTATTGAAACACAAACAAAAGAAGTAGAAGAGGTAGTGCAGGCCATTACAGATGTAAATTCACAAATTCAGAAGTTAAAATAAATCATCCAAAGAAAGGACGCTTTCGCGATGTATGCGAAGGCGTCTTCGTTTACCATTCATTTATTTTGATAAAAGTAGATATGTTTCTATCAATATTATCAAAAACTGAAAATCTATCAAAAATATTTTGTTAAATTAGTCAAAATTTATGCTAATATGAGGTATATAACTGTATTTTTTTAGGTGTAACAATGAAAGCTTTAGTCCTACTTTTGTATGCTATTTAGCGAGGGGAAGTTGAAATGGATTTAAATAATTATTTAGAAATGTTTATTGAAGAATCAAAAGAACATTTGCAGTCAATCAATGACGAACTTTTAAAGCTTGAATCAGATTCATCAAATACTGGTATAGTAAATGAAATATTCCGTTCAGCCCACACTCTTAAAGGGATGGCCGGATCAATGGGATTTGAAGATCTTGCTTCATTAACACATGAAATGGAAAATGTCCTTGATCTTCTTCGTAATTCTAAATTAACAATTACTTCAGAAATCATGGATGTCATTTTTACATGTGTCGATTTAATAGAAAAAATGGTAGATAGTATTGAGGCTGGCGGAGAAGGAAAGGAAAATGTAACAGAAGTTGTGGCAAAATTAAAAATAATTCAAAACCCTGATCACGCTGATCTCATCCATGCTACCCGTGAGGTTGCTGCCACTGCAGAATTCGTTTTGGATGAATTTCAAGCCACTGTAATTAACGAAGCAAAGAAATCAGGAATGGGCTTATATCAGATTAAAGTCTCACTCGATCAAAATTGTGTTATGAAATCAATAAGGGCTTATCTTGTTTTCCAAGCAGCTGAAGAACTAGGTGAGTTAATTCAAACGATCCCACCTGTCGAACAAATTGAAGAAGAGAAATTTGATGATTCTTTTACCTTACTAATGTTGTCGGA
Source organism: Bacillus sp. SORGH_AS_0510 (assembly GCF_030818775.1). NCBI lineage: Bacteria > Bacillati > Bacillota > Bacilli > Caryophanales > Bacillaceae > Bacillus > Bacillus sp. SORGH_AS_0510. The sequence goes on along the minus strand of NZ_JAUTAU010000001.1, from coordinate 3,089,094 downwards.
GCGCAGTCCTCAAGAAATACATGCACAATTAACAAATGTGGCTGAGGTTAGAGAAGTCATTGTGGATGAGGGAACGAGTTTAGAATCTTCTGATACGACAACCACTTCAGCATTAACCGAAGAGAATAAAGTTGAGAAAGTGACTCGTACAGAAAATAAAGAAGATTCGAGCGCTGGAAAGAAGAAACCACGTGCTAAATCCATTAGGGTTGATATTGATAAATTAGACCACTTGATGAATTTATTTAGTGAATTGATCATTGATCGCGGAAGACTTGACCAAATCGCCAAGAAATCTCAACTTTCCGAACTTACCGAGACAGTTGAACATATGACGCGAATCTCTACTGACTTACAAGGACTCATATTGAATATGCGTATGGTGCAAGTAGAGCAGGTATTCAACCGTTTCCCTCGAATGATCCGAGACCTTGCAAAGGAATTAAATAAGAAGGTTCAATTAGTTATTGAAGGATCTGAAACGGAATTAGATAGAACGGTAATTGATGAAATTGGTGACCCTCTAGTCCATCTATTAAGGAATGCATTAGATCATGGATTGGAAACAGCTGAAGAAAGAGTTGCAGCAAATAAGGTCGAAGAAGGAACGATATTCATTAAAAGCCTATCAAAGCGGCAACCACGTGTTTATTGAGGTCTCTGATGATGGAAAAGGTATCAACCGTGAAAAAGTATTAAATAAGGCAATTGAACGCGGTGTAGTATCAGAAATGGAAGCTAAAACTCTAACAGATCAGCAAGTGTATTCATTGCTATTCTCATCAGGTTTTAGTACAGCAGATAAAATTTCGGACATTTCTGGACGCGGGGTAGGTCTGGATGTTGTAAAAACGAAAATAGAATCTTTAGGCGGTTTAATTACGATTGATTCTACTCCTGGAAAGGGCTCAATTTTCCATATCCAATTACCGCTAACGTTATCTATCATTTATGCGATGTTGGTAAAAGTGCAGGATGAAACGTATGCTATTCCATTTAACTCCATCGTGGAAATAACAACTACAGAAGAAAATCAAGTGACAACACTTCATGGCCAAAAAGTTATTCAATTTAGAGAACAGGTTGTCCCACTAATATATCTAAATGAAATCTTGCAAGTACCACCAAATGGTGAATCAAAGGATCAACATCAACAATTTATCGTGATCGTTCGAAAGGGTAACCAAAGTAGAGGCATTGTCATTGATTCAGTCGTTGGACAACAAGAGATTGTTTTAAAAACATTAGGCGAATATTTAACTAACTTACATGTAATATCAGGTGCGACAATCCTTGGAGATGGACAAGTAGCCCTTATCATTGACTCTAATCAGTTTTTTTAAAGAAAGGGTGAACCTAAGTGATGGAAGATATCAAAGTTATCGCTTTTACATTAAAGGATGAAGAATTTGGATTGAACATTGATTACGTTCAATCTATTGAGCGGCTTACTCACATTACAAGAGTACCAAATGTTCCAACTTATATAAAAGGTGTAATCAATCTACGGGGAAACGTCATCCCCGTTATAGATCTTCAAAACAAGTTAGACATTGGACAAACGGTTTACTCTGAAAGCTCACGTGTCATTATCGCAAAATATGAAGAGATAGAATTAGGTTTCATTGTTGATAGAACCAGTAATGTTATGAATATTTCTTCTGATAGCATTGAGCCTGCAACATCCAGTGGATTTAATACAAATTATTTTGAAGGAATAGCAAAGTATGATGGACGTTTAATTATTCTTTTAAAATTAGAAGAATTAATAAAAAATGAGACGAATGAAACGGACATAGAGTGATCTACATTTTATAACAAGTAAAGGGGGGCATCGTATGAGAGAACAAGCTAAGTTTCAGGATGCGAAAGTGCTTATTTTTAAGATAGGACAAGAAGAATATGGTGTACATATTAATCAGGTTGTATCCATAGAAAGAATGCAGACAGTTGAAATTACACCTTATCCTAATCGGGCTCCACATGTATTAGGAGTTGCATATATCAGAAGTATGGTCACTCCTATTGTCGACATGCGGGCAGCACTCACGGGGCAATCACTAACCCAAACAGATGCGACGAGAATGATTATTGTGAAGGTGTACGATAAAGAAATTGGATTGATTGTGGATGCTGCAACAGATGTACTTGACCTTCCTCCGGATTCGGTCGAGCAGACCAATATACTTGAAACGAACAATGTTTCTTATCTAATGGGGATTTCTAAGTTTGATCATCGTTTTGTTATTCTTCTAGATATTGAAAAGTTATTGGAAAATACTACGAATCTTGATGATTTAAAAGAAATGGTCCAAAACTTTATCAATAATAAAGAGGAAGCAGAAGTCTAAAGGAGAGGTTAGTCATGCAGAATAAACCACAAAAAAATATTTTAAGTACATCCTACAAGTATTTAAAGCTAGCAAATAACATCTCTATGGGTGTTAAACTATGGGGCAGCTTTATTGTCATGTTGTTATTCTTGGGATCCGTATCGATCGTTTCATATTATAAAATAAATGTTCTAAGTGACGATGTTTCTTATCTAGGGAATACCCAACTAAAAGAGGCCCAAATAATCTCCAAGTTAAAAGACAGTATTACAGATATCCGGTTAAATTTAACGAAATATTCATATGAGAAAAGTGAAGACGAAAAAAAGAAAATTGAAAATATTGTAAATGCTGACATCAAAAAGGTGAAGAATGATGTGAAGGATTTGGAACAAGTCGCAGCACATTCGAATAAAGATAAAAAATTAGTAAATCAATTTAAAATTAACTTCGGTTCATATGAAAATACCATTCCTACGATTTTTGCAATAAAAGAGGATGAAAATTACTACACCACGCATGCAAGATTAGGAGTTCTACAACATAATGGTGACAACACCATTAGTTCACTTGAAAGAATGGCTCAAAATGCGCAAAAAAATACAGATACCATTATCAAGGATGCTCAGGCACGTTCAACTAACTCTCTAATTCAAATCCTGGTTGTTTCTGTGTTAGCAATGGTTTTAAGTATTTTAGTTGCCTTTTTAATCAATGGGCTTATTCGACGTACAGTAAGCGGTGTATTGAAAAATGCAGAAATAACTACTAATTCGGCAAATGAAATCAAGCAGTCTATTGATAAAACAGCGGTCAGTGCTCATGAATTAGATGCTTCCATGAATAAAGCTACAGATGCAATCAGTGAATTAGTGGCATCTATTCAGCAAGTGGCAGGGAATACGAACGTAACTGCATCTGGCGTAGACGAAATTTCTGCTGCAATAGAGCAAATGAGTGCTTCGATTAATTTAGTAGCTTCAAGTGCGGACCAATTTGCAGCCTCGGCTGAGGAAACCTCCTCGGCGATTCAAGAAATGATGGCCTCTATTGAACAAGTAGCCATGAGTGTAGGAAATGCGGGCACAAATGTGGAGGAAATTTCCGTTTCCATCGAGGAAATGAGCCATTCAATTAGAGGTGTAAGTGAACATGCTGTCAGCTTAACGGATACAGCAAAACAAACAGCAGAAACCGTAGAAGAAATGGTTGTTTCAATTCAACAGGTAGCTGCAAGTGCAAAAACGGTTAATGAGCTAAGTAATACGGTTAAAGAGGATGCTCTTGAAGGTACGATCTCACTGAATGAAACATTAAATGGTATGAAAGAAATCTCGAAAGTGATTGACCAAACAAGTGTGGTAATGGAAAACTTAGGGAAGAGCTCAGAAGAAATTGGCAGCATTATCGCAGTGATTGATGATATTGCCGATCAAACCAACCTATTAGCACTCAATGCGGCAATTGAAGCAGCACGCGCAGGTGAACATGGAAAAGGATTTGCAGTTGTTGCTGATGAGGTACGTAAGCTTGCTGAAAGATCAGCAAAAGCAACGAAGGAAATTGCAGACTTAATCAACGGGATCCAAGCGGAAACAACTGTTGCTGTTGCCTCTATCAAAGATGGAGCGCATAAGGTAAAAGTAGGAAATCAATTAGCAGATAAAACGAACCAAGCGATAAGGAAGATTTCTGACGGAATTTCTCAAGTAACGCATGAAATGAATCAAATTGCCAAAGCAACGGAAGAACAATCCAAAAATAGCGAGTTTATCACGAAAGCGGTTGAAAGCGTAACAAGTCAGGCAGTAGAAATGACTCAATCTACTAAAGAGCAATCGGTTACAGCGGAAACCATTGTTAAAGGAATTATTAGCACCAAAGAACAGGTACAACAAATTTCAATTGCAACAGCAGAGCAAGCTGAAGGAAGTCATGCGATTGTTTCCGCAGTAGAACATGTGACTCACCAATCGGCTTCTGTTACCAATGCAACAAAAGAACAGGCGCTTACGGCTGAAGAAATTGTTCGTAATATTAACAATATCAAGGAAATGGTTCAACAAATGATGGTGGCCACCAATGAGCAAGCAAAGTATGGTCAGGAAATCTCGGTAGAAGTTGGAAAAGTTCAACAACAAACCGAAGAGCTAAATTCCACCATTGATACACAATCAAAGGGCGTTGAAGAAGTCGTCCTTGCTATTACCGACGTAAATAAACAGATACAAAGACTAAAATAATATATTTTCTCTCCAGAAAACGCCTTCAACTATGAAGGCGTTTTTGTTTTTATTTGATTAAAAAATTTATATAAACTTAACATTTTATACAAACTGTAAAGATTATGTAAAAATCTATCAAAATGAAACAAAATCGGCGGGAATCATGGTAAATATAGCTATAGATAATAGTTTTTACCTTTAAGACAGTGAGGGATTGTATGAGTAAAAATGGAAAATTTAAAAACATATTTTTAATGAAATGGTCTACAAGAACAAAAATTATAGGAAGTTTTTTTCTGGTGTTACTTATTTTATCTATAGTGTCCTTAACTGGGTTCTTAAGTACGAAAAAGTTATCAAACAATATAAATGAGCTAGGAAAACAAAAAATAATGGAGACACAATTAGAAGGGGAATTGGTTGAACATGTAACTAAGGTAAGATGGCTGGTGACAAGATATGCATTAGAAAGAAATCCAGATAAACTGCCATCAATTGAAAAAAAAATATCCTCTGAGGAATACCAAATTAAAATACTTTCTAAGAATATGGAAAAGTACACTACTGTTATTGTAAATCAAAGAACCCTTAAACATTTTAATCTATCATTTGAAGAATATATGAAACAGTTTCGTAGTATAATTGCATCTTCGAATATATTAAATAACAAAGGTATAGAAGAGCAATTAGATACACTTGAACCTCTTGCCGATCGAGCGATAGAAAAACTGAATCTATTATCCGATAATACCAATAATGAAAATAAAAAAGTCATTTCTCAGGCCGACAAGGATTCGAAAGCGTTTTTAATTCAAATTATTACTTTAGGAATTATTGCTATTATTTTTTGCATTGTTATTGCATTTCTCTTGATAAAGCTTATACGTAGGTCTGTAGATGGGGTTATGAAGAATGCTGAAGCCACCAGTCATTCTATTACTGGGATTAGGACATCAATTGACCAGACTGTGAAAAGTGCTCATATACTAGATGATTCCATGAATAAAGCCAATGATGCAATAAATGAATTAGTTGCCTCCATTCAACAAGTAGCAGGGAATACGAATGTAACAGCTTCAGGGGTTGACGAAATTTCTGCAGCAATTGAACAAATGAGTACTTCTATTTATTTAGTGGCGTCTAGTGCCAATCAGTTTGCAATCTCTGCGGAGGAAACATCTTCTGCTATTCAAGAAATGATGACGTCCATTGATCAGATAGCCAGCAGTGTGGGTAATGCAGGAACGAATGTGGAACAAATTTCAGGTTCCATCGAAGAAATGAGCCATTCAATTAATGGGGTGAGTGAACATGCCGTTAACTTAACGGATACAGCAAAACAAACAGCAAACACAGTAGAAGAGATGATTCTTTCAATTCAACAGGTAGCTGCAAGTGCCCAAACAGTTAATGAGCTAAGCAAAACGTTAAAAGAAGATGCCTATGAAGGAACAATTTCACTGGAGAAGACACTAAACGGCATGAATGAAATTTCTAATGTAATAGAACAAGCTAGTGTAGTGATGGAAAACTTAGGGAAGAGCTCAGAGGAAATTGGCTGTATTATCGCAGTGATTGATGATATTGCCGATCAAACGAATCTACTAGCTCTGAACGCAGCAATTGAAGCAGCACGCGCAGGTGAACATGGAAAAGGATTTGCAGTTGTTGCTGATGAGGTACGTAAGCTTGCGGAAAGATCAGCAAAAGCAACGAAGGAAATTGCTGCCTTAATTAACGGGATTCAAACTGAAACGACGGTTGCAGTAGCCTCTATCAAAGATGGAGCGTATAAGGTAAAGGTAGGAAATCAATTGGCAGATAATACGAAACAAGCGATTAGAAAGATTTCTGAAGGTATATCACGAGTATCGCTCGAAATGAATCAAATTGCAAAAGCTACAGAAGACCAATCCCAAAATAGTGAGTTTATTACAAAAGCCATGGAAAGTGTAACAAAACAAGCAAAAGGGATGACTCAATCTACGAAAGAGCAATCCATCACAGCTGGAACGATTGTAAAAGGAATTACCAATACCAAGGAGCAGATACACCCAAATATCTATAGCTACAGCTGAACAAGCAAAAGGAAGTCATGCCATTGTCGCTGCTGTAAAAAATGTGACTAGCCAATCAGCGACTGTTTCGAACGCAACGAAAGAACAGGCGCTTACGGCTGAAGAAATTGTTCGTAATATTAACAGTATCAAGGAAATGGTTCAACAAATGAGGATGGCCACCAACGAGCAAGCAAAGTATGGCCAGGAAATCTCGGTAGAAGTTGGAAAAGTTCAACAACAAACCGAAGAGCTAAATTCCACCATTGTTACACAATCAAAGGGCGTTGAAGAAGTCGTCCTTGCTATTACCGACGTAAATAAACAAATTCAAAGACTAAAATAATTAAATAATCAAAAGAACGACACTTTCTCAATTAAGCGGATGTGTTTTTTATTGACTGTGTTAGAAAGATTGTTGGTTTAATACCCAGTTGATTGGAGCGGAAGGCGCGAAGACTCCTGTGGGAGTATGGTTCAGGAGAGACCCCGCAGACGCTTGCGTCGAGGAGGCTCGCCGAAACACCCACGGAAAGCGAAGCGCCTGGAGCGGAAATAAACAGACAAATTTAAAAGAGATATTATATTAAAACTATCATACTTAAAAATATACAACTTTTAATGAAATTTATAAAAAGTTGGGGTATAATTACAACATAATTTTGATTTATTTTGATACTTTTTCACAAGAATGATTGGAAGAGATACGATGGGGGTGAATTCACTTGAAAATACAGGACCAGGTAAGGATTAGTATAGGGGATTCCCGTCTCTCAACAAACGACCGTACATCAGCTAATACTGCATCCTTTCAAAAAATATTCAATACTTATTCAAAAGAAATCTCGAAAGAACATCTCCAACAAATTTTGCAAGATATCGACCAGCAGGGGCAACGCTTAAGTGAAAAGCCTACTTTTTCTGAACTGAGGAAGTATAAAGAGCTGGTTAAAAGGTTTATGGGAGAAGTAACAAAGAATGGTGTTGGAATATATCAAACAGATACCTGGGATCCATACGGAGGAAATAAAACCTTAAAAACCATCCAGGTGCTTGATCGTAAATTAATGGAGTTAACCGACCATGTTCTAAAAGAGCAGGACGAAGGTCTGTCTATTTTGGACAGGATTGGTGAAATTAAAGGCTTATTAATTAATTTATATACTTGATCAATAGAAAGGGGAAGAACACGTGCAAGAATATCTAAATGTAGCAACTTTAGTAGTCAATTTTATCGCTGTGCTGTATTTAGTCATCAAGAGTTCTTTCCGAAAAAAAATGGACTATCAGCTGGAACTATCCTTAAAGATGGTATCCAATCAAGAAAAATTGATGCGTCAATTAACTGATATAAAAACAACTATAGAGCACCACGATATGATGAATCAAAGAGAGACTGAACAATGGAAGGCAGAAATGGTTCAAGCATTGAATGCGGTGAAAATTGAATCTGACACTAATGCAAAAGCAAACAATGGTCAGCATTTATTTTTGAATGATCGATATAAGGAAGTTTTTGATTTGCAAGCTAAAGGTCTCTCAGTGGAAGAGATTGCAAAGCAATTGAGTAAAGGTAATGGTGAAGTCGCTTTTATTCTCCAATTGGCTGAACAGGCACGTACTTAAGAAGAGAGGTATTTTTTATGCTAAGAGGTTTATATTCTGCAGCGTCAGGGATGTTTTCCTTAGAACGTAGACAAGAAACACTATCTAATAATCTCGCCAATGCACAAACACCTGGGTTTAAAAAGGATGATACGGTTATGCGTGCATTTCCTAAACTATTAGTGGAACGTATTAGAGACTATAATGAAACGATTCCTGGCGCTAATGGATTAACGATTCCAGGTCAGGGGGTACCAGTCGGAGAGCTAGCAAACGGTGTTTATGCACAGGAACGGATCCCGAGCTTCCTCCAAGGGGCACTTGTTCAAACAGATCAACCATTAGATATTGCTATAGATGATCAGAACATTCCTTTGCAAGTTGTTAATGGCCGAACAGTGAAGCCCACAGCCTTTTTCGCTGTCGAGCTTCCAGATGGATCGGTTGGATATACCCGGAATGGAAAATGGGACTTAGATTCGAATGGGAATCTGGTTACATCTGATGGATATAAGATACTGGGTGCGGATCATAAGCCTATTCAAGTCACTGGTGGTGTCAGTAAAGATGATTTGTACATAGATGCAAATGGTCAGGTAATTGCTAATCCTAATGATGTTGCAAATGCTAGACAGGTGGGCCAAATTGGGATGGTTGTTGTACAAAATCCTTATGATCTTACTCGCCAAGGTGGAAATGTTTATAAATCTGAAAATCCACTTCCATTTATCCAAGATGCAGGTGGGACGAATCCCGGCGTTACCCTTCACCAGGGATATGTTGAACAATCAAATGTAGATCCCGGTCAAACAATGGCCGATATGATGATGACAGTGAGGGCCTATGAGGCAAATCAAAAGGTTGTCAGTGTGTATAATCAATCACTTGAACAGCTTTATTCGGTAGGAAAGATTAACGGATAATATCCAGAATAGGGGAAAGTCACTTGAATACGTCATTATATATTTCTTCTGGGGCTTTACAAGCGTACCAACAGAAGATTGATACTTCTGCAAACAATATTGCTAATGTGAACACACCAGGATTTAAACGAAAAGATCAAAGTTTCTCTGAGATTTTGGCTTCTCAACTGAATAATCAAGGTCGAACGGATCAAGAAGTTGGGCGCCTGACGCCGGATGGATTGCGCGTTGGCTACGGAACCCGAACAGGTCTTACTCAGCTAGTCATGGAGCAAGGGCAAGGTATTTCAACTGGAAATCCTTTTGATTTAATGATTCAAGGAAAGGGTTTTTTCCAAGTAGGGTATCCTTCTTCTACTGCCGGAGGAGCTGACGAGGTACGTTATACACGCGATGGGAATTTTCATTTGAGCCCAAATCCTACTAAACAAGGAAGCTATCATTTAGTGAATGCGAACGGTGGTTACTTACTCGATCAAAATGGGAAGCCGGTTGAGTTGGATGGCCAATATGAGGTTAGTATTGATGCAAATGGTAAAATGAACTTAAGAAGCAAGGATGGCAGTGGTACACCGTTTATTTCTGGCCAACAAGTGGGGATTGTCGATATTCAAAATCCTCATGTATTAAAAAATATGGGTGGGAATGAATTTTCTATCGATTCTACTGTGTTACCTGCTGGGGCAAATGCATCTAATTATGTACGGATGCTTCAGCCAGGAGAGGTGCAGATCGCTTCTGGTTTTCTAGAAGGTTCAAATGTTGATTTAACGAAAGAAATGACAGATCTAATGACCACGCAGAGAGGGTTTCAAATGAATGCACGAGCGGTTTCCTATGCGGATCAAATGATTGGAATTGCGAATGGGATTTTAAAGTAGTTTGATAGAAAAGAGACGTGTTTTGCGTCTCTTTTTTTGTAGTAAAGGTGTATTTTCTATAAATATAGGAAAAATCACTTAACATTATTGGTTTTTGACCGATAATACAAAACAAATTAATTTTTTATACTAAACTACATAGATATGAACGGAAAAGGAGTGAAAAGAATGATTAATAGTAATAATACATTGAGAGTCACCGGGCTGGCATCTGGGATGAATACGGATGAGATTGTAGCAAATCTGGTAAAAGTTCAGAGTGCTCGTTTAAACAAATTACAGCAAAATAAAATTACGACCACTTGGAAACAGGATGCCTACCGAGATGTTAACAAAAAATTGGACGAATTTCGTAAGGCGATGGAAGGACTACGTTTGCAGTCGACTTTTAATAAGCAGACTGTAACTTCTAGTGATCCTAGAATAGAAGTAGCTTCTGCGGGTACTAGTACCTTAACAGATTTTGTGATTTCTGAAGCAACACCTGCTGAGGCAGCAAAACCAGCTACTGTTAGTTTTGCGAGTGAATCTTCAAGTGTTGGGGCTGCGGGGCTTTCGTTTACTTTAAACAATATTGACATTACACTTGACCCCAATCTTACATTTGATCAAGCTGTAGCAAAAATAAATGAAAAAAGTAGTCAAACAAATGTCAAAGCTGAAAATGTGGGTGGTTCATTAGTTTTTACTACTTTGACAACTGGATCGGCACAAAAAATTGATATTGCAATTACAGATACAAATAGCCCCTTAAAGATAGACAATACAACAAATATCACTGGAACAGATGAAAAGTCAGGCACAGTTACTATAAATGGAACACAAATAGCGGTTTCTTCAAATAAGTTTACATATCAGGGAGTCTCGTTTAATTTAAAGGAAAAAATCCCTGCAAATAGTACTATTTCAGTTCGAGTAAGCAGTGATACGCAAGGAATATTCGATACAGTAAAGACATTTGTTGATAAGTACAATGAACTTATTGCTGACTTAAATGGTAGATTAACAGAAAAACGCTATCGTGATTACCCACCATTGCTGGATGATCAGAAAAAAGATATGAAAGATAATGATATTAAGTTATGGGATGAAAAAGCGAAGAGTGGGTTGCTAACAAGTGATTCAACGATTCGATCATTTTTGACAGAAATGCGAAATAGTCTTGTAACGTCTGTTCAAAATCCTGCTTTGTCAACAGCCTTTAAATCGTTAAAAGACATTGGGATAGATTTTTCAACAAATTATAGGGAGAACGGAAAGTTAGTTTTGAATGAAGAGAAACTAAAGGGAGTTCTTCAGACAAATTTAGAAGATGTTAAAAAACTTTTCTCAACAAAGGGTACAGGGGCAACAAGTTCTTCAACAACAGTAACAGATACTAATATGCATGATAATAGTGGATTTGGTTGGAGAATCTATGACAGAATAAATTCTACAATCTCTGATCTTGGATCATTAGCTGGCTCACCAAATTCACTAGTTGACACTAAAAGTTCCATTGCAAAACAATTGAAATCCTTAGATGAAAATATTGATAGAGAACAAGATAAGGTTAACTCTTATGAACAACGATTGTGGAAGCAATTTGGACGCTATGGAAAAGGCAATACAGCAGCTGAATTCACAGGGATCTTGGCTGTCACAACAACTAGGAATGTAAATTATCTATTTTTATAGAACTGCTTTATCTAAGAGTTAATTAATCTTGGATAAAGCAGTTCTTTTATTTTGATTCAACAAAAGAAATTTCAAAAAATTTAATAAAAATTACTAAACAAAATTTAGGAAGGACCGATAATAATAATAACAACAACAACAAGATTATTCTTTGATATTACAAAATTATAAAAATCTAAAAAACATAACGAAGAAAAGCTTGTTAATATCAAAAAACTTTCAAAAACTACTAAACAATTCGAAAAGTCTTCCGATAATAAGAATTGTACAAGTTAATGAATCGATGGAGGATGGTAACGTGCTCATTGTAGGCAGAGAAATCGGGCAATCAGTGATCATAGATGATGTTATCAAGGTTACTGTCTTACAAATTGGTTCAAAACTGCGCCTAGTCATTGATGCACCAGAGAGTATTCAGATTTCTAAAGTGAAAGAGAGTACTAATAGAAAGTATCTTAAAAAAGGAACTAAAATAATTGAGTCTTCAACTCAAATTGGTGAAAACATAAAAATTACTATTCTCCAAACTGAATCTGGATTATTCCGTTTTGCTATCGATGCACCAAGGGAAATTAGTATATATCGGGAAGAATTGTTTAATGTTAAGCCAAAGGAACAAATTATTTGAGATTTTAAGTAATTTATTTTTGGTAATAGCCCATAGGGTTTATTATATATGAGTTTTAAGGGAATTTCCCAAATATTAAAGTAAATTAATTCTAGGAGGAATTTTATTATGCGTATTAACCACAATATTGCTGCATTAAACACTCACCGTCAGTTGAACAGTGCTTCAAATGCACAAGCTAAATCAATGGAAAAATTATCTTCTGGTCTTCGTATTAATAAGGCTGGGGATGATGCTGCTGGTCTTGCAATCTCTGAAAAAATGCGTGGTCAAATCCGTGGATTAGATCAGGCTTCACGTAACGCTCAAGATGGAATCTCGATGATTCAAACTGCTGAAGGTGCATTAAACGAAACTCATGATATACTTCAACGTATGCGTGAATTATCTGTTCAAGCATCGACAGATACAAATAACACAGATGACCGTGAGGCAATCGGTGAGGAATTATTACAATTAAAAAGCGAAGTTGACCGCATCTCTAAAACTACAACATTTAACGGTAAAAAACTATTAAATGGAGACTTATCTGCTACTCAAAATGGTGGAACAGCAGTAGTAGGTAAAGCATTAGCGACTTCTACTTCTGCAATTTCTAAAATTGATGTTTCAGGTGCACTTGGTGGAGACACTTATACATTATCTGATGCAACTGGTGGTAAGGTAACATTAACTCGTGGTTCTGACTCTGTAGCACAAACAATTACAGCTGAGCCTACTATTGGTGCAGATGGTAAATCAACACTTAATTTTAGTGAATTAGGTATTTCAATTGAAATTGCTGGTGCTTCTGCTGGTACCGCTGCTCAAGTAGCTGCTGACGTAAATTCTTTAACAATAACAACTGGTGCCAACTCATCAGCTAGTTTTGCTATTGGGTCAAATGGAACTAACGACGAAAAACTAGCAGTTTCATTCTCAAAAATGGATTCCACTACACTAGGAAGTGCTGGTAGTGAAATTGGAACTTTAGTAAATGGTGCTGCAAATACAATCGTTGATACACAAGCAAAAGCAGATGCATTAACATCATCCCTTGATGCAGCGATTAAACAAGTATCTAAGCAACGTTCAACTCTTGGTGCAGCACAAAATCGTTTAGAACATACAATTAACAATCTTGGTACATCTTCTGAAAACTTAACAGCTGCTGAATCTCGTGTAAGAGACGTCGATATGGCGAAAGAAATGATGAACCAAACTAAGAATTCTATTCTTTCTCAAGCAGCACAAGCAATGTTGGCTCAATCAAATCAGATGCCTCAAGGAGTTTTACAACTTTTGAGATAATGATTAGAAGGGCGTCTAGTTTGGTAACGAACTAGAGAATAACTGGGTGAATTGCTGGAACGTCCTAAAGCTTTATCAACCACAACGGAACTGGAAACGGTCAATGTAATGGTTTGAAAATGATAAGGATGAAACAATGGATAATCAGCAGCCAAGCTCCTGTGAGGAAACTCTGGAGAAGGTTCAACGACTAGGGAATACGGTCTAAGGTTAATTACTATGACTATGAATCCCGTAGGGCAGCCAAATGCTGTTCGAAGTGCCCGGCTCCATAGAATTATGGATGAAGATATAGTCTATTCTGTAATCGAAAGATACAGTCGCAAAGCAAGCGAACCAACAACCACAAGGAGTTCTTCAACTTCTTCGTTAATAATAGTAAAAGAGGCTTTGATTATCAAAGTCTCTTTTATTTTTCATAAAAGATTCAACTTTCTTAATTCACAAAGTTTATATACTACTGACCAATAGGTTCGGCCAAGTAAAATGGCTATATCCTTATCCGAGTGCCCGCTTTTCTTTAAAGAGATCAGCAATTTATTTTCATCTGAAGAATAATTTTTATTTCTATTAGAACTAGAAACAATAAGTTCGTAATCAGGGTATTTTAGTTTGCATTTTTGAGTTTCTTGTTCAATACGGTAACTCAAATTAGTTTTGTAAAACATACTTGGGCAAGTATCTGAAACGTCTTTTATGATATTTAAATAGGCAATTGTTTCATTAACAGATGTTGTTCGAAGGATATATCCATGTCCATCTTTTCTACTTGCCAACCTTAAAGTAATCTGAAAATTGTCTTGGATGTGGTTTTTAAGAAGAGTTAATTCTTCTTTGGGATAGTTTTGTAAGTATAAGTAGATATGTGGTGTAATATAAATTTTTTTATTACGATGGTTAATTTTTGTACTGATGCACAATGAACCATCATCCATGTAAAGAATAGCTAGAAAATGCGGTAGATTACAAAATTGTAATATGGATGCTGGTACTATTTTGTTCCCATTGTGGTTATAAAAAAGTGCCAATAAGTCTGTAAAAAGAGAACTGGAGGCTGACCGTAAACAATTACTTTTTGGAGTAATATAAAACAAGCCATTCATAAGTTCCATTTTCCATTCACGGTATTCTTTTTGATTTTCCCCGTAGTGCTCTCTGTAACTGCTATTTTTTCGTCTACTACCTTGATAAAGTTTGGTTAGCTCACCATCACCTATTATACTAGCAATTAGAACATTGATTTGAATATTATTTAGAGTGTGAAACACAAAACTCACCACCTATATAGAACGTATGTTTCTATATTGATTATAAATGATTTTAGGTAAATATCCAAATTTTGATCTGAATATTCATAATTGCTTTTTCGTTCATTTACATAATTTTCACTAAACATTCATGTATTTCATCCGATAATTAAGTAAAAAGATATTGTCAGAATGGGAGGCATAAAATGATAGACAAATTATCGAACTCCACTAACCAATCTGTAGAATATACAGTTCCAAAAGTGGAAGGAATTCCAAAGGTCAAAGAAATTGTACCAGAAAAGCAAGAACAGCCTCAAACAACACCTCAGCAAGTACAAACAAAAGAAAAAACACAAAAAGTAATAGATAGTATGAATGATTTTCTAAAGGCTTCCAATACACATTTAAAGTTCCAATTTCATGAAGAATTAAAAGAATACTATGTTACCTTGGTTGATGATACAACAAATGAAGTAGTGAAAGAGATTCCTTCGAAAAAGATGTTAGATATGTATGCAGCAATGACAGATTACCTAGGTATCTTAGTAGATAAAAAAGTATAGGCCTGGTAAAAACAAATGCAAATTCCACAGATAAGATTACATCAAACAAATGCACAGATTGGCCTTCGGATCACCCAACCGGTTCAGGAGATCCAACAAAAACCTGCTGATTTATCCATAAAACAGGTTCCTGCAAGGATGACTATAGATCGGAAACCTGGACGACTTGAAATTGACCAGGAACAGTTATGGAATGAATTGAATGTTAAGCGAAATGGTATTTTTAGTGAGGATATGGCAGCGTTCGCAAAACAAGAAGCTTTTGAAGCCATAGGTGAAAAAGCTCAAGAAGGCGATCAATTAGCTGCAATCGAGAAAAAGAATGACGCCATCCAATCCATCATATCAGCCAAAGTAAACCCTGGGCCCGCTGAATTTACTATCGGATTTATTCCTAGCTATGGTTCAGTCAAGATTCACTTTACTCCAACAGAGGTTGCGATAGATTGGAAACAGGGTGGAGCTGAAATTGAAACAACACCAAATAAGCCAATCCATAATTACACACCAGGTAAAACGGAAGTATATCTCCGTCAAATGCAGGATTTACAAATCGACTTTGTCGGTGGAAATATAGATAGTAAATCATAAAACGACCAACAGCGGAAAGAAAACTTCCGTTGTTTTTTATACCACTTTTACACTATAAATAGGTAATGAAATATCCAATATATTTTGATACAATTAGAAGGATATGTGCGTTTTTAACACGAATAAAAATTAATTCTAAAAGTAACTAAACTTTTAATAAAATCTGCCGATAAATAAGAATAAAGGAATAGGAGGGAACTAGAAATGAGAATAAATGATACGAAATTTGGTTTTTATTCCTATCAAAATCAAGCGAACCGTTCAAATACAAATCAAACAACAAAAAAGACATCTACTTCTGCAGATGTAAGTATTTCTTCGCGTGGACGTGAAATCTCTCAAGCAATGGTGTCTGAGCAAGCACAACGTCAACAACGCATTCAAGAACTAAAACAGCAGATTGCTGATGGTACCTATAAAGTCGATAGCAATAAGATTGCTGAGAAAATGACTGCTTTCTGGAAAAATACTTCAATCTAGGAGACGAGAAGATGGATTCCCTGAACACACTTATTCAAAGCTTAGAAACAATGGTCGATGCACATTCACGATTACTAGATTTGGCCAAAGGGAAAAGGGACATGCTTGTGAATGGGAATATTCAGGACCTGCAAAGCCAAATTCATCGAGAAGCTCTATGTGTAGATGAGATTCAAAAGCTGGAACAGATTAGAATGCAAAAAGTTCAAGAGTTTTTCGAGAAGAAAGGAATCAAAGGCGATTCCTTTACATTAGAAGAATTAATAAAGCTACAGTATGATAATCAAATTAAAGTTAAATTGACATCCATCGCAAAACAATTGCGCAGTTTAATTCAGGAAATTTCTCAGATTAATGAGAACAACCAACAATTGATACAAACATCTCTATCATTTATCCAATATTCTATTGGAATGTTTGCTAAGAAAGAACCGGCCATTGGTTATGGTCCAAATGCTAAAAATCGGTATACAAGCATGTTAGATGCTAAGATTTAGAGTTTTACTTTTTAGGAGGATTTGTCATGACATCAACGTTTCATGGGATTGAATTAGGAAAACGAGGACTAGCGGCTCAACAAACAGCCCTTTCTACCACTGGGCATAATATTGCGAATGCAAATACTACAGGGTATACACGTCAACGGGCAGATATGATTGCCACAAAGCCAGTTTCCATCCCAGGCATGCAAATCCAGTTAGGAACCGGTGTAGAGGTAGATCAGATCGCCCGATTACGTGAAGATTATTTGGATGTTCAGCTCCGTGGCGAAAATAAGAGTTTGGGTTACTGGGAAGCAAAAAGTGATACCCTTACCAAAGTGGAAGAACTATTAAATGAACCTTCCGATGATGGTTTAGCATTTACAATGGATGAATTTTGGAAGGGTTGGGAAGAGCTATCGAAAAATCCTGATAGTGCTGCCGCCCGTGCCGTTGTTAGCCAAAAAGGGGTAGCAGTAACCGAAACTCTTAGACATATATCCGCATCATTAAATCAGATGCAGGATGATCTGCAATTGGTCATAAAAGCAAAAACGGATTCAGTAAATTCCTTTGCATCACAAATAGCAAGCCTGAATGATCAAATTGCTCGGCTCGTTCCAAACGGATATCAGCCAAATGATCTTTACGATCAGCGAGATGTATTGATCGATCAGCTTTCTAAACTTGTAGATGTAAATGTTTCACCTCCTAATAAAAAGACAGGTGTGGTAGATATCTCTGTTGGGGGAGTACTGATGGTTTCTGGGAAAACAGCGAGTACTTTAACAGTAGATACTTCTGGTGGCGTCGTTGATCCAGCCAATATCAAAATTGGAAATACACAAGTAACCTTAAATTCTGGTGAATTATTGGGAAGAATCGAGTCATATGGAATTGTAGGCGGCGGTGTAAAATCTACCATTCCTACAATTCAAGAGAAAATAAATAATCTAGCGATGACATTTGCCAATGCTGTTAATTCTGTTCATGAACAAGGAATGAACTTAGAGAATATTAGCGGAACTTCAACTAATAAAGTACCATTCTTTATTGGGACAAGTGCAGGTGATCTAGCTGTGAACCCAGCTATTTTAAACTCTCCTAGTTTGATTGCTGCGGCTAAAGAGGAATCAGCCGGACAGTCATCAACCGGTAATGGTAAAAATGCTCAGGATATTGCGAATATTAAATTTACAGCTCTTACGTTTCCTGGAATAAACGCGACTGCCGATGACTATTACCGAAATATTATTGGTCAGCTCGGTATCGATTCGCAGGAAGCACAAAGAATGCAAAGTAATTCTGAAGTGATTATTAATCAAGTAGAAAACCGTCGTCAGTCCGTATCTGGAGTATCATTGGATGAAGAGATGGCAAATATGATTAAGTTCCAACAGGCTTACAACGCTTCAGCACGAATGGTAACAGTTGTGGACCAGTGTTTGGATAAAATCATCAACGGTATGGGCCGAGTAGGCTTGTAGGGGGGATAACATGAGCTTACGTGTCACTCAAAATATGTTGAATCAAAACCTATTATTTAATTTACAAAGAACCAACAAGACGATGGACCAATTACAGGAACAAGTATCCTCTGGCAGGAAAATTAACAAGCCATCAGATAACCCCTGTAACCGCCGTACGAGGTATGTTTTACCGTTCATCTTTAAACGAAATCGATCAGTATAAAAGAAATGCTGATGACGGACTCTCTTGGATGACAACAACGGATGAGGCGCTAGATGAGGTCACATCCGTGCTTCAACGGGTGAGGGAGCTTACTTTACAAGGCTCAAATGGAACCAATAGTGAAACAGATCGTAATGCAATCGCTGAAGAAATTAGCCAGTTAAAAGAGCATTTAGGAGAGATTTCAAATTCGCAGATTGGCGGTAAATATATCTTTGCCGGCACGGATGTAAAAACTCCACCGTATGATGCTTCAGCTAAACAATTTACTAACGCTAACAATGAAAAACTAGAGTTAGTGGTGGGCCAAAATAATACGGTTCAAATTAATGTGAAGGGTATCGACATCTTCAACAACGATGGAGCAGGTGGTATTTTTAAAGTACTCTCGGATATTGAATCCGATTTCCGCTCTGCTACACCTGGTTCAACAGATCATATTGCACAACTAGATGGTCAAATGGACAACCTTCTCAGACATCGTTCTGAATTGGGGGCACGGATGAACCGAATGGAGTTAAGTATTTCTCGTATAGATGGACTTGAGGTGTCTACGACACGCCTACTATCAGGTGAAGAGGATGTAGACATGGCGGAAGTTATCACGAATCTGAAAACTCAAGAGAATGTTCAACGTGCGGCTTTATCAGTTGGTGCACGTATCATTCAGCCTTCATTAGTAGATTTCTTACGTTAATTACATTAAGGCAGCACAATTTATTGTGACTGCTTTTTTTATGTGATTTTATCATTTACCTCTTAACTTTTATTACCAATTACCGATATAATTAGAGAATGTTAATTTTTTCTATAGAAATAGACACCAGGAGGACTTTATGTATCCAAAAGTGAACCAAAACATAATGATTGATATTATGGACTATGAACTATCCTGTAGGTCCAATATTGCTGAGATTGGCCAATCCGAGATACTTATCAGTATTCCACTAGATCGTGAGATTATTGGTTTGATATCAGTAGGGATAAAATTAGAAATTTCCTATCTCACTGGAGAAAGTAAATTTCAATTTACAACAGAAATCCTTGGCAGAACGAAAGATACCATTCCCTTATTACGCTTAGCAAAACCAAAGGAAAATGAGATCATAAAAATCCAGCAAAGAGAAAATGTTCGGGTCAATTCCAATTTACGTTTAATGATAGAAGAAAATGAATTACATACTATCAATATTAGTGCTGGAGGCGTACTATTCTCCTCCAAACTAGATTCTTCCTTTTATCAAGACGAAGAGATTGCAGGAACATTATTTGTGCCCGATGCACGTAGTAAAGAAATCGATTCTGTACCGTTTAAGGGTAAAGTTATTCGAGTGAGTTTGATGAGAGAAATTGAAAGAAATTATGTTGCGCTTGAATTTACTTCCATCAAACGGCCAGACCAAATGAAAATCATCCAACATTGTTTTGAAAAACAGCGACAGATTCGTTTGAAAGTGCGCTAAGTATCTACATAAAAGCCTTCTCGTTTCAAAATGAGAAGGCTTTCTCTTTTATTTTTCAAATTTTCTCTGTTATTTATCAAACTACACGTTTACAGATAATTACAAATTTTATATAATTAACATATTGATGTAAATTGTAACAATTATTTATTTTGATGAAAAGACACCCATAAAAAATTCATAAGAACGAATACATATAGTAAGAGAACAAACCAATAGTGTTTTTGGGATGACAAATGATTTTGATAGATGTATGATTGTAGTTTAGGTTTTATGTTTTGTACCAATCGTTCTTTTCTAAAAATCATGTAGGAGGTATTCTTATGAGTTTGAAATCCGCATTATTTGAGCTTAAAGAGTCATTAACGAACAAGGAATTAGGACAATCAGAAGAGTCTTTCATTCATGAGTTGGAAAATAAAAACAAATTAAGTAATGGATCACTAGTCTTTTATTTTAGCAATTTGATGATGTTCCATATGAATGAAAATAATCAAAATACATTAGATTCAAAAAAGACAAACCGAAAATGGACTAAAAATGAAATTTCATTTATGTTTCAATATATTAGAGACCGCCAAGACGAGGGTGCATTGAATATTACAGAGATTCTAGAGGAAACAGCAGACTTGTTGAATCGAGGTTATCAATCTGTAAACTATAAATATTATTCAACTCTTAAGTCCCATGAAAAAGTTCAAAAAGCCAATCAAAATGGCATTCAGTTCACAACTATTAATGAGCGCAATGTACCAGTAATTTCAATTGAAAAATTGGATGATACGCCACAGATAGCACAAATTCAAAACACTCCATCATTACAAGACGGTGATTTGTTAGATATTCTATCCGGTCTTATTACCAATGTCCAACAACTGCCCGGTCTAAATTTACATGAAATGTTAAGAGGCTTATACCAATTAACCAATATGGCTCTTCAAAACCAAGAAGCTCTTCAACAAATGGAGACGATGAAATCAACCATCAACCATGAAAAAGAAGCACTTAGGGAAAAACTGGTTAAGAAAGAACAACAACTAAGGTTAGAGAAAAAACGAAATGACGATTTACAGCTAGAAGTTTCTAAGCTTGCACGAGAGATTACTGCATTTAATAAGTTAGGGGATGCAGCTAAAATACAGAATCTTAAATCCTATAATCAAAGACTTAACTATATTATTGATGGATTTGGCATTGTCCTTCAAGTTGGAAGCTAAGGAAAAACGAAGGAAAGATACTCCATTTTAACAATGGAATATCTTTTTTATATATTTTCTAAAGTGGAGGAATATATTAACTTATCCAAAAAAATCAAAATGATTCAAAATACATCTTTTTGATGGACTTAACTTTTTTTCTTACTATCCGATAATCATAAAAACAAGAAATGCATGTAAAGAAGGAGAGTTAATAATGGTTTTAAATAATCCTTACCAAGCCTATCAAAAACAAGCTGTCACTACGTCAAAGCCAGAAGACCTTACATTTATGTTATATGAAGGATTAGTTAAATTTATACGACTATCAAAAGCTGCCTTGCAGGATAGAAGACTAGAACAAAGTAACACTTATAATTTAAGAGCACAAGATATTTTAAGTGAATTAATGGTAACCTTAAAAAAAGAATATAGTATTTCTGAACAATTACTACCGATGTACGACTTTATGAAATCACGATTGATTGAAGCGAACCTTAAGAAAAGTGAGGAAATACTTGTTGAAGTAGAAGAGTTTGCCGTGGAATTATCAGAAACTTGGGCGACTGCCATGAAACAAGTTAAAACTAATAGCTAGGGTCTGAATTAAAAATGAATGAATTGCTTAAGAAGATATATGAAGTGACAGTAGAGATGTGCCACCTATTAAAAGAAGAAAATTATGAGGAATTTGAAAAACTTTTAGACGATCGAAATACACTTATGTGTAAAGTGGATGAATTAAAAAATAGTGTAAATGGTTATGTTTATTCATCATCAGAGTTAAAATTGTTAAAAGACACATTTCAACTAGATCAGGAATTCGCTCCTTTACTTGAAAAAAAATTGTCTGAAACAAAAATTCTCATCAATCAACAAAAGAAGCAAAAACTCGTCTCTCAACAGTATAGGAACTACACTAAACAAACGAATGGTATCTTTTTAGATTCAAAAAGGTAAATTTGTCATAGAAAATGTCGAAAAAAGTAAATATTATTTGTAGTTTTTAACAAAATATGACAAAAAACTAGGTGAAACACCTTTATATTCTATAAATTAGGACTAAATACCTAGTTAATTCGACAAAATTAGGTAAAAAGTCGGGTATTCTATATTGTTAAAACATTCTATTATTTGATTAGAGATTATTTAGTTACAAGAAAACATTGAATCTCGATCAAGGCAAAACTGATGAAAATCAGTGACGCAAAGCTAAAGGGGCTAAGGGAATATACTATGCCAGCCAGTTGCCTAATAGATAGGGTGTTTTTCCTAGGTATAAAATGTCTACATAGGTATAGGACTTCTATACCCTCTGAAAGATATTTTGTCTGTTAACCCCCCTTCTGAAAGGCGGGGTTATTTTTATGTCCTTTAACATGGGGGTTAAGGAGAGGAAAAAAAGAATGTTCCTACAACAGATAAAGACAGACGAACATGTCAACAACAAGATTTTAGATTTAATGGAATTTAAAAAGAGGAAACCATTGTTTAAGCATCCGATTAAGATAACACTTGGATATCCAATCAATTGTTCCTATTATATTGTGAAAAATATTGTTTATATGGGAAAGCAGATTCTTGCAATGAAGCAAGAAGAGGATACAGATACGATTGTTTTAGTTGAAGGAAAAATTGAAAATGGCCAATTAACTTGCATTTCAATGCTTACTGAGGATTGTTTAGTAGATGTAAGTAGAATGCTAGACGGCGCGATCTAACCCATAAGAAAGGAGCTTACCATTGAAAATAGGTGATGATTGGTTTACCAAAACGATGTTAACAAGTACGATGTCAAGAAACGAAAATTTAACTACACAGGTAGGGACAAATAGTTCAGACTTTGCAAACCTTTTTACATCGGTCTTAAATGAATTAATGAAAAATGAAATACCAACGGCAATCCAACCTTCATTGCCTTCCTTCTTAGAAAATATGACCATTACTAATGAGGGTTCAAAATTAGGGGAGGATTCGTTATCTTCTTTTTCAGGAGAACCGTTACGATTTCAGTCCATTAATGCTGATAAAGTTGATGAAGTGCTTGGCGGTAAGTTAAAAGGAATGGGGGAAGCATTTGTTCAAGCTGGACAGAGATTTAATGTGGACCCTGCATTACTTGTAGCAATTGCACAGCATGAAACAGGAAATGGAACATCAAAAGCAGCTTATATTAAGAATAATATCGCTGGTATGATGGGCAAAAATGGATTAAAGTCATACTCCTCTATTGAAGAAAGTATCATGGACATGGCCCGAAATTTAAGTAAGAACTATCTTGGACAAGGGCTGACAACCATTTCAAAAATTGCAGGTAAATATGCCCCTGTTGGTGCAGATAATGACCCTAATAACCTTAATCATCATTGGGTTTCAGGTGTAAGTAAATTTTTTAGTCAATTAAAGGTTTAATTCAATCTCAAAATGTTCTATAACAAAAATTTCCTTTGTAAAAAAGTGTAGATTAATAGACCTTTTTTATAGTATATTGATGATTGAATGTTGATAATTTTGTTGATATTTATCAAAAAATATCAAATTTTACGAGTGGAAAGGAGGAGGGGCATTTTGACAAATATTAACCTCCTACAAAAGGCATTAGATGCTTCCAGTTTACGCCAACAGGTGATTTCAAATAATATATCAAATGCTGAAACTCCAGGATATAAAACAAAACAAGTAGTGTTTGAGGATATCTTTAAAAAATATTTAAGTAATCAAACAAGTTTTGAAGGAAATCGTACAAATAGTCGTCATTTAGTAATTGGCAAATCATCATTTATACCTTCAGCCAGCATTGTGGAAAATACAAATTCAGTTATGCAGAACAATGGAAATAACGTTGATATCGATGAAGAGATGACAAATATGGGGAAAAACTCCCTTTGGTATTATACACTGACCGAACAAATTAACAGTGAATTTCAACAATTGTCCATTGCTATTAAAGGAAGGAGCTAAGGAACATGTTTGATTCGTTAAATATAAGTGCCTCAGCATTAACAGCTCAGCGTTTACGAATGGATGTAGTTTCTTCCAATATTGCGAATGCGGAAACCACTCGAGGTACATATGTCAATGGCAAATGGGAACCATATCGTCGAAAAATGGTAAGCATGGAGCCTAGAGAGAAGTCCTTTAACCAAATACTACAAGGGGCAATGGAAAAACAATCGCAATCACAGTTACAAGGAGTAAGGGTTACTGGAATCGTTGAGGACAAGACCCCATTCAAAACGGTCTATGACCCAGCAAATCCAGATGCAAATCCTGATGGATATGTGATGATGCCAAATGTTGACCTGTCAAAGGAAATGGTAGACATGCTTGCTGCGTCTAGAGCATACGAAGCGAATGTTACTTCATTTAACACTGGCAAATCGATAATGTTAAAAGCGTTAGAAATTGGACGTTAGGAGGATACATAAATGAACGTTTCCGGTATAAATAGTGGATTAATCAAAATTAATCAAAATCCAACTCAAAATGTTGAATCAAATTCGACTACAACCTCCTTTTCTAATGTACTAAAAGGGTATTTGGAAAATGTTGATACAACTGTTAAGCAAGCTTCCGATCTTACTGTCAAAGCTGCGGCAGGGGAAATAAATAACATACATGATGTAACCATTGCATCACAAAAGGCGAAGGTAGCTCTAGAATTAACCGTTACTGTACGAGATAAAGCAGTAGAAGCATATCAAGAAATGATGCGGATGCAGTTTTAATAGAATGATAGAAAGCTGGGCAGGGTGAGAGATGAAACGATCATGGACAGATCAACTTAAACATACAGGGGAGCAATTTGGAAGCTGGTGGAAATCCAAGAGCTCAAAACAAAAAGGACTCATCGTAGGGACATTTTTATTTCTAATAGTTGCCCTCTCTACCTTTATTTTTTTTGCGTCAAGACCTCAATATGTACCGTTATATACTGGCCAATTATCTCAAAGGGAAGTTGGAGACATAAAAGCAGAATTGGACAAGGAAGGCTATACAGGGTATAAACTTTCTGACACAGGTACAAGTATAGAAGTTCCTAAAAAAGATGCACCGGATTTGTTAGTTAGTCTTGCTGCAAAAGGGTATCCCAAAGATAACAAAATCAACTATGATATTTTTGGACAAAATCTCTCGTTTGGAGGGACTGACAGACAGTACGATATTCTTGAACGTGAAGCAATGCAAAACCAAGTTGCAGAAGTAATTAAGCATGTAGATGGAATTAAAAATGCTGAGGTAATAGTAACTTTACCTGAAAATTCAGTGTTTATCCGACAAGAGGATGAACAAAAAGCTAGTGCTTCAGTGATGGTAGAGGTTGAACCAGGTGCAAAGCTAAGTTCGCAGCAAATTAAGGCTCTCTATACATTGGTTTCTCGAAGTGTTCCTAACTTGCCAGTAGAAAACATCACGATAATGAACCAATATAGTGAGACTCTGGCGTTGTCTGAAACTGATGATGAGGAACAAGCACTTGATAAATATGATGAACAACGGAAAGTACAACAAAATGTCGAACGGGATATTCAACAGGACCTTCAGAGTTTACTAGGAAACATTCTAGGGACAAACAAAGTGTTCGTTCACACATTTGTAAAAATGAATTTTGATAAAGTCAAAACAGAAGAAAAATTAGTTAAACCAACGGATGACAATAATAACGGAATCGCCATCAGCTCAGAAAAAACTTCTAAGACTTATAGTGGGTCAGGCTCAAATGCCGGTGGGGTAGTCGGAACAGGCGAAACCGATGTACCTGGATATGTAGGATCTAATTCTGGTGGCGATAGCAATTATGAAGAGTCTGAAAATAGGGTCAATTATGAAGTTAATAGAATTAATAATGAAATCATCAAAAGTCCTTATCAAATAGAAGATATTACAATCAATGTGGGTGTGGAGCCGGATTCAGCCAAATCCAATACTCTATCAAAAGCAACACAAGATAATATCAAAAATATTGTGGCGAATACAGTACGGACGGCGCTTGGACATCCGAATTTAAGCCAAAAAGAGATTGATCAGCGAATCACTGTTTTTCCACATACATTTGCAACGAATACAGCTAAGCAAATCGGATCTTCGCAAAATTGGCTGTTAATCGGATCAGCAGCTGCTGGAGGACTCCTTTTACTTGGGGGACTGATTTGGATGTTGTTACGGAAAAGAAGACAAAAGCAAGAGGAACTCGAGGAACAAATGGAATTCTCATCATCTGCAAACGTTAAAGAACCAGAAGAATATTTTGCTGAGCAAGATATGAGTGTGGAAAGTCAATTGAAGAAGCTTCTTGAACAAAGACCGGAAGATTTTTCAAAAGTTATTAGAACATGGATACACGAAGAGGAGGTTTAAGTCCCATGGCTTCAGCATTAAAGTTGACTGGAAAACAAAAAGCAGCGATATTGCTTATTGCGATGGGCAAGGAGGGTTCTGCAAAGGTATTTAAGCATTTACCTGAAGAAGAAATTGACCAGATAACCCTAGCGATTGCTAATATCCAGAAAGTAGATCAAAAAGAAAAAGAAGAAGTTTTGAAAGAATTTCATGAAATGTGTATTGCACAAGACTTCCTGCAAATGGGTGGCATTAGCTATGCACAAGATGTATTAGAATCTGCATTAGGGAAAGAGCGTGCGCAGGAAATTATCTATCGCTTAACGACTCAATTACAAGTGAAACCATTTGATTTTGCTCGACGTGTGGATGCCATGCAAATTTATCATTTTCTTCAAAATGAACATCCTCAGACGATTGCATTGGTGTTAGCACACTTGGAGCCGCAGCAATCATCCATGATTCTTTCTTCCTTGCCTGAAGAATTACAATCGGATGTTGCAAGGAGAATAGCAGTACTAGAACAAACTTCCCCTGAAGTCATTAAGGAAGTTGAAAACATTCTTGAACAAAAACTTGCATCTACCATCCGTCAAGACTTTACAGTGGTTGGTGGAATCGAGTCCATTGTAAGCATCCTTAATGGTGTGGATCGAACAACTGAGAAGACCATTCTTGAGCAGCTTGAATCGAACGATCCTGAATTAGTAGATGAAATCAAAAAACGTATGTTTGTCTTTGAAGATATTATTACGTTGGATCGTCGTGCCATTCAGCGTGTGATTCAAGAAGTCGAAAATCAGGACCTACTTCTTGCTTTGAAAGCTTCAAGTCCAGAAGTCAAAAAGGTCATCTTCGAAAATATGTCACAACGTATGGTCGATACGTTCGAAGAGGAAATGCAATACCTTGGGCCAGTTAGAGTTAAGGATGTGGAAGAGGCTCAAGGAAGAATTGTTTCTATTATCCGTCGTCTAGAAGATTCTGGCGAGGTAGTCATTGCTAGAGGTGGTTCGGATGACGTCTTATTCTAAGGTGTTTAAGTCTTCTAATTTATCCGTCCTTGATGAAAAAAAAGTCATTTCGCAACCAAGGATTATTTTTAATCGAAATGACCACGATTCCATTCATTCACAGCATCAAGAAACCAGTGATGCTGTGTTTCATGATAACCTAAAGCAAATCATTCAAGAGGCTGAAGAACAAGCTAAAGCTATCATTGAAAATGCAGAGTATCTAGCCCGCTTACGTGAGAAGGAAGCAGAAGAAAAAATTAGTCAATGGTGGGACGAAAATCATCAGAAACTAGAAATTTTATCTGTTGAAGCGGAACAAAAGGGATTTCATGAAGGGTTCACTACTGGCAAACAAGAAGCAGAGTTTGAAATATTAAGAGAATACCAAGGAAAAATGGATCAAGTACAAGCCTTACTGGAACAGGCATATGATGAAAAGTCTACCATCATTGCAGAAGCAGAACCTTTTTTACTTGAACTTAGTACTGTAATTGCCACACATATTATTAAGACAGAATTAAACAGTAATCCCAGTCAGTTTGTTGAATTAATAAAACAACACATCCTACGATTTAAAGAAAAAGAATTTATTACTGTTTGTGTTCACCCTGATGATTTTGAGTTTATCCAATCACAACGACCGCATCTGGTAGCTGTAGTTAATGGAGAAACAGAAATCAAAATCATTCCGGACCATTCCGTTTCTTCTAAAGGGTGTATTATTCGAACCGCATATGGCAGTGTTGATGCACGGATTGATACACAAATTGAAGAAATTAAAAAGGTGATTTTAGAAGCGAGAAGGGAGCCCGATAGTGGTGCTTTCAGTTAAAAACTATGCCAAACTCATTCGCAGTGTGGATCCGGTAAGGGTAAATGGAAAAATAACACAAATTATTGGATTGACTATTGAATCACAAGGGCCAGATGTAAGAATTGGTGAATTGTGCTCTATTTACCCAACCAATTCACAAATTCCCATTCAAGCAGAGGTCGTCGGGATTAGAGAAAATAAAGTACTGCTTATGCCGCTTGGTGAAGTACGATCAATTGGTCCTGGTTGTGATGTTGTCGCAAGTGGGAAGCAAATGATGGTAAAAGCAGGTCGACAGCTTTTAGGGAGGATACTAGACGGTCTTGGTCAGCCGATTGATGGAAAACCATTACCATTAGGGTTAGAAGAAGTTCCTACCCATGCGATACCGCCTAATCCACTCACTAGGCCCCGGATTCATTCACCACTTGGGGTGGGAGTTCGGACAATTGATGGATTACTAACGATGGGAAAAGGTCAGCGGATGGGTATTTTTGCAGGGAGTGGTGTGGGTAAAAGTACACTCCTTGGAATGATATCAAGGAACACGACAGCGGATGTAAATGTAATTGCCTTAATCGGCGAAAGAGGTCGGGAAGTCCTCGATTTTATTGAACAGAACCTAGGTGAAGAGGGTTTAAAGAAGTCAGTTGTAATTGTAGCAACATCCGACCAGCCAGCACTCATTCGAATTAAGGGCGCTTTAACAGCCACTTCCATTGCAGAATATTTCCGTGATCTTGGAATGAACGTAATGCTAGTAATGGATTCTGTTACTCGGTTTGCTATGGCACAAAGGGAAATTGGCTTAGCTATCGGTGAACCTCCAACAACCAAAGGTTATACGCCTTCAGTTTTTGCCATGTTGCCTCAGTTATTGGAACGGGCCGGAACTGGGCCAAAAGGATCCATTTCTGCTATCTATACGGTCCTTGTAGATGGTGATGACATGAATGAACCAATAGCAGATGCAGTTAGAGGAATTTTAGATGGACATATTGTGTTAAACCGCTCAATTGGTGCAAAAGGAATTTTTCCTGCTATAGATGTTTTAAACAGTGTTAGCCGTGTAATGACTGAAATCACCTCTGACGAACATCTACATGCAGCAAGAAATTTTAGAAACCTATTAGCTTCCTATAATCAGGCAGAAGATTTAATTAATATTGGGGCATATAAAAAGGGGTCAAACCGTGAAATAGATTTGGCTATACGATTAAAGCCGCAAATGGATCATTTTTTAAGGCAAGGAATCTATGAAACTTCTAACATAGAGGATGCGGAATCCTTCTTAACATCACAATTTGGAGCGATTATGCGATGAAATTTAATTTTTCCTTTCAAAAAGTGCTTGATTTTAAAGAAAATGAGAAAGAAATGGCGCATCAAGAATATGGCACTGTGAAACTAGAACAATCCAAAATTGAGGAACAAATAGAAGGTTTGGAAATGGTAAAAGATGAGATTTTTTCTCAGTATAATCAAGTCCATCGCAAAACAGTTTGGGAGCTTTTAGAAGTACAACAAGAAATTGAACATGTAAATCTTCAAATGAAACGATTGGAAAACCAATCAAAGATAATTCATCAAAAAGTGGAAGAAAAACATCAATTGCTTATTGAAAAAGCAAAGGAAGCAAAGATGTGGAACCAGTGGAAAGCTAAATCCAAGGAAGCTTTTCAGAAACAAATGGATCGAGAAGAGCAAGCCACGTTAGATGAGATGGCCATCCTTCGATACTCTCGAAGGATTTGAGGAGAGAGACAAAATGGAAGAAAAGCACCGGTCAAAACTAGCAAATATTTTTTACATTGGTATTATTCCTTTAATCTTTACGGTTATCTTAGTTTCTTTTTTATTAAATTTCATGGGTTTTCCTGTGGTAAAGACTTTTAAAGAATGGGGAAATGCACTTCCATTAATCAATCAGTTTATTGATGATCCTCCTTCTGCAGAAGCACAAAATCCTGATAACTCAGATGAATGGAAAAATAAATACTTAAAAAGTCAGTCAGATGTGAAAGTGTTAGATCAAAAACTATCAAAAATAAAAAAAGAATTAAGCTCTAATCAAAATGATCTAGAAGAATTAAAGCAAGAGAATATGGATTTACAAAGGCAATTAAAAGAAAAAAAATCACAACAGTCTAAAGTAGAAATGAAGCAAGTAGCTGATATCTACACAAATATGTCCGCATCAAAAGCAGCCGCTATCTTTGAAGCTATGCCTTTGGAAGATGCTGCACTTACGATTAGGATGCTGGACCAAGAACATCAAAGCAGTATCATTGGGGGAATAAAGGATCCGAAAAAAGCGGCAGAAATAACGATGTTGCTTAAAGAAATTGCCTCAATTAGCGAGACAGAATCCTTAACTTTTGAACAGCAAGTACATGAACTTGCATTACAACATGAGAATCCAACAGAAACTTTATCAGAAACCATTGCAGGAATGCCTCCCACTCAATCAGCAGTGGTTATTCAATCAATGATGGGGACTAATTCAATAGTAGCTATGGACATTTTGAAAAAAATCAGTACCAATAGCCGTGCTCAAATTTTAACTGAAATCACCAAAATTGATGCTAAATTAGCGGCACAAATTACTGGGGAATTAAATAAGTAGAAATAACTCCAAGGAAGGAGACAATCATGAAACGCACCATGTTGTTTTTTGTTATGTTTTTTTATCTATTTTCTTTTCAATCCACAAGTTTTGCCGCTGGTTCATCATCAGGCGGCGATCCTTCCGTCTATGAATCTATCCAAAAGGGGGATAATAAAACCTCCCCTACACCGACTACAGTCGAGGATAGCCAATCAACCTCTTTATTTCCCTTACTAATTAAATTTATTATCTCGTTTATCTTGGTAATTGGTCTTTTATTCTTATTATTACGTTTTTTATCAAAACGAGGAAACATATTGCAAACAAATGGGCCTGTTCTCCCTATAGGTGGTCATACTCTTGGGAATAATCGTTCGGTGCAACTCTTACTAATTGGCCAAACCATTTACGTGGTTGGAGTGGGTGATGATGTTACATTGATACGTACAATTTCTCAAGGAGAAGAATATCAACACCTCCTTGAAAGCTATGAAAGTCAAGCTACTGATGGTAATACACCTAAATGGTTTCCTAAGGATTCTAAGAAAATTTGGGATTCTGTATTTCGAAAACATTTACAAAAAATGCATCACGAAAATGGAGAGGAGTAGGGACAATGAAACGAAAAATAGCCATCCTTGTTCCACTTCTTTCACTTGGTTTTATTTCTGTGGCACACGCTGCAAGTCCGACGGGGACCATTTTGCCTGGGATTGATTTAGGTTCAAGCGATCCAGATAAAGTATCTAACACCATGCGTATTATTATGCTGATAACGGTACTTTCAATTGCTCCAGCGATTCTAGTTTTAATGACGAGTTTTACTCGCATTATTGTAGTTTTTGGGTTTGTACGAAATGCCTTGGGGACTCAACAAATACCTCCAAACCAGGTTTTAATTGGATTATCGTTATTTATGACATTCTTTATTATGGGACCGACATTTTCAGATATAAACCATAACGCACTTCAGCCTTATTTGGCTGGAAAAATGACACAACAGGATGCTTTTGAGTCGGCAAGTGAGCCATTAAAGGAATTCATGGCTAAGCATACTCGTGAAAAGGATTTAGCACTCTTCATGGATTATGCCAAAATGAAAAAGCCAGACCAAATAAAGGATATTCCGCTAACGGCATTAGTACCTGCTTATGCAATTAGTGAACTGAAAACCGCATTTCAGATGGGTTTTATGATTTTTATACCTTTCCTAGTCATCGACATGATTGTATCTAGTGTCTTGATGTCAATGGGGATGATGATGCTCCCGCCAGTAATGATTTCACTGCCATTTAAGATTCTATTATTCATTTTAGTAGATGGATGGCATTTAATTGTTAAATCATTGCTCGTGAGTTTCTAGAAAGGGAGTGTAATCTATGTCTACCGAACTAATCTTAAAAATCGCTCAAGAAGCGATTTATACCATTCTCATAGTAATCGCTCCAGTAGCTGGAATAGCTTTAATAGTTGGGTTAATAGTAAGTATTTTTCAAGCTACCACTCAAATCCAAGAACAGACACTAGCATTTGTTCCGAAAATTGTGGCTGTATTCTTATCTATTCTTTTTTTTGGGCCATGGATGCTGCGTCATGTTCTTGACTTTACTCAAAGTTTATTAGGCAATCTTTCTCAGTTTGTGGGGTAAGCGATGAGTATCGATGCTTCTATTTTGTGGACCTTTTTACTCGTTTTTGTACGCATCACCACATTCATGGTCACAGCTCCATTATTTTCTGGGCGTCAAGTACCAACCCAATACAAAATAGGTTTTAGTGTATTCCTAAGTATTCTATGCGTTGGTTTGGTAAAAGAACCTGTTGATTCCCTCCCAGAATCAACGATTGTTTTACTAATATTAAAAGAATTCTTGGTAGGAATCATACTTGGATTGGTAGGAAATATTTTGCTTTATGCCGTACAAATGGCAGGGTCAATAATGGATGTTCTCATTGGATTTTCTATGGCTAGTTTATTTGATCCTACATTTGGAACAAGCGCCCAACTTACAGGGCGTATGCAGAACGCCATTGCATTATTAGTATTACTGGCTACCAATGGACATCACCTATTAATAAAAGGAATTCTTTCCAGTTTTGACTGGATTTCATTGCAAACTACCATACCAGCATTTACAGATGGGAAGATCGCTACATTTTTATTGGAATGTTTACAACAAATGTTTTTGATAGGTTTCATGATGGCAGCACCTATAATAGGGACATTGTTTGTCGTTGATGTTGCTTTAGGTATTATTGCAAGAACAGTACCACAAATGAACCTGTTTGCCGTGTTTCCACCTATGAAAATATTAATCCATTTTCTTATATATATTTTTGTTCTGCCTAGTTTCTTTTATTTATTAAAAGTACTTTTTGAAAATATGTTTGGTTCAATGTATTCCATCATGAAGCTCATGGGGGTGTAAGGATGCTTCTTCGTTTAGATTTGCAATTATTTTCAGGAGAAAAAACAGAAAAAGCAACGCCTCATAAACGGCGGGAGGCGAGGAAAAAAGGACAGGTCGCAAAGAGTCCTGAAGTATCTTCTGCCCTTACACTTCTGCTCAGTTTCGGGTTTTTCATGATAGGTGGAAAGAGTTTTATAGAGGGATGTTTAGACATCTACCGTCACAGTTTCCAGGAATATTTACTTTGGGATCTATCAGATTCAAGCTCAAAGCTATTATTTAACCAACTTCTGTGGGATGTCACTAAATTAGTCGGCCCCATTTTTGCTATTGTTCTTGTTACCGGTGTTCTTGCAAATTATATTCAAGTTGGTTTTATGTTTAATCTTGAGTCAATCAAAGTGAATTTTGGAAAAATTAATCCACTACAGGGTGCAAAACAAATTTTTTCCCTTCGCTCTATTGTTGAATTAATTAAATCTATTCTGAAGATATTGATTACATCAGTCATTGTCTTTTTTATGATTTGGAATCAAAAAAACGAATTATTTTCTATAGGTGAAAAAAGTCTATTTGATTCTGCGAGATTAATTGGAGCCTTAACTATAAAAATTGGGATAACGATAGCCGCCTGCTTAATTGTATTGGCAGCTGCTGACTATTTCTATCAATGGTTTTCTCATGAGAAGAAAATTAGAATGTCAAAACAGGAAATTAAAGATGAACATAAAAAAATGGAAGGTGACCCTCTAATTAAGGGGAAGAGAAGAGCCAGACAGCAGCAATTGGCTATGAACAGAATGATGGCAGACCTTCCGAAAGCGGATGTGGTCATTACCAACCCAACGCACTTTGCAGTTGCCATTCGTTATGATATTAAGACGATGGAAGCTCCAGAAGTCATTGCCAAAGGAAAAGATCATATCGCCTTAAAAATTAAGGAAATTGCAAAGCAAAATAAGATAATGACAGTAGAAAATAAACCATTGGCTCGTGCTCTTTTTGCAGCAGTGGAAATAGGCCAGCCAATACCGGAAGAACTGTTCAATGCAGTAGGGGAGATTTTAGCATATGTATACTATCAAGAAGGTCGGTATAAGGGGATGATGGCATGAAAATAAAAGAGTTTTCCGTATTCATTGTTGTCATTTTGATCGTTACGATGATGATCATTCCACTGCCAACATTACTATTGGATTTTCTATTAATCTTCAACATCTGTGTTTCATTGATGATTTTATTAGTAGCAATGAATACGAAAGAACCATTAGATTTTTCGATATTTCCAACAGCATTATTGATTACAACTTTATTTCGACTAGCACTAAACGTGTCTACTACCCGGTCTATTTTATCCAAGGCTGATGGTGGGAAGGTAATTGAAACATTTGGATCGTTTGTAATTGGTGGGAGTCCAGTTATCGGTTTTATCGTCTTTTTAATTCTAGTTGTCATTCAATTTATTGTTATCACAAAGGGTTCGGAAAGGGTAGCAGAAGTAGCAGCTCGATTTACGCTGGACGCGATGCCTGGTAAACAAATGAGTATTGATGCTGATATGAATGCAGGATTGATTAGTGAACAAGATGCTCGTGCAAGACGTAGAAAGATTGAAATGGAATCAGATTTCTATGGAGCGATGGATGGTGCCAGTAAATTTGTAAAAGGAGACGCGATTGCAGGGATTATTATCCTACTAATCAATGTTATTGGCGGTTTTATTATCGGTATGTCCATTCATGGAATGGGATTTGCCGAAGCTGCGAGTACATTTACTTTATTATCTGTTGGGGACGGATTAGTCAGCCAGGTGCCTGCATTATTGATTTCAACTGCGACTGGGATCACTGTTACACGTGCTGCTACTGACGGAAGCCTAGGTACAGATATAATGCACCAAATTTTCAACTATCCTAAACTGCTGTATATTGTAGCCATTACTATTTCTTTGTTTGGATTATTTACGCCAATTGGCCTTTTTTTGACACTTCCTGTGGCTGGAATTCTAGCTTATGGTGCGTATTCCATACAAAAAACGGCTAAGAAAGAAGAACTTTTAAATGAGCAAGTGGAAATGGAAGCGGCAGAAGATGATATTAGTAATCCAGAGAAAGTGATTAATTTACTTCAAATTGACACGCTTGAACTGGAGATTGGCTATGGGTTAATTCCACTGGCTGATCAAAAACAAGGCGGTGATATTCTTGATCGCATTGTCATGATACGAAGGCAATTTGCACTTGAATTAGGATTGGTCATTCCTACCATTCGTATTCGAGACAATCTACAGTTAACACCAAACCAATATGTCTTAAAGTTCCGCGGAAACCGTATTGCAGATGGAGAAGTGTACCTGGATCATTTTCTAGCCATGAATCAAGGGGGAGAAGGAGAAGAATTAGATGGTATTCAAGTGATTGAACCAGCATTTGGACTCCCTGCAACTTGGATTAGTATGGAAGCAAAACAAATGGCAGAACTGATGGGATATATGATTGTTGATCCGCCTTCTGTCATTGCTACTCATTTAACAGAGGTCTTGAAGCAATATGCTTATCAGCTGCTTCGTAGAGAAGAAACGAAAGAATTAGTAGAGAATCTAAAGGCTACGCATCCAAATTTGGTGGAAGAACTTGTTCCAAGTTTACTTTCAGTTGCAGATATCCAAAAAGTTTTACAAAATCTATTGCGCGAACAGATATCCATTAGGGATTTAGCTTCTATCTTTGAGACTCTAGCAGATTATGCTGTGTATACGAAGGATCCAAGAGTTCTAACAGAATATGTACGCCAATCCTTAACACGTCAGATAACGGAGCAATATTCAGAAGGCGGCGTGATTAATGTTTTAACTGCCGGAGCCACTTTAGAGAAAGGGATCTCAGATTGTATTCAACAATCCGAAGCAGGAGGATACTACCTTTCAATTGATCCTCAAACTTCAAGAAGAATCACAGAAGTCTTACAAGAACAAATTGAAAAGGTCGTTAAGGCTGGGGGTCTTCCTATCTTCCTAACGTCACCTAATATTCGAATGTATTTGAAACAATTTGTTGATAAAATCATGCCGACAGTCCCTGTTCTAGCTTATACGGAGCTTGAACCTAATATTGAGATCCAAAGTATTGGAGTGGTTAATATATGAAAACCAAAAAAATTGTAGCAGATTCTATGCCCCTTGCTTTAAAAATGGTACGACAGCAATTAGGTGAGAACGCCATTATTGTCAATACAAGGACAATCAAAAAAGGCGGCGTATTTGGTTTATTTTCTAAACAAAAATATGAAGTTACTGCCTATGCTTTAGATAAAGAAAGTCCTAGTTCTGAACCCAAATTTTCCTTGGAATTAAAGGATAAGATTGAAAAACCACCCCTTAATATAAACAAAACAGTAATGAAACCTGAGGATGTAGAAGAGACAGGATCTGGCTTCCATAGGAATCCACAAGGACTATATAATTTTTATTCCAAGAATTCAGTTGATACAGAGCATCCTGTTACTACCAAAATCAGCAAGTCCCAACAGAATGAAAAAATGGTTTCTTCGCAAACGAAGGCTTTGGAAGACCAAAATCCTTTACTAGATGAATTACAGCAGATGAAAAAAATGATGATGACCTTCATGATGAATGGAAAACATGAAGATGGAATTCCCTCTAATATGAACAAATGGGTCACCCGTCTAAAAAAGCAGGGTGTTGAAGAGGAAGTTGTAGCAGATATTGTTAATCGTATTTTAGTAAAATATGAGTCAATTGTAGATTTGGCAGACGATAAAATTGAGACGGAACTTTTCTCCATCATTACAGAAATAATTGAACAGAAACTGCCCGTCTCGAATAGTATTCATGAGAGAACAAGGATGATTAATATCATTGGACCTACTGGCGTTGGAAAAACAACATCCATTGCAAAATTGGCAACAGAACAAGTGCTAAAGCAAAAACGTAGAGTGGCAATGATTACTACAGATGTTTATCGAATTGCTGCTGTAGAACAACTAAAAACCTATGCCGGCATCCTAAATGTACCGGTTGAAGTAGTACGTACTGCTGATGAGTTAGGGTCGTCTCTTAAAAAACTAGAACATTATGATTTGATTTATATGGATACAACCGGGCGTAATTATAAAGAAGTGGAATATCGTGAATCGATTAATCAATTTTTAAACCATCCTCTTGAAAGCGAAAATTATTTGGTATTAAGTATGACCACCAAATATGAAGATATGGAAATTTTGTTACATGAGTTTTTAGAAAGTCCAATTAAAAAACTAATCTTGACAAAATTTGATGAAACGACTAGCTATGGATCCATTCTCAATATTGCCTATAAATATCCATATCAATTGGCCTATATTACGAATGGTCAAAGTGTTCCAGAAGATATTACGAACGTCGATGCGACATTGCTTGCGAAATACTTATTAGGGAAGGAAATGTAATATGGACCAAGCACAAAGTCTAAGAGAATATATGCATCGATTTAATGTCCAGCAAAATGAAAATCATTCCGCCCGAGTCATAACCATTACGAGTGGTAAGGGCGGGGTTGGGAAATCAAATTTCACTCTTAACTTTGCATTGGGTTTAAATTCAGTTGGTAAACGAGTTGTGGTGTTGGATTTAGACTTATCAACGGCAAATATTAATATTCTTATGGGAGTATCCCCACGCAATAGCCTTGCCGATATACTGCATCGTCAAAAGTCCATTTGGGATGTATTAGAAAAAGGAACAGCTGGCATTGATTATATCGCTGGAGGACTAGAAATCCAGGACCTTATGGAATTAGATCCACATACACTTTCCTATTTCTGGAGTCAGATTCAAGAACTTCAAACCTACGCAGATTTTATTCTTTTAGACACAGGAGCGGGAATATCAAAGGAGTTAGTAGATTTTATATTAGCTTCTGATGAAACCATTTTGGTGACGACACCTGAACCAACTGCTATTGCGGATTCCTATGCAGTATTAAAAACTGTAATCCAATTTACCAAGCAGACACCAAATTTTCGATTGGTGGTAAACCGTGCTCAAAGCTATCGAGAAGCAGTTGATACATCAAGAGCGATCAAAAATGCTACAAGTAACTTTCTAAAATTCAAATTGGTAACATTAGGTTTTGTAATGGAGGATGCTCATGTAAGACAGTCTGTTAGAGCACAAACGCCATTTTTTATGTCTTATCCAAATTGTGAAGCGTCAAAAAATATTAAACAAATTGTTTATTCCTTTTTACCGCAGTCTGAGGAATCATCAAAACAACCAACCAAAGGAATCCGAGGATTCTTTGAAAAAATAATGTCGCTCGGTAAGTCAATGTAAAGGAGGAGCCTATGGTATTAAATTGGAAGGTTAATACGATAACGGGGTCAGCAGCATTCCTCCTGACATTCTTTTTTTCTTTATCAAATAACACATGGCAAACATCTATTTTAAGAGCAATGATCGGGTTTCTCATCTTCTTTTTAATCAGTTATATTTTACGCTTTGTTGTTGGGCAATTGAGCGGAAAGGGCCCAAGGAACAGTTCAATTCAATACAGTGAACAACATTTAGGAGAGACCCTTGAATCGGTACAGGAGAAAACAATCGATGAAATCATCGAGGAAGAACAATCGTTTCAGCACATTCCCCTAGGAGCGTTACATAAAGGGGAAGAGCGACAATCCTAATATATGGACAACCCAATAAAGGAGGGATAAACGTTGAATCCAGGTATTAAAGAAGCCATACCACATGACTTATTATGGAGGACTTATCGCGAAAATCATGATTCCAGGTCACAGGAAAAACTTGTTAAACAGTATATGTATTTGGTTGAGCAAATGGCGAATAAAATGAGCCTAAGTATCCCGCAACGTATTATTCCAAAAGAGGACTTAGTCGGGTTAGGCTATATAGGTTTGCTTGAAGCTATTAAGAAATTTGATTACAAAAAAGGTTATCAATTTGAAACGTTTGGTCTTTGGAGAATTAAAGGAGCTATGTTGGACGGCATTCGCCAAATGGACTGGGTCCCACGTGGCTTAAGAGATAAAGCCAAAAAGCTAAATAGTGCTTTTCGGGAGTTGGAGCAAAATCTGATGAGATCACCCTCGGAAGAAGAGCTAAGCCAATTTTTAAGCATGCCTTTGGATGAAGTAGACCAAGCAATGGCAGCTTTATCAGTATCCACCTTACTATCACTTAATGAGCCCTTGAATTCTAATGATGATGAGGGTAAACAGCAGAGCCGGTTAGATCAAATTAAGGATGATCACTCTGACAAACATGATCGCAATTTGCAAATGGCGGATTTCCAAAAAATGATGGCAGCCTGCATCGATAAAATGCCGGAAAAGGAAAGGCTTGTCATTTCTTTATTATATTATGAGGGATTATCGCAGGTAGAGATTTCAGAAGTATTGAATCTAACAAAAGGAAGAATATCTCAAATTCATTCTCGAGCGATTATACGATTACGTCAAAGCTTTGAAGCGAATGGATATTCTTTTGATTCCTTCTTATAGATATGTAGGATATGTTATGTTAATTCTGGTTTTTGTTTTGAATCCTTCAACAGAATCATATATAATTTTTGATGGGGTCATTGCCATCTCTCTGGGCTTGTCCTACATAATTTCATACGATTAGGAGTAGTAACATGGAAAAAGTACTTATTTTCGGTCATAAAAATCCCGACACAGATACGATTTGTTCTGCTATTGCATATGCAGATTTGAAGAAACAATTAGGCATGGACGTTGAACCTGTCCGTTTAGGTCAAGTTAACGGTGAAACACAATACGCACTTACTCAATTCAACGCGGAAGTTCCTCGCTTAGTGGAATCCGTTTCTGCTGAAGTGAACACTGTTATTTTAGTAGACCACAACGAGCGCCAACAAAGTGCGACCGATATCGCTGATGTTCGTGTATTAGAAGTAATTGACCATCACCGTATTGCTAACTTTGAAACAAGCGATCCGTTATACTACCGTTGCGAGCCTGTAGGCTGTACGGCGACAATCTTAAATAAAATGTATAAAGAAAATGGAAAAGAAATTAAGCCTGAGATCGCTGGCTTGATGTTATCCGCGATTATTTCTGACTCATTACTTTTTAAATCTCCAACTTGCACACCAGAAGACGTGGCAGCTGCTCGTGAATTAGCTGCCATTGCAGGTGTAGATGCTGAAACCTACGGCCTTGAAATGTTAAAGGCTGGAGCAGATGTTCGTGACAAATCAATCGCTGAATTGTTAAGCCTTGATGCAAAAGGTTTTGAAATGGGCGCTAGCAAGGTAGAAATCGCTCAAGTAAATGTGGTTGACACAGCTGATGTTCTTGCTCGCCAAACGGAAATTGAAGCAGCAATCACTTCAATCATCGAAGAGAAGAATCTTGATTTATTCCTATTTGTTGTAACTGATATCTTAACAAATGATTCTGTTGGTTTAGCGTTAGGAAGCAAAGCTGTAGCCGTAGAAAAAGCATACAATGTTTCACTTGAAAATAACACTGCCACACTTAAGGGCGTTGTTTCTCGTAAGAAGCAAATCGTTCCTGTGTTAACTGATATTTTTAACAAAGGTGAATTCTAAATTTTGCTTGAAAAAACCGTTCATGCCGGTGGTGGCCTGAGCGGTTTTTTTGTTTTAGTTTGATGTAGGTGCGCCAGGTGGATAGTAATAGGGGGGAACCTTCAGCCAGCCACGTTCGCGCATCATTTTTTTTAATGAACAGCCATATTTGAAAATCTCAACCTGAGCTTCCATCAATAATTTACATGCATCATTTCTAACACATAATGCTAAGCCTTGCCCAATCAACGTAATCTCTGCTGCAACTTTGGCAGATACTAGGTTTGCTATTTCCTCATCCGTATATTTTACGCCAAGTGGGACGGCATTTGGATCCGATTTGGGTTTATTCTCAGAAGAAGGCGGTAAAGGAATTCCTTCATTGATAAAGTAATTGCGTAACCGCTGGTTAACCTCTTTCGCAGATTGGTGTCCGTTGGATAAAGCATGTATTAATTGATCGTCAGTTGTGGTGTTTAACGCTAACTGAAAAATCATTATTCCTTCTTCAATGAGGGTAAGTAACAACCAAAAATGGTTTACTTCACCTATATGTAAGGGGTTTTTTCTT
This sequence comes from Bacillus sp. SORGH_AS_0510, assembly GCF_030818775.1. Lineage (NCBI taxonomy): Bacteria > Bacillati > Bacillota > Bacilli > Caryophanales > Bacillaceae > Bacillus > Bacillus sp. SORGH_AS_0510. Next base: position 3,047,427 of record NZ_JAUTAU010000001.1, on the reverse strand, counting down.
TCATCGTCCGCTATAGGTGTAAAAAGGTCTTTTAGCGACTCAAAAATATTTGTCATAGGGCAGCCTCCTTTGGTTGTATCTAAGTAACTATATTTTGTTCAATCATTTGGAATTTTATTTCCAAATTTTTAATTAAAAGATTAATTTTGCTAGTTAATAATACCTCAAAAAATTAAGTTCACCGTTATTCCTGCGGTGAACCTTCTTCTTGTTTTTCCTCCTTCTTATGATTCAATAAGAAAAATGTTAACGGCTGTTCGGAGCCAGTCATCAATTTATAGACATAGGAGGAAGTGAGTTTATAGCCATCGTCGATTTTTTCAGCAAGATAATTAGTCCGTTCGAATAGAATCGAGCGGATATGATTTACTTGGCGCGCGACCTTATCCAATAACGCCTCTTGAGTATCTAGCCGCTCCAACACCCCGCCATGAAACTCTTCTTGTTTTGTTATTTTTTCCGCCGTTTCTTTTTGCAATTCCAGCTGCTCCTGCATCTGAACAGAGAGCTGTTGATTCGTTTCTTCGTTTCTCTCCAGCCTGTTTGCAATTTCCTGATAACTCTTATTTAACTCACTGACCTGGTCCATTAAGGATTGTTTTGTTGCGGCTTCATTTTCTAAAATGGTCTCTAATTGTGCATTTTTCTCATGGAATGCCAGTAAGCTCTTCACCATTTGATCTTCCAAAGCCTGTTTAAGTGATTTGTTCGCCTTTTGCTGTTCGTTCATAAGATCTGTTAGAAAATCGTGCCGTGAAAAAACTTGATTCGGTTCATTTAGCTTTTGGGTCGTTTGATAAACATTCGGATGCTCATTTTTATTGATGAATAATCCCATACCTCTCTCCGCCTTTTTTATTTTTGCTTGTAATAGCTTATGCTTTGGGTGTGGGAGAGGGGACAGACTTGGGCTAGGTTACTTGGGGTAAAAAAAGCCCAACTTTTGTAAAAGTTGAGCGTTTTTTTATGATTTTGTATCTGATATTGGGGGCATTGATGCGAATTTCAGATTTATCTACATAAAAATGAGGGATATCTACACAAATTTAAGATTTATCTACACAAAATTAACGGATATCTACACAAATTTCGGATATATCTACATAAAAATCAAGGATATCTACAAAATTGCAAATTTCTTTTAAAAGATTTCTGGAATTCTACACAGATTAGTAATAATTCTATACAAAAATGAAGGAATTCTACAAATGATGTAAAAAAATTTACAAGTTACATAAAGTCATATTACTTCACTATATAAAACTATTAAACCAGCACTGCACCATTTAACACAAACTCTTCAACAACCTTCGCAACTCCATCGTTCATATTCGTGTCGGTCACAAAGTCCGCTTTTTCTTTAATATCATCAGGTGCATTACCCATCGCCACGCCAAGTCCTGCAAACTCAATCATCGCCAGATCATTATAACTGTCGCCCATAGCAATGACCTCTTCACGAGAGATCCCAAGCTTATCAATCAATTGATTTAAGCTTGTTCCTTTTGTTACACCTTCCTCAGTAAACTCTAAAAAGAATGGCTTTGAGCGCATAACACTTAGTTCGCCGACAAACTGTTCTTGCAGTTTTTTCTCAACAACAGCAAGCTTTTCAGGTTCCTCAAGCATTAACACCTTAACCACGGGTTCGTTTACTGCATCCACAAAGCTGTCGACTTCAAAAATTTCTAAGCCGGTAATAGCAGCTTCAACATTTGTATATTGATTACCTGCTTCAGTCACAATATAGTCCCCAACATACGTGTGAATCCACACATCTTCATTACGACTTACTTCATATAAATGGTGGACCATTTCAGGTGACAGGGTGCTGCTGAACAGCTCTTCACCTGATTGGCAGTTTGTAATTTTTGCACCATTAAAAGATAGGATAAAACTTCCATAGTCCTTTAATTGCAATTCTTCTGCAACATCGAGCATCGCAGAAGTGGGGCGGCCAGACGCTAGTACAACCTTAACCCCAGCTTCCTGCGCATCCATTAGTGCTTTCTTAGTACGTGGTGAGATTGTGTGGTCGTCCTGTAATAAAGTATCATCTAAATCTAGTACAATCATTTTATATGTCATTTTTTTAATGGATCCCTTCTAAACTATATTTCCTTCATCATCTTACTATAAGTCCAGGAAAAAAACTCATAACAATTGTAGGAAAATAAAAAATGAGACGAGGCTATCCAGTTATTGTTAAGTTAAATTTACATTAATTAATAAAATCTAAACATTCCGTTAACCTACCCTTAATAGTATTAGGTTTTAATAGAGTAGAAGTTATTAACCAACACACTAGGAGGGTTTAAAAACATGAAAAAGAGATTGACCGTAGCATTAGCACTTGGACTAATGATTCCTGCAGTAACTCCTGCAGCAGCTGCCGGTAAAGATGTTTCCATTGATTCTTTTAAGTTCAATTCTATGAAGGCACCGGATTCTATTGAAGACATGGTGAAAACATATACTAGTGCTTCAATGGATGTAACTTACAGCGACGGAAAAACTAAAAATTTCCCTCTTACTTACAAACAATTATTCCTATCAGATGAAAAGATTGTGACAAACAAAGGTGAAAAAATTCCTGCTGGAACCCCAATTGATGTAAAAGGTAATCCAATCGTAGACAAGAGCGTTCCTGGTCAGGAATCCTATTATATTTCAGATGCTCCAGATTCTAATAGCTTAATGAATGTAGGCGGAAACCTTTTCATGGTATCTCATTTTGAATATGATTCATTAGATAATGCTGGTAAATCGGCGTATGGTGTGGTTCCAGCTTCCATGACACTTACACATCTAAACCAAGATAAAAGGACTGGAGAGTTATCCGTTAAGGATGCTAAAAAGATTGATTTTTCTAGCGTAAACGGCTTATGGATTCCATGTAATGGCTCAACTTCACCTTGGGGAACGCATTTAGGATCAGAAGAATATGAACCAAACGCACGTCAATTCGAGGCTGAAATTGGAACAGATAAAGACTCTACGAATGTGAAAGGCTTTGCGAAGCTATACTTTGGGGATGAATCAAAAGCAAATCCATATAATTATGGTTTTATTCCAGAAGTAACAGTAAAGCCAAATGGTGATACCAGTGTCGTTAAACACTACAGTGCTGGCCGTTTTTCTCATGAAATTATGACAGTGATGCCTGATAATAAGACCGCATTTTTTGGTGATGATGGGAACTATACTGTAACGTTTATGTATGTTGCCGACAAAGAAAAAGACTTATCTGCAGGAACTTTATATGCTGCGAAATTTGTTCAAACTAGTGCAGAAAATGGTGGGTCTGGTAACCTTGAATGGGTGAAGTTAGGACATGCTACTGATGACGAAGTGAGAGCGATTATTGACAAGGGAACAAAATTCAGTGATATCTTTGAAACGGCTAGCGAGCCAACAGAAGGATTTACAGCGATTAAAACAGACTCTAGCGGTGGAAAAACGGAATATATTAAACTAAAGCCCGGCATGGAAAAAGCAGCAGCTTTCCTTGAATCACGCCGTTATGCAGCATTAAAAGGCGCAACAGCAGAATTCCGTAAAATGGAAGGGATCACCGTTAACGCAAAAGATAAAAAAGTATATATGGCCATCTCTGAAATTGGAAAAGCCATGTTGGAAGATACGAATCATTCAGATCCAGTAGATGATGTACGTTTAAATAAAATCAGTGCAGGTGGAACCTATGAGCTTAATTTAACAGGCGGCTTAAAGGACAAGGATGGCAACAAAATCAACAGTGACTATGCAGCATCTGATATGAAGGCAATGGTTGTTGGAGAAGATTTAGCAGCACCTGATGCTTACGGAAATAAAGCGAATCCTGACAAAATTTCAAAGCCTGATAACCTAAGTTACTCTGAAAAAATGAGAACATTATTTATCGGAGAAGATGGCGGGGAGCATACAAACAACTTCGTATGGGCCTATAATATTGATACAAAGGAACTTTCTCGAGTGCTGTCTGTTCCTGTGGGAGCAGAAGCTACTGGATTACGTGTCCTTGATAATTTTAATGGTTTCTCCTATGTGCTGAGCAACTATCAACACCCAGGTGATGAGCTTGAGAATTTTCAAGGAACAGCCGTGAATAAAGTAGAATTAGAGAAGGCAATAGAAGCAGGGATTGGAATCGACAAAAAAGGTGGAGTAGGCTATATTGCTGGATTACCACAATTAAACGGCAAACACGTTGGCTGGAATTTCAAAGACGGTAAGTGGTATTTTCATAATGAGAATGGTGATCTACAAACCGGCTGGGTGAAAGATAACGCCAAATGGTATTACCTTGAAACAACAGGTGAAATGAAAACAGGTTGGGTGAAGACAGGAAACAAATGGTATTACCTAGCACAATCAGGAGAAATGAAAACAGGTTGGGTAAAGACAGGAAACAAGTGGTATTTCCTCGCAGAATCCGGCGAGATGAAGACCGGCTGGGTAAAAACAAAGAACAAATGGTACTATTTAGCACAGTCAGGTGAAATGAAAACAGGATGGGTACAATCAGCTAACAAGTGGTACTACTTAAACAAAGACGGAAGTATGGCAGTTAATACAACAATTAATGGTTACAAAGTAAACCAACATGGTGAATGGGTACGATAATGAAAGTAATGAGTGGAATCGTAAATTGATTCCGCTTTTTTTATATATTAACAGGAACGTTTGTTCTTAAATGAAATTTCTGATATACTAAAAAAAAGGCTTGTTAAAGAACAATGTAAATTTTTTACCCTGTTGATTGGAGCGGAAGGCACGAAGACTCCTGTGGGAGTATGGTTCAGGGGAGACCCCGCAGGCGCAAGCGCCGAGGACTCGCCGAAACACCCACGAACCGCTCGTGCCTGGAGCGGAAATCAACAGACAAGTTTAACAAAGCCATAAGAAAACGGGAGGGTTCAGGATGAATAGGTGCGGTTGGGTAAATCAGGATCCGTTGTATATGGATTATCATGATCATGAATGGGGAGTACCTGTTTATGACGATCAAATGCTATTTGAATATTTAAATCTTGAAGGGGCGCAGGCAGGATTAAGCTGGTATACGATCTTAAAGAAACGAGAGAATTACCGCAAAGCCTTTGATAACTTTGAGGCGGAAAAAATTGTTCAGTACGACGACAAGAAAATAGAAGAACTTTTACATAATGAAGGAATTGTAAGAAATAAGCTGAAAATTAATGCCGTCATTACCAATGCACACGCCTATCTGAAAATCATCGATGAATTCGGATCCTTCCAAAAATATATTTGGTCCTTTGTCGGCGGTAAGCCGATCCAAAACCATTTTAATGAGTTAACAGAGGTCCCGGCAAAAACCGAAATCAGTGATAAATTAAGTAAGGACTTAAAAAAACGCGGCTTTAAATTTGTCGGCTCGACTATTTGCTATGCGTTTATGCAAGCAACTGGAATGGTGATCGACCATATTGTTACATGTGATTGTTATCAAAAAGCAATTCCTGCTAATAAGTCCTAGGCAAAGCGTATATTTTACACACAAAAAAGCGATGACTCTAATACCAGAGCATCGCTTTTTTAAATTTACCTTACAATTATTTACTTGGTTTCTCTACAAGGAAATCTGAAGCAGGAATGGGAATAATCTTCCCACCAATTTGTACATGAACGGTATCGTTGAAAATGGCTTTTACAATCCCTTTTAATGAGATTGTTGAATTAACAGAGATTTTTTTTGATTCAGATTGATTGGCCACATTAATCAACACCTTCCGATAGTTGGTAAAATATATGAAAAAAATAAATAAATGGTGATAAAGATACTATAAATAATTCGAAAAAAAATGAAGAACTCCTGCTTTTGTATAAGAAAAAATTAAAATGGAGCAGGTTATGTTACAATCCTTCCATCATAAAAGGGGTGTAAAATAATGAAATAATTATAACATGAACCTTAGTTCAAGTATTGCATGTCTTAAAATACCTGTCAATTAAAAAGGTGAACTATGGTTCAATTTTAAGGAAAGTGATATGATAATTGTGAGGTGATAAAATGTCTGAACGTGAAGATACACTAATAGGTGAGTTCCCAATTATTCCTAAGCAGGAGCGTGCCCAGCAAAAAAGAAAAGCATTGCTTGAAAGTGGACGTGCCATGTTCATTTCAAAAGGGTACGAGCAAACTACGGCAAAGGAGATTGCTGCACATGCTGGGGTAGCCACCGGGACTTTTTATCGTTATTTTTCAGATAAACGCCAGCTGTTGCTGTCATTATTAGAAGATAAGCTTGAACGGCTTCTCCCTCCTGAACCAAGCTGGGTTTCCTGTAATCCTGAAAAATTATTAACCACACTTTTAGAGGAACATTATAAACGGTTAAATGAATTAGGACTCCACCGAGTGTTGCCTGAACTGCTTCTAAAGGATTCAGAGCTTTGTGAGGTACTCGGTGCAGCAAGAAGAAAGGTTCATGACAGAATTCATTTAGGATTAAAACAAGCAAATGAAAAAGGGTGGACCTGGGAGGATTTAGATTTAGAAACAGTATCTTGGGCCATTATGATTCTAGTGGAAAATGGCTACGAAAAAGAGCGATTAACAGGTCAAAAGGAAAATGTTCAAAACATAGCCAAGGTCATTTGTAGGATGATTTTCCCCCCAGATAAGTTGGAGCAATTACGGAATCAATTGTCATAAAAAGATAGATGTTAATAATATTCAGGGTAATTTTACATTAGAACAAGGGACAATTTTTTCAATAAATAGAAAGCGGTGACGAAAATGAAGGTCAAAGATTTTATGGTGCAGGATGTCATTTCTGTAAGACCGATCAGTTCTATTAAAGACGTTATGACAACGTTTGTTGAGAAGAAAATTGGCGGTGTTCCTATTGTAGATGAAAATGGAAGGCTTGCTGGAATGGTAACAGACGGAGATATTTTACGAGCATTCAAGCCCATTGATCGGAGAATCCAAGATTATATTAGTTTTATCACGTATATTGCTGAGGAAGCATTAGAAGAACGCATAGAGGAAATGGCTAAAGTGGAAGTTATTCGGATTGCTAAAACAAAAGGAATTGTGACTGTACATCCAAACGATGAGATGAAAACCGTCGTAAACTTGTTAGCGAAACATCACTTTAAGAAACTACCCGTTATTGATAATGATAACCATGTCGTGGGGGTAATTAGTAGAGGCGATGTGATCCGAAGAATTCAGGAAACAGTTGTGAAGAGAATGGAATAATTCACTTTAAGCATTCGAAATAGGCTAAAGTGGAAGTAGACCTTTTCTTAATATAAAAAAAGTCCAATTTCACTCTGAAATCGGACTTTTTTGTTTGCTGTTTTCGTAAAGAATTTTGTTATTAATCCCGTTCAAATTCCGAATAAGTTACTTAAAAGGTGTAAAACGATACCTTCTTAGTTAGTTTATCTGTTTTATCAGCGATTTTTACCAGTTTATCAGCGAATCTAAAAATTTATCAGCGAATTGAACCACTTTATCGGCGAATATCCAATTTTATCAGCGAATCCAAAAAGCCATAAACTTTTAGAAAAGAGCCTTTTTGTTATCGTTTTTCAATAAAGTTTACAACATCGCCAACCGTTTGAAGTTTCGTTGCAACTTTGTCATTAATTTCAATGGCAAATTCATCTTCAATTTCCATCGTCAGGTCCACCATATCAAGCGAATCTGCTTCGAAGTCATCTTTAAATGATGAATCCATTCTGATATTCTCCATTTTAACACCCAGTTGGTCTGCAATAATGGGCTTTAACTTTTCAAATGTGGTCATTGAGGGAGCCTCCTAACTATTTCATAACCAACATTATAACAATCTAATTGGGACAGTTAAACATAAATATACTGCCAATATCCTGTAAAATTGTGACCAAAAGGAAGATGGTTTTCATTTAAAAGGCAGAGCTAATTCATTCTATTTCCTCTATCGAACCTGTGAACTTCACATCAATCTGAATGATCTCTGATCGGCTGCCAATCCGAAGCGGCGGGCCCCAAAAGCCATATCCCGATGAAACGATGGTATGAAGCTGCTGTTTTTGGAGGTACCCCCAGTCCACTTCAAAGATCCTTCGGGTAATTAAATGATTTGGTGCCATTTGACCTCGGTGAGTATGACCCGAAAGAAGCAAATCTACCTGATTATCTGACGCTTGTTTCACTTCAGCCGGCTGATGATCCATCAAAATAATCGGCAACGAGTGGTCAATGTCTGAAAGGAGAGTGTCAATCGACTTTCTGTTACGATCCGTTTTATCCTTCCGACCTGCCAAATAAAACATATCCTCTATTTTAATGACTTCATCCATTAATATTCTTATCCCGTTTTGTTCCATTTCTTTCAAGTACTTCGGTATCCCACCCCCATAATATTCATGGTTACCTAGAACCCCATAAACACCAAGTGGTGCGGATAATTCACTCATGATGGTCCCCATCTTCTTCTTTATAAATGGTTCAGGATCATCATCAATAATATCACCTGGTAATAAAATTAAATCGGGTTGTAGTAAATTCACCTCTTTAACAAGACGCCGTGCATGGCCAGGACCCGAGAGTCTACCAAAATGCATATCAGAAGCCATGGCAATGCTAAGCTGTGAACGAGTTTGGCCGCGTTTGGGAATCTCAATTGAAAAATGACGGACAACAGGGCTATAGGCATTAAATGTTCCAATAATGAATAGAACGATAAAGGCGATTAGTACGATTACGCCTAGCCAAGTGATTACTGTTGCTTTTGGCAGGCCAAAAAGTACTAATAAAATTGCAATAAGATTGGCAATAGGAAGGAATAAAATTGCATACTGCAAAACTCCAAACCAATAGGAACCTATGATTTTAAATAAGGCTATGCTTTTTAAGAAATGACCAATAATGTAGGAAAAGGAAAGTACACAGAGAAGGACCCCATAGACCCACTTTGTCTCAAGTCCAAATGCTGTATGGAGCCACAACCAACCGTTCCAGCCAATATAAAACGTTAAAGCAGTATAGACAATAATTATTACTAGGAAATTGATAGTATTGCGTAATTTCATTTAATATCTCCTTTAATAGGATGAATACCTAAAAACATGAATTGTAGTTCAAGTATTGCATGTTAAAAAAATACTGTCAACAAAACATCCTTCACACTAATGTAACCATCTATAACCTATGGTTATGGGTATATAAAATTTATATATTTCCTATTTATGGGTTTTGGATGTATTCTATTTTTATAACAAAAAACTATTGAGGTGAGACCATTGAACATTCAATTAATTAGGCATGCAACGATCAAGTTCCGTTTTAAAGGAAAGACCATGCTTGTTGACCCGATGTTTAGCACAAAGGGCTTACTTGGACCCGTAGCAAATGCAGCTAATGAATATAGAAACCCTTTAGTTGACCTGCCGATTACGGTAGAAGAAATAGTAAGTGATATAGACGCTATAATCATTACCCATACTCATCGTGACCATTTAGATGATCAAGCTATAGAATTACTTCCTAAAGACCTTCCTGTTTTTTGTCAGCCTGAGGATGAAGAAAAGCTGGTGGGGCAAGGTTTTAAACAGGTAATTAAAGTCCAGCATGAAACAAGTTGGAATGGAATTCAATTAACAAGAACTGGGGGGCAGCATGGGACGGGGGAACTTGGAAAACAGATGGGCCCAGTATCTGGTTTTGTTTTACAAGCAGAAGGTGAGCCTGTCATCTATTTGGCAGGGGATACCGTCTGGTGTACGGAAGTTGAAGAAGCTATTTCTCATTTTTCTCCAGATGTAATTGTACTAAATGGAGGGGAAGCACAATTCTTAACAGGAGATCCCATCACGATGGGTGTCAAGGACATTGAAAAGGTTCATGCAGCAAGCCCTTCTTCAAAAATAGTTGTCGTTCATATGGAGTCATGGAATCATTGCTTGTTAACTCGAAGTGAACTAAAGGAATTGATTACGACTCATCAGCTATCAAATGTATTTGTTCCAGATAATGGGGTGGCCCTGGAGTTTTAATTTAGAAATAAAAAAATAGCTTGGCAGAAGCCAAGCTATCTTCATTGGATGCGGATAGAGTTTTTTATCTCTTTAATTTGGTCAATATGTCGTTGATCATGTAAGTATATTAGGTCAATCCATTGATTTAAGGGTAGCTCGCCAAAAATAGGATGCTTTGCTGACTTTTCTCTCAAAATCACCTTATCCTCCACACTGTCAAGAACAGTGAGTAAGTAGTTTCTGGAATCATATAAGAGTTCAGTGATTTGCACTAATTCCAATGATTCTAAAACTGGTTTTACAATTTCTGGGGCCTCGATTTTTATAGTTCGGTCCAATAATACCTGGATATTTTTTTGTTTGACATGATTACTGGATGATTGCTTTAGACCATAATCAATGGCACGTGCAAATAATTTCTCAGTAATAGCAAGGTGATGACACACTTGTGCGATACTCCATTTGTCAAGTCCAGGACTTCTATTAAATTCTTCGTCCCCTAGTAAACTAATTTCGTTGAACAGGCTTTCTCTTGTTTCTAATAAATGTTGATGCTGTTCTTCTGTCATGAATGATCCTCCTCAGCAAATTAAACTAATTTACTAAATGTTATTACTTATTTTCATGACCTAGTACTAATAACAAAAAATAAAAAGGGCTACTAGTTGGTATTATTCAAACAATATTCTTCATTTTTTTGATACAACTTTACTTAGCTAGTTCATATACTTCTTTTATTTGCTTCATATGGTGTTCATCATGTTCAACCATACCGACCAAATATTTTTCAAGTGTGAAAGAATGCTCACCGATTGTAAATGTAGTATGGAGATTGGTATCTGTTAGTTCTTTGAGTAGTCCTTTCCGGTTGAGGATGAATTTCTCAATAAGTTCATTTTTACTAATACCCGAATGGGCAAAGTTTTGGGCATCATTATTAATTGCTTGGACATCTACTTGTCCAGTGGGGAGGGTTTCTCCAGCCAACATCAATGGTAGTCTAGAGTTCTGTATATATTGGTCCCATAATAAAAGATGTGCAACAATAGAAGCCGACGACCACTTTCCTTCACCAATCGGTGAGAAGAAAATATGATCGTCTTCCACTTGCTTTAAATCTTCTAAAAATGGAATGATTGAGCCAAATTGTAAAACAACATTCATCGAAATTCCTCCTAATTTTTTACTTTAATAATAGAATACCAGTTTTTAGGTGTAATAGGGAAAGGTGATTTAATATAAGGTAATAGCGACTAGTTATGGGTATATTCGTTAGTAGAATTAAGAAAGAGCTGACTAATTGGATTGTGCCCTTAGTAGATTAACCAATAAACGGAGTTTTTCCAGTTATTCAAAAGAAAAGTGGCTCATTTTTGCGTTTTAAAATCAGCGGAATATCTCCTTTTATTTGGACTAATTTACATCCAGTTTTCCAAAATAAGCGGAATTCCTCCGCCTATTTAATAGAACAATTCTTAAAATAAAGCAGACCAAAGCAACAATGTCTTAGAAAAGAGCCGTTTTTATGAATTAAAAAAAAAAATTATTCACATATTTTCCTCATTATTGTAATCTGAGATTAAGGTAAAATTGGGCGTTTTTAAATGATTGGCTGTGTTAAAGAACAGTGTTGATTAATACATCCTGTTAATTGGAGCGGAAGGCACGAAGATTCCTGTGGGAGTATGGTTCAGGAGAGACCCCGCAGACGCTTGCGTCGAGGAGGCTCGCCGAAACACCCACGAACCGCTCGTGCCTGGAGCGGAAATCAACAGGCAAGTTTAACAGAGCCAAATGATTAAGAGGATTTGATGTCCGTGTTGAAATTAATTCAATTAAAATATTTTGTTTCTACGGTAGAAGCAGGCAGCGTTACGACAGCGGCTAGAAATCTATTCATTTCACAACCAGCGCTCTCAAAACAACTCACTCAACTTGAGAGTGAGTTAAATTGCGAACTATTTTTAAGGAAAACGACCGGAATAGAATTAACCGAAGCAGGTAAACATTTGTACCTAAAAGGGATTGAATTATTAAAGGCCGCTGATGAACTTTCGTCTGAAATGAATCAATATGCCAAAAAACAAACCATTAAGATCGGTGCGTTGCCAAGCATTGGCACACATTTTCTACCTGCTATTGTTAATAGACTAAGAGATGACTATAAAATTGAGGTTTTAATTAAGGATACAACAGAAGAATTAGTAAGATTAGTTGAAAATAATCTGGCTGATTTTGTTTTCGCGCAAGATGTAACGAATAATCGGAATTTTGTTATGGAGAATATATTTTGGGAGCCATATGATGCAATCCTCCCAATGACGGTAAATAGTGATCAACCGGCTCTTTCTATAACAGAGTTTGTTGATAACCAACTGATCATTCATAAACATCCGTGTGACATCCGCACATTTTTTGAGAATTATTGTAGAAAAAATAATATTGGATATAAGCTTGGGATTGAGTTAGAAACAAATGAATCCATCGTTGCCTTTGTATCCAGTGGCCTTGGGGTTTCTATTATGCCTCGAATGGTTTCTCGAAATGTGAAAGCCGAATCCGCTACAATTAGGGAGTTTGCCGAAGATCAATTTGGCAGAAGCATTTACCTTATATATAAACCATCTTCAAAAAAATTGGCAAAAACAATTACTGCCATTTCAAAAGAAAATATACCGGGACACTAAAAGGCACACGACATTTTAAAAGCGTGTGCCTTTAATTATTTCTGCTATTTTGAACCTATAGAAAAATATTTTACCTTTAGAGAGGAATTATGGAAGGAATGTGGACACAAAATCACATCAATCATCGAATACACTATGGGGAGAAAGATACAACTTAAGAGGGAAATAGGAGAAGGGTATTATGACTACAGAATTATTTGCATATGGTGAACTTTCATTAAAAAGAAAAGATACTTATGGAAAAAGAAAGAAAATAAAAAGTGAACCACCAATTTTCACTTCAAGGATGGAAAAACGGGAATATTATAAGTCTGTAAGTCTCTTTGACATTCGAAACGTGATTGATGTAAAAGGACTATTAAATGATATTCATACAAATTTACATACATATGTTCAAAAAGTTAACGAATGGATCCAAAAAAGTCCTGTAAAGAAACTTGTGGTAACGGGAATTTTTACTGTTATTCTGGGGGTGTTTTCTACTAATGCGAATGCAGCTTTTATCCATGAATACACCTATCAGGTGAAAAATGGTGAAAGAATTGAAAATATTGCAGCTGCACATGGAGTAACAGCCCAAGAAATATTAGAGGCCAATGGGTTAACTTCTATTGATGGTAAAAAAATTTTATTACCTAAAGTCCAAAATCAAACGGTTACCGCTACAAAACTAAATATTAGGTCGCAACCAAGCACATCAAGTACCATTATTGGTCAATATCAAAAAGGGGATGTTGTTAAGGTCTCATATATTGAAAATGGGTGTGGGCAGCTATTCTTCTTAAAGGACGAGTTTGTTTTGTAAGCGCTGAGTACCTTTCAGGAGCTACAATTGATGCACCAACAGGTGACCAAACAAATATGTATGTAACTGCTTCATCATTGAGGGTCAGGGAAGCAGCATCTACAAGTAGTTCAATAGTAGGGTCATTACAATTAAATGATCGTGTATCGGTTACGACAATAGGTAATGGCTGGGCTCAAATTATTTTTAACGGCAAAAAAGCATTCGTTAGTGCAACTCACTTATCGAAAAACGAACCATCAGAACCAAGTAAGTCTGTATATGTGATTAAGAGCGGCGATACTTTTACAAAAATCAGTAAAGCATTTGGGGTCCCCATCTCATCACTACAAGAACTAAATCCAACTGTAGATCCAACAAGGTTGAAAATTGGACAAACAATAAAACTGCCTGAGACCACTTTTGCTAATACAAATCAAATTATAGTATCAGCCCATATAGCTGGAATTGAATCCGGTGGAACTTTCCGCTTTATAACATCAGATGGAAAAACACATGTGGCAAAAGCAACAGGAAACATGATAAACGAACTGTTTCATCATCAAGGAAAAAATATCACCCTAACACTTGAAGCGAACAGGGGTCAAGTCTTAACTTTAATTTCATTCCAATAAGAATTAAGCCTCCAATCCAATGGAGGCTTTTTTTATAAATTAATAAATAAAATTTGTTTTTTTGTTGACATTATAGGGTAGGGGGGTATAGTATAAAAGCATAAGATATATTTCCATTTCAAGGAATTGAAAAACTATTGTTTGATATAGATAGGAGGAAGGAACATGAGCACCGCAACAAAAGAAATACAACTACCAATAACCGGGATGACCTGTGCAGCCTGTGCCATTCGAATTGAGAAAGGCTTAAATAAACTTGAAGGGGTAGAAACAGCTAATGTGAACTTAGCCCTTGAAAAAGCCACGATAAAATATGATCCAGTTGTAACGAATGTGACCGATTTTACGAAGAAAGTGAATGACCTTGGATATGGTGTCTTATCAGAGAAGGTCGAACTTGATTTAATGGGTATGACCTGTGCAGCCTGTGCTGCAAGAATTGAGAAGGGGCTAAACAAACTTGACGGAGTTAACAAAGCAACCGTTAATTTTGCACTCGAAACGGCTAGTGTGGAGTTTAACTCATCTCAAATCACCATCCAAGAAATGATCAAAGGCGTAGAGAAACTAGGTTACGAAGCTAAGGTCAAACAAGAAACAACAGAAGAATCGGTCGACCATCGTGTAAAAGAAATGGAAAAACAAAAAGGAAAGTTTCTCTTTTCACTCATTCTTGCCTTTCCGCTATTATGGGCAATGGTTAATCATTTTGAGTTCACATCCTTTATTTATCTACCTGACATGCTGATGAATCCTTGGGTCCAATTGGCACTCGCAACTCCAGTTCAATTCATTGTTGGAAAGCAATTTTATGTAGGAGCATTTAAGGCACTTCGAAATGGTAGTGCCAATATGGATGTGCTAGTTGCGCTTGGAACGTCCGCTGCGTATTTTTACAGTCTCTATATCATTATTTCCGCTATTGGGTCCGGACAGATGATGTTTGACTTGTACTTTGAAACAAGCGCGGTATTAATAACTTTGATTCTTTTAGGTAAATTGTTTGAGGCCCGGGCCAAAGGTCGTTCCTCTGAAGCAATCAAGAAACTAATGGGTCTTCAAGCCAAAACGGCGACAGTAGTCAGAGAGGGTAAAGAACTTGAAGTTACTTTAGAAGAAGTGGTGGTCGGAGACATCATATTGGTAAAGCCAGGTGAAAAGGTACCGGTCGATGGAGAAATAATCGAAGGACGCTCCGCATTGGATGAGTCCATGCTGACAGGAGAAAGTGTCCCAGTGGATAAAACCATTGGGGATCCAGTTATCGGTGCTACGATCAACAAAAATGGCTTTCTAAAAATAAAGGCAACAAAGGTTGGACGGGATACGGCCCTTGCACAAATTATTAAAGTGGTTGAAGAAGCGCAAGGATCAAAGGCCCCAATCCAACGCATGGCAGACCAAATCTCAGGAATATTTGTTCCTATTGTTGTTGGGGTTGCCGTAATAACGTTCTTGGTGTGGTTTTTCGTAGTGAGTCCTGGGAATTTCGCTGAAGCCTTAGAAAAAATGATCGCTGTTCTTGTTATTGCTTGTCCATGTGCATTAGGTTTGGCGACACCAACCTCTATCATGGCGGGCTCCGGACGTGCAGCCGAAGCTGGAATTTTATTTAAGGGCGGAGAGCACCTTGAAAGAGCACACCGAATTACTACTGTTGTTTTAGATAAAACAGGTACGGTTACAAATGGGAAACCAGAACTAACTGATATAATCGTAACAGCTGATCTTAAGGAAACAGCATTTTTACAATTGGTAGGTACTGCTGAGAAACAATCTGAGCACCCATTAGCAGAGGCAATTGTAAAGGGCATAAAAGAAAGAGGTATTGATCTATTAACTGCTGAAGAATTTGAAGCTATTCCTGGTTATGGAATAAGAGCTACGATTGACGGTAAAGAGTTATTAATTGGGACACGAAAATTAATGAACAAATACGCTGTTACTTTCCAGTCATCTGAGCTCAAGATGGAAGCTCTTGAGGAAAACGGAAAAACAGCGATGTTAGTGGCAATCGATCATCATTTTGCAGGAATTGTTGCTGTGGCTGATACGGTAAAAGAAACGTCAAAATCAGCAATTCAGAAATTAAAAGATATGGGCCTTGAAGTCATCATGATGACAGGTGATAATGCACGAACAGCAAAAGCCATTGCGGATGAAGTAGGTGTTGATGCAGTGGTGGCAGAAGTTTTACCAGAAGGAAAAGCTGATGAAGTGAAGAAGCTTCAAAACCAAGGTAAACGTGTAGCGATGGTTGGTGATGGAATCAATGATGCGCCAGCCTTGGCGATTGCAGATATTGGCATGGCAATCGGTACCGGGACAGATGTAGCGATGGAAGCAGCTGATATCACATTAATGCGAGGCGATTTAAATAGTATTGCAGATGCCATCGACATGAGTAAGAAAACCATCCGAAATATTAAACAAAATCTATTTTGGGCCTTTGGCTATAATACGTTAGGAATTCCAGTCGCAGCATTTGGATTCTTGGCCCCTTGGCTGGCAGGAGCTGCAATGGCATTTAGTTCTGTATCGGTTGTATTAAATGCGCTCAGATTGCAGCGAGTAAAATTAAATAATCATGAATAGGAGCGGTTCTATGAAAAAGTGGGTAATATCCGCCATTGTGTATCTATTGGTCGTCATTGGTGCCTATACGGCATATGACAAATTTTCTGATAAAGACGTGGATCATAGTGAAACAAACAGCCATGAAACAATGGCAAATACAGAAGGCCATGGTCATAAAGAGAAGGAAGGGGGACATGAGCATGAGGGAGGTGAGGTGAAAACAAGTGAGGTGGAAACGACCTTCTTATATAAGGATGGAAAAATAACCATTGTTCTGAAGGACGCAAATGGCAAACCTGTCGATGATCTTGTGGTAAATCATGAGAAACTCCTTCACTTAATCATAGTGGATGAACATTTAGATCAATATTTACACTTACATCCTGAAAAAGTTGGTGCAGGTAAGTTTGAACTTTCTCAGGAATTACTGGATGGAGCTTATAAGGCGTTTATCGACATAAAGCCAGAAAAACTAAACTACCATGTAACACCAGTGGCTTTTACAGTAGGAGAACAGCAGGATTCGCATAGCCATAACCAACTTAAAGTTGATGAGAATTTCGTAAAAACCATAGATGGAAAAACGGCGGAAATGGAAGTTAGTTCTTTTGAAGCAAAAAGGTCTGTCATACTTTCATTCAAGGTGGATGAAACCTCATTGGAACCTTATCTAGGTGCAGCAGGACATGTGGTAATCTTAAATGAAACAGCTAACGAATACTTGCATGTGCACCCGCAAAATGAAACCAAACCAGTCTTTGAGACACAGTTTGACCAACCGGGAAAATACAAAATATGGGCTGAGTTTAAACAAGATGGAAAAGTAAGAGTGTTTTCATATGTTATTGAAATTAAATAGTTGAGAAAAGCCAATAAGTTTGAAAAGATGTTAATTTACGCCCGTCGCATTACTATACGGGGGTATGATATAATGTATTCAAAAAAGGGGGCAAATAGATGTCCAATGAACATGAACTGGAAGAGATGATCGATGAGTCATGCTGCGATCACGAAGGCAGTCATCGAAAGAGTCATCATTCAGATAAAGTGAAAAGCAACCTTGTGACTAGATTGAATCGAATTGAAGGCCAAATCCGTGGGATTAAAGGCTTAATTGAAAAAGATACGTACTGTGATGATGTGATTACTCAGATTTCTGCGACTCAATCCGCCTTAAATAGTGTGGCTAAAGTCTTACTTGAAGGACATATGAAAAGCTGCGTAGTAGAGAGAATTCAAGAAGGCGATTTCGAGGTCGTGGATGAAGTTTTAGTTACGATTCAAAAATTAATGAAAAAATAGGAGGAAATATATCATGGAACAAGTAACTTTAAATGTAAGCGGAATGTCATGTGGTCATTGTGTTAAAGCGGTTGAGGGAAGTGTAGGCGGACTTCAGGGCGTTAAGAAAGTCGATGTAAAACTTGATAAAGGTCAAGTAGATGTGGAATTTGATCCTAGCGTGGTTACTCTTAGCACGATTAAAGAAACAATTGATGATCAAGGTTATGATGTAAAATAATATTTGATGAAGCACTTGGGTTTGGGAGCCCAGGTGCTTTTTTGTATTATTTTAATAATGAACGTTTCCAAAAGGAGATGGCAATATTGAGAATGATAGATGCACATATTCATTTAGATCAGTATAGTGAGCAGGAATTAACTACTTTAATGGAAGACTCTCAATCCATTGATGCACTTGTTACCGTTTCGAATCATCTTACATCGTGTAAAAGAAATCTTCAATTATCACAAACCTTCCATAAAGTGAAACCGGCGTTTGGTTTTCACCCGGAACAGCCTCTTCCTACAGATGAAGAAAAAAGTGACCTTTTTACATGGATTGATGCCCATCGGGATGAAATGGTTGCGATTGGAGAAGTAGGACTTCCTTATTATCAACGTCTTGACAATAAAATCACTTCTAGTCAATATGAACAATATGTGGAGTTTGTAGAGGCTTTTATTAAATTAGCAAAGAAAAATGACAAACCGATTGTGCTACATGCGGTGTATGAGGATGCGTCTGTAGTTTGCGATTTATTAGAAAAGCATTCAATCGGAAAAGCCCATTTTCATTGGTTTAAAGGGGATCGCAAAACGATAACAAGAATGATGAGAAATGGATATTTTATTTCAGTTACACCTGATGTTGTATACAAAAAAGAGATTCAAGATATAGTGGTTAATGTTCCAATAGAGAGACTAATGGTCGAAACAGATGGTCCTTGGCGTTTTAAAGGCCCATTTCTTGGGCAAATGACTCATCCCAATATGATGCAACATTCGATTAGTAAAATTGCTTCTATAAAAAATCGTAAGTCAACTGAAGTTGGCGATATCCTACTCCAAAACACAAGAGATTTTTATGCGATTTAAGGTGAATGGCTCATTTTTCGGTTGTATTGGCTGATTTTGGTGAGGGAATGGCTCATTTTTGTCAGGCATTGGCTTATTTTTCGAGATGATTTGAGGTTAGTCTAAAAAGTGGACACGTATAAATGAGATTTAGTTTATAATACAATCATCATTTAAAAGGACGTGTTCATATGAAGAAACATCATACTCAAGAGTACAGAGATTATGTTTCAAAGTTAGTTGTTGAAGAAGGGAAAAAAGCCACAGATGTTTCTAAGGAATTAGAGATCTCTTATAAGACTGTTAGTCGTTGGGTGGCAGCGTATAAGGAGAAAGTAAATGTTAGCCAGGAAGGTAAGGAATACATTACACCTAAAGAGCTTGAAAAATTAAAAAAGCAACATGAGAAAGAATTACAACAGTTAAGAGAGGAAAACGAAATTTTAAAAAAGGCGATGCACATCTTCACGAAAAACCAAGCGTAATATATACCTTTATTCAAGCCCACTCTGATGAGCACGCTGTGGAGAAGATGTGTGAAGTTCTAAACGTTTCAAAGAGTGGCTATTATAAATGGCTGAAGAAGCAGAACCAACCGCAATCTGAGAAAGAAGTCTATCGTTCGGAGATCAAACAGAAAATAAGTAAGTCCTTTCATGAAAGTTTTGGGACTTATGGAAGTCCTAGAGTTCACGCTGACCTTGTGGAATGGGGTTATATCATTTCACAAAAAACCGTGGCTCGTATGATGAAAGAAATGGGATTAAAGGCAACGTCGAAAGAGAAGTTTGTAGTCACAACAGATTCCAATCATGACCTATATATTTATCCTAATCTGCTTAACCGACAATTTGACGTAGAAGAACCTAATCTAGTTTGGGTATCTGATATTACGTACATTTGGACTTTAGAAGGCTGGATATATTTATCTTCTGTAATGGACCTTTACTCCAGAAAAATTGTGGGGTGGAGTCTTGCCTCACACATGAGGAAAGAGTTATGTATACAAGCATTAAAGATGGCGATCATTTCAAGACAGCCCGGTACAGGAATAGTTCATCATTCTGACCGGGGTTCCCAGTATTGTTCTAAAGAGTATATTGATATTTTGAAAGAGCAAAAAATGAATATAAGTATGAGCAAAAAAGGTGACCCTTACGATAATGCTTGTATAGAATCCTTCCATGCCACAATTAAGAAAGATTTGATTTACAGAAGGCGTTTTAGGACCAGGGCCGAAGCTATAAAAGCAATTAATTCCTATATTAGTGGTTTTTATAATGAAAAACGAAAACACTCGACTTTAGGGCATTATTCACCAAATCAATTTGAGAGATATCACCACCAAGATAAAGTAGAAAATATCTCATAGGATAGCCATTTGGTATTAGAAATAGTCAATCAAGGTTATCGATTGACTATTTCTAATACCTGACCAAGCGAAGTGCGGTAGTGGTAATGGCTTTTAAAATCTCAAATTTTAGTGTCTACTTTCTTGACAGAAGACCAGATTGGCTCATTTTTTCACCGGATTGGATATTTTACCTTAATCTTCCAATATAATACGAAAGAAAGACCAGTTCCCCAACGGAAACTGGTCCTAAATTTTTTGAGATCAAGTAGGGGAGTTCGAAACATCTTCAGCTTCCGGTACACGTAAAAGTACGATGCCGCCTACAATAAATAACAAAATCAAACTGAACACGCCGCTATTTGTATTCCCTGTTAACTGGGCAGTAAAACCGACTAAAAACGGTCCTAGTATGGCAGCAAACTTATAAAAAATACTATAGAAACCAAAGAACTCATTAGAGCTTTCCTTTGGAACCAGCTTTGCAAAGTACGAGCGGCTTAGAGCTTGAATCCCACCCTGTGAAGACGCCACCAGCATCGCAAGAATCCAAAAATCTAACGTCGTCTTTAAGAAATATGCATAGGTACAAATGACGATATAAACAAAGATTCCTACGAGCAGCATCGTTTTACTTTTAAACTTATCTGCAAGTCTTCCATATAAAACGGCAAACGGTGCAGCGACAACTTGTGTGGCAAACAAAATAATTAATAGGTTGGTTGAATCTATGCCCAAATCAGAACCGTAGGCGGTAGACATAGTGATAATGGTATTTACTCCATCAATGTAAAAGAAATAGGCGATTAAAAATAAGAATAATGGCCGGTAAAGTTTAATCTTTTTAAAGGTTTCAAAGAGTTGTTTAAAACCATTGGAAATAGGATTTGGTACACGTTCCTTATAGTAAACCTGCTTTACATGTTTTATCATGGGAATCGTAAACAATCCCCACCATAAAGCAGTGATGGCAAAAGATGCCTGACTTGCTACCGAAACGGTTAAAGGCAGAACGCCTCTATCCGATAAAAGAATTAGTGCAATACCGATAATAAAAGGGATTGTACTTCCGATATATCCCATTGCATATCCCCGTGATGAAATCTGGTTCATCCGTTCCTCTGTTGTGACGTCCACAAGAAACGCATCATAGAAAATATTTGTTCCCCCGAATCCTATCACGGTAAACATATAACAGATTAATAAAATGAGCCATTGGCTACTTGGAACAACTGCTAACAACAACGTGAATACAATTCCAAGTCCGAAGAAAAAGGTAAAAAACCGCTTCTTATATCCCTTAAAATCTGCAATACTGCCTAAAATAGGGGCACAAAGGGAGATAAGGAGTGTAGCAAACGAATTGGCATAACCCCAATAGGCGGTAGAAGTGGAGGCTGCAAGACCTGCTTTAGTTGCTGCAGCCTTAAAATATAACGGAAAAATGGCTGTGGTAATCAGGATGGAGTAGGCAGAGTTTGCCCAATCATAAAACACCCAGCTCTTTTCTTGCTTTGACATCCGACTCATTCATTTTCCCCCTTTATAAAGCTAATAGTTCTTCGATAACCCTTCCATCTGTATTTCCTAAGCTGACACCTAGAAGTCTTGCAAAGGTTGGGCCTTCATCAATGAGGCGGATTGAAGGAAGGGTAATGGGCTTAATTCCTTTTCCTGATGCCATTAGAATGGTACCGTAATTTTCTTTTTGTGGTGAATACCCGTGACAGGCTAAGGTGTACTTTTTATCTGCTGCAGCATCCTCACGAGTAATTGTTTTTATAAATTCGCCTTCATAATCTTCTAAAAAATAAAAACCACGTGCGGCTTCAATCATAAACGCACAGGATCCATCTGCCCCTTTTTCAGCAGCTTGTTCTCCTGTTAAAATACTTTCAATTCCTGAATTAGAATCTTGAATCAACCTTTCTAAAAGAGCTTTTACTTCGTTAAAGGTAGTAACATCTTCTTTATCTTTTATGTAAATATATGCAGAGCCATCGCAACTTTTACAATATGCCTTCCAATTTATTATTTTCTCTTTCGAGTTAGTCGAAAGTAGATTCTTCTTCCGGAACAATACGTTTAAATTAACAGCCTTATTTTCATCTAAAGCACTATGGTCACCTAAGGCCACGATCGTTGAATTCTCATAGATTCCACTTTCCTTCAACGCATCAATGATTCTCCCTAGACGATCATTATGGCGATGAATGGCAGCCATAGCTTCCTCTGAAGAAAAACCATGAAAATGACGCTGGGTATCTAGGTCGGTAAAGTGGACCATTAATAGATTAGGTTTCTTTGTTTTAATGGTGTGGACGGTTGACTCTAGAACGAAGTCATCCAGCTCTGGCTGTTTTAACCCCTTTCGGATATGACCAAATCGCTGATTGAGCTCTAATTGATAACGTGGAGTACCGTTCATTAGCGAAACCATAATTTGATTATGCCATGGGCGATTTGCAAAAATTTCGGGCATATTATAGTCAATATTTGCTTTCCCGGTAACTGGCCATAATAATGCAGCCGATGTCATATTTGCTTTTTTCACTTCATCATATAAAGTAGTTCCTCGAATGCACTTTCGGAACCAATTCCAATCTGGTGACACCATGCCTGGTTGCAGTAGCGTATTATTAATGACGCCATGCCGATTAGGATAATTTCCGGTTACGATCGTTGCATGACAAGGATAGGTGACAGAAGGATAGATTGTCTCTACATTTTCAACATAAGCCCCGTTGGTTACTATCGTTTGAAAATGGGGGAGGTCTTTAAGTATCGTAAAATCTAAAGAGGAAAGACAATCAAAAGAGATGATTATTAAATGATCTGTAAGTCGAGTCATGTTATACCTCCGAAAGTATGTATCACATATTCCAATTGTACTACAGCGATGTGTTCGTTTGTTACAGAATTTTTACAAAATTTTTAATATATAAGTAAAAATGGAACGTTCCCACATTACTAAGATAGTAGTGGAAGATTTTTCTAGTATAATATAACTAAAAAAACTCTTTATGTAAAAAGGAGTAAAAAAACATGCCAAGTATCCAAAAAAGTTATTTTTTTGCAAAAGGAATTAAATGGTCAGTAAAAAGAGCCTTTCGTAAGGGTGTAATGGACAGAGAAATGAATGAAAAACGACAAATGCTGGATTCTGTCGCTAGAAGGATAGGAAAATTGCCGGATGGTTGTATGGTAGAGTCACTCCAAATTGAAGGTTTGTATGCAGAATGGCTTACTGCAGGCTCGACGATGGACGGAAAGGTAATCCTTTATTTACACGGCGGTGGTTATGCGTTCTGTTCTGCGAACACTCATCGTCCGCTTGCAGCTCGGATTGGGAAAGCAGCTGGGGTAAAAGTGCTTTTTCCAGAATATCGGCTGGCTCCAGAGCATCCATTTCCGGCCGCAATTGAAGATGCGATTAATGTATACAGGTGGCTTTTACGTGAAGGATATAAACCGGAAAATATCATTTTTGCAGGGGATTCAGCAGGAGGTGGCTTAAGCGTGGCGACCACACTAGTTTTGAGAGACCAGAATGAACCACTCCCAGCGGCTATTGTCTGTCTTTCTCCTTGGGTAGATCTAACTAGTAGTGGGGAAAGCTATAGGAGAAATAAAGAAAGGGATCCGTACTTAAACCTGGGTGGTGTAAGAAAAGCAGCAAGTATGTATGCAGGAGTAGAATCGCTCGATCATCCACTCATTTCTCCTGTATTTGCTGATTTCACAGGATTTCCACCGCTGTTCATCCAGGCAGGTAATCATGAAATTTTGCAAAGTGATGCAGAAAAGCTGTGTGCCCAGGCAAGAGCAGCTGGTGTAGAGGTTTCATGTAAGATTTGGGATGGAATGTGGCATGTGTGGCAAATCAGCGGGAATGCATTACCAGAGGCAAAACGTGCAATTTATGAAATTGGAGAGTTTGTGAAAAGAACGTTTCGGCAGAAGAGCGGCGCATAATGAAAAAAAGTAGGTGAAAAATTGCTGGCCCAGTGTGAATTATGTAATCGTGAAGACGTTGAGATTACCGAGCATCATTTAGTCCCCCGGGAAGAGGGTGGCGGGAAGTTAGCGAAAGCCAACCTGTGCATTCCATGTCATAAACAAATTCATGCTTTATATACCAATAAAGAACTTGCAGTACGCTTAAATACCATTCCAGATTTAAAGAAAGATGAAAAGATAAGTAAATTCATCAAATGGATTCGAAAACAGCCAGCATCAACCCTAATTAAAACAAAACGATCAAATAATAATCCCAGAAGATAAATTGTCATTTAGTATTTCTTTTCTACTCTAACAATACCTTTACCTAAATTATCTTTTTCAAAATAGCATATAACCTTATCGTGAACTTTGATCTTATCATCTGACCGGATTTTTTGAGCCGAAAAGTTTATTTCCGTCCCGTTATTATCTTTTCCATAATATTGATTACCACTAATTTTGCTAATCGTGTATTCGCTCGAAATTAACCCTGAGTTGTTATCACCATTAGTATTTGTTTGAACAGGAGCTACTGTATGCGATTTAATCAATACTAAAACTACTAAAATGGTTGAGAGAACCGCAAGGATGATTATTCTTTTTAACATGTTTCTTCCCCTCCTTCTATGTATTTTAAGAGAAGCAAGAGGAAAGTAAATCCTACTATATTCCTTTAGTCTTTATACCTATATCAAGAAAGTCAACAAATTATGAAATCTTTAGAGTATAATGTAAAATACTAGTATTATTAAGTTCTTGAAAGGTTACGAAGATGAACATAGTAAAGGATTTTTTGTTGCAGTTAACACTAATGGTGATGCCCATTTTTATTTATTTTACATTCATAACGGATAGGGTAGAGAGTAATAGAAAAAGAAACGTAATAATGACCATTCTGTGGGGAATTTCAATTCTATTTTGCATGTCCTTTCCGGTAAGTTTTGGCGAGAATGCTCGACTAGAATTAAGAATCATTCCACTATTAATCGGTAGTTTATACGGTGGATTTTGGCCAAGCATTTTCCTATCCAGCCTAATTATACTTTATCGACTGTATCTCGGGATTAATTTAGGGTTTTATAATACCATCATTGTCTTGGTTTTCACACTGCCTGTTATTTTATTTTTTCGTAAATTGTTTGTGAGTTCCAAAAAAGATAAAAAGGTTAAAATAGCGATAGGTCTTTCTTTGTACTATTGTCTTGCTGGACTCACGATATTTGGTATTCTAAGGGGATTTTCCATAGATTATCTTAAAGTACAGTTAATACATCTTATCTTTGCAGTGGTTTTTACTTGGTTCTTTACGTTGTTAGTTGAAACGATCAGGGAGGCTCATCAGCTGCGTTTGGAAATGCAACAATCCGAGAAATTAAGGGTTATAAGCGAATTAACCAGTGTCTTTGCTCATGAGATAAGAAACCCGATGCAAGTAACACGTGGCTTTCTACAGCTGCTTGACGAGCCCAATTTATCTAAGAATAAGAAGGAATTTATTCAAATTTCGATTGAAGAACTAGATCGTGCAAATGAAATCATTAATGATTTTTTATCTTTTGGAAAACCTACCATTAATAACTTCGAAAAAATAGACGTAGGGAATCAGTTAAAACGTGTGGTAAATATCCTTCAAAGTTACAGCCGCAACCACAATGTTAAGATTATAACGGATTTTCAGAGTAACTGTTGGATTGATGCTAACCCTCAAAAATTGAACCAGTCTTTAATAAATGTTTTGAAAAATGCAATAGAGTCCATGCCGAATGGTGGAACGGTTTGGATGACATGTTCTTCAACGGAAGATAGTTTTATAAGGATTACTATTAGAGACCAAGGAATTGGTATGACGAAAAAGCAAATAGAAAGGCTTGGCTCTCCGTTTTATTCATTAAAGGAAAGTGGAACAGGGCTAGGAATGATGGTTAGCTTTCAAATTATCCAATCGTTTAAAGGTAAAATACAAGTGAATAGTGAAATAGATAAGGGCACGGAATTTATTATTCTTATACCTGAAGTAGAATGAAAGGAACAAACCGGAGTTTTCAAGGCTCATTTGTTCCTTCTACTAACAAGGTGCTTGCAATAGATTCTGATGATACAGTAAGGAGCCCTAGGTTATTGGCGGTTTCAATAATAGATCCTTTGCCTAAAAACTGATATCTTAGCTGGTCCTTCCATAAAAAGGGCTTCTGCGCATCATTTTTGTCAACATGACTAATAGTATAAGCAGGATCACAGATCCGATAGATGTCCTTATGTTTCCTTTTGAAGGAATTGATGCTAATAACTCCTTTCATTAGCAATCCCCATACACCTGTAAGGCTCTTATTTTTAAAAGGACTGCTAGTACATTGAAGAATTGAAAGCTTGTTACCTGCTGGGAAGGTTACCATTGATTTTACCAAAGATGCATAGTGAACATCACCAGATAAAAAGATACACTCTGAAGGAGCCCATTCTGCCACTTGGTAAAGTAATTTAGTAAATCCTTCTCCATTATATTTCCACGCTTCAAAATCAAATGAAGTGCGCACATCTATCCCAATAATCTGAAAGGGTTCAACAAAATCATGCAAAAAGGACTCAATCAGTCCCATGCCATAAACGGGAGTTGCCGAAACAATTATGATAGGTGTTTTAGACTTCCAATTGCTTTCTAGAAGGATCTGCGATACCCTTAACCAGCCATGTTGGCTTAAAAGCTGTGGACACTCAGTCGTTTCCTCTATTTTGTAACCAAATTTCAACGGTTTTGGAGTAGAACTATATTGGCGCTGTGTTCGCGTATCTAAAAAGAGGGCTTTAGGGTGCGTAGGTGCAACGAAATGCCACGAGTCATATTGCCAAAGCAAATTTACCCCCTGTGCATAATTGGACGAAGCAAAGGATCCTTTCCTGATGGTCTTGAAATAGGATTCCATCTGCTCGATAAAATCAAAGTCAAAACTGCCAGGGTCATTCCCCCAGCCCTGGAAAGCCCAATATGCAGATAATCCATTTGCTATTACGTGCCTTCCCAACGGTGCGTCCCACACGTTCTTTTTCCATTCAGCAGTTATATTCCAATCATCTGTAAGGTCATGATCATCGAAAATCATATAGGTAGGGATGTTTGCAAACAGGCGCCTAACATGCGTGAGAGTTGAGCGTAGGGATAGTAGGGCTTCTTGCTGCTCAATGAAACGATCATAAATTTTCTGCCGTTCCAATTTATGTTCTTTTGAATCTTCTTTCTCACATGAAAAGGCATAATGGATAAGTCTTTGATTCTCCAGTTCTTCAAAGCTTTCAAATAAATCATGTGCTTGTGCAAAATCCCAAAGGACTGGACTCCAGGATAATACATACATGGCCGCGTATTCGCCTAACTCGACTAAATGATTTTGAGCGCGTGAAGAGGTAAATTGACAAAAGGTTTCCATAATAAACTGTCGGCCATTAACTTGATACGATGTTGTGCGAAAGGGTTCGCGTTCAAGGCGTTGATCCAGTTGATGAAGAGGTTCATGTTGACCGATTAATAGGTTGCTAATTTTTGAAATGACTGTAATGAGGGGATCAGCAACATCATCTGCATATATTTGATCACCCATGAGGAAAAGATGATCGGGCCTGTTATCAACATCAGTGTGATGCTTATCGAGTATAGAGTCGGCATTAGCAAGAGAATCTTCTCCCTCACCATGCAGTTTTCTGCAGGAACCATAAAAAATGTGGCTTGCTTTCTGTCCACTCTTTATTTGAAAGGTTGGGTATTTTAGCTTGCCATAGACAATTGACTCGGGATGTCCTGGAGTGAGTAATCCAAGGCTTTTTAAATCGTAAGTTTTCGAGTCTTTAGTAAACCATAAATTATATCCGATTAAGGAATCAACAGGAAATGAGTGGTTTAATGGGGTAATTTTTATTAAGTAGATAAATAATTGGTTACCGACTTTTACTTTCATGGCTTCGCTTACGATAGCTAATTCATGATATGTGTTTGATCCATTTTCATTTATTATTTGAAAGAGCTCTGCTTCTATCTGCACACTTTTACTTGTAGCAACCCATACAAAAACCTGGGTGGGCTCAACACGACGAATAATTGGTCCAGCCAGTAATAAAGGGAACTCCATCCTATTCACCTCACATGTAATTTGGTTTTAGGTGCCTGACACATAAATATTCAAGAGTTGATAATATTGCCATCAATAAAGCGAAAACTCCCCTTGAAAATGGATTTTTAATTGAAAGTTGATATTTTAACATAATTAAAATTATAAAATTTCTTTTATTAGCGCATAATGGAAAAGGTCTTACTACAACAAGAAAGAGGATTCAGATGAAGATTTGGTTTAATAGATGGTTTACAACAGTATCGCATTATATTGATATGATTCGGGCAAATGAAGAGGGTAGAAAGGTCACTATATACGGAACCCATCCCAATAAGGATGCACTTTACCTGCAGAATTGCGACCATGCCTTCGTAGAGCCTGACATATCAGGTGATGAGTATATAGCTTTTTGTTTAGATTTTTGTCAAACACATGCCATTGATATTTTTATTCCTAGAAAAGAGAATGTCCGTATATCCCAACGACTGATTGATTTCGAAGGTCTTGGGGTAAAGGTACTAGTTTGTCCCGATGCAAAGCTAATGGAGACAATGGATAATAAAGCAGCTGCTTACCGAGATTTAGCGAGGGGCAATCCCATCATATCCATACCTGAATATGAAGTGGTCCATACGGTAGAAGAGTTTAAAAATGCATATTTCTCATTAAAGGAAAAAGGACATGTGGTTTGCTTTAAACCTGTGATTGGTGAAGGGGCAAACGGCTTCAGGGTGATTAAGGATCAGATCGAGTCGATCCAACAGCTGTTCTATCAAGGAGTAGGCCACCGGATTCCATATGAATATGCATGTGAAATATTAAGTCAGCAGGAGACGTTCCCCGAGTTAATGGTAATGGAGTACTTAGAAGGCAGAGAATATAGTATTGATTGTCTTGCTTCCAATGAGAGGCTGTATGCTGCCATACCACGTATGAAGGGGGAAGGCCGTGTAAGAGAGTTAGTTGAAAGCTTAGAACTTATTCAAATCGCACATAAGTTCCATGATAAGTATAAACTGCCTTATGTGTTTAACATCCAGGTGAAATATAACAAAGGCATTCCAAAACTACTTGAAATTAATCCACGAATGAGCGGTGGGTTGCATATCAGTTGTTTATCTGGCATCAATTTTCCATTTCTTGCAACAAAGATTCTATTAGAAGAAAGAGTAGAACCATTGAAGCCTCGTTTCGGCATTCGTGCAAGTCATATCGAAAAAGAAATGATACTTAAATATGGGGGCAATCAATGAAAAAGCCCAGTAAAAAAGAAGGTAGACTCTGCCTTCTTTTTAATTTACAAAAAATATTTTCCAAAAAGTGTAACTTTTTTGAATGTTTATACGCTTAATAAATGAGGAGATTTTTTGTCTTAAAGGGGGTTACCATTTGAAGCGTATCGTTCATTACATACTTAGAGCTTTTTGCATTGTGATTGGCTTTGCACTTTTTCTATCCACACCCTTCTTATTCGGTGAACATGAAGGGGCTTTTATTTTCGATAGTAAAGCTTTCACAACAGTTTTTGCCAATAAACTCAATGAACTAACTCACTTTTATAAAACGGATTTTTTCATGGGGTGGATGAAAACAGATATGCTCCAAAATTATCTGTATTCTATGAAACTATTTTTGGCCTCTACTGCACTTACATTGGGAGTTGGATTTTTTATCGCAGCAATTGTCATCATGTCCCCAGCTAAAATAAGAAGAAAGTTAAGAAGTGTAATTAACTTCAGTGAAGCAGTTCCTGATTTACTCGTCATTTTTGCGTTGCAAATATTAGTCATTACCATATACAAAAACACAGGAATTAAGCTGTTTCAGCTTTATGGGTTTACTGGTAATCCGTATTTTATTCCAATTGTAATTATCTCTTTCCTCCCGACATTCTTTTTAGCACAATTTCTAATCAATGCTTTTGGCGAGGAAATGGAAAAGGACTACGCTATTTTCGCAAAGGCAAAGGGGTTAGCCTTTACGAAAATTTACCTGATTCATATGTTAAGAAATATTTTTCCTATGTTTATTGTTCAACTGAGAACATTAATCTGGGTCATTCTATCTAATCTATTCCTAGTTGAATATCTTTTTAGTTTAAGAGCCTACACTTCTCATATTGGAAACTTAGGTACATTGAGTAGTGTGGAGGCGGTGCTTGATATCATTCTCTTCACCATACCAATTATTCTTATTGAATTAGTTATTGGTGTATTGTCCATCCGTTCAAGAGGTAAAGAGGAGGCTCTGTAATGAAAAGCTATAAAAAAACGATCTTCGGCACAGGAATGATATTGATTGTCCTACTACTGAGTCTCCTTTATCCTGTTTTTGGTCCAGAAGATTATAATAAGCAAACGTTAATTTATGATCATGATGGTTCAGTAATAGGAAAGGCACCTTTTCCACCATCTCTAAATCATCCATTTGGGACAGATGAAAATGGTCAAGATCTTATGCTTATGATGATAGATGGAATGAAGGTAACTGTCCTTTGTGCCATCTTTGTTACGGTTTTACGGGTTATTTTTGGGGGTTTCACCGGAATCATTTTTTCCTTTTGGCTCCCAAAGGCAGTTCCCTATTTTAAAGACTTATTTATCGGGTTTAGGTATGTTCCAACCTTAATTATTGCAATTACGTTTATGAGTCCAATAGCATCTGCTACCAATCAACTTCCAATGATGTACACAATGATGTTTCAAATATTCATTTTATTTCTAGTAGCTTTTCCTACAGTGGCTCTCTCATCGTTAGAAATAGTCAATGATTTAAGAAAGCGAACGTTTATTGAAAGCTCATACCTAATGGGAGCAAATAGTTTCTTTCTAATCCGTCGTCATTTATTGCCGTATTTTAAGTCTTATGGTCTATTAATGATGGTTCAACAGTTTTTAGCTACCCTCGTCTTAATCATGCACCTAGGCTTATTTGAATTTTTCTTAGGTGGAGCAGTTGCAGAGGGGATATTTGGCTATGAAACTCCTCCGAGAGCGGCATCTCTATCAAACGAATGGTCAGGGCTTATCGGGCAGAACTTTGAAGTATTTATTCATTTTCCTTGGATTGTCCTTTGTGTCATGCTAGGCTTCTTTTTCCTAATCGGTATTGTAAATATGATCAAAAAGGAATTAGAGGAGAAAATGAAGCATGATTATATACTGGTTAAAAAGAAAAAGGAAAGAGCAGTGGTAAAAATAGAGAATTCAAGGCCACATACTATAAATCCTACATCATTTGTATTGGTCAAGTATCCTCATATTGACTCGGTTCAACATACAAATCATAAAGGAAGAAATAGTAAAAAAGTGGCTGTTGCAATCATATTTGCTGGTCTAGCGGCTTCTCTATTTATCATTCCGTTTATGGTAGGGGAGAAAAAAAGCGTGAACTTTGCAGCAGATAAAAAAGATCGTGTAGTGACTGCTTCAACAAAAGCGAGCGCTCCTGTTAAAGTCACACCAGTTCCATCAAACCCAGAAGATGAGAAAAAGAAAATGGAATTAGCTAAAAATTTTAATTTTAGCAAGGTCAATAACAAAACTGAGGATGAAGTGAAGAAAGTGTTGGGAGAACCAGAAAAATCAAGAAAATTAATTCTTACTTTTGAAGGTAATCTCAAGGTTCCTGCAGTGTCTTATTCCTACGGCAACAGTCGAGTGGAAATCATATTTATTGAAGGCAGTGCCAAAATTATGACTCTGTTTCCTGCTAGTTATTGTGATTACTTTAAAGGGTTAAGCCAATGTCTCGCTGGAATGGGAATTAAAGCTGATAAATTTGAATTTAAAGGACAGACTGAAATGCAATCAAAAATCAAGCACGCCTATAATGTCAGTGGTATGGAATTCATAGAGGTTGAACGCTATACGATGGGAACAAATCCGGAGATTGCAAGGATTATGGCGGTGACCGAGAAGAAATACAATCCTATAGTAAATATTGATGTTGATTATTCTAAATAAGTTTAAATTTTGATTAAAATGCGAAAGGGCAGGTTTTTACCTGCCCTTTCGTATGTCTTCTTTATTTATAGAATACTTTATCGATATTGTATTTTGCTTTTTGTGTATTAATAATATAGGTCTCATAAATTTCTCTTTCCATAGCGTCCTCTATTACACAAACAGCAATCTTATATACCTCATGGCGGTGGAGTTTAATTGGAGATACTTGGTCCTCAAAGTGACGTTTTACACGTGGTCTTAACTTTCTTGCCTTACCAACGAACAAGAGTTCATCATCGGCATTAAAAAATAAGATAATACCACCTTTATCACGTGGAATTTTATTGTAATCAGTAAATCCATAAACACTGCTTAGTGGCGCCTCAACTTTTTCTCCCACCTGCTTATTCTTCGTGATCACTATATCTGGATTTGGTATATCAATTTTAATCATATAAAAATTTCGCTCCCAACTTAATATAAACAGTCATTCCGTTTTGTTTTGTTAAGAGTTTATTATAACATAAACTTTAAACCACAAACAAAAGGCTTTCATTTTCTTTTCTAGTTGTTTTGTTATAATGAAAGAAAAACTAGTAAATATGATTAGGTGGAATTGTTGAATGCGATTAATTGTTAAAACACAAGTGCTGGCCATTTTAGTTTCTATTTTGTGGCTTTTTTATGTACATATCGTTGCTTATTTTGATCAGCCAGAACGTGCTCTGGAATATATTAACTTTTTTGTTTATGGATTGGCAGCTCTTGTGGGAATTGTCTATTTTCTTTTAGCCAAATATTTTATCGGTAGAAATTGGATGGCGTTACTATTAGTAGTAATTCCTTTTCTACTGATTTATCAGCCCTTGGTCCTGCAGGTTTCATTAAGATTCATGAAGGATGGAAATGGGGATGTAGTTAATTTTATCTCGCTGTCTACTGGAACTGTGCATCTTTTGGCTTTAATTATTGGATTAGCGTCTGCCGTTTTGTTTTCTAAACCCGCGGTAAAATAATATAACGATAAGAAGAGGTTTGACTCCAAGGCAAACCTCTTCTGACTATTTATGGGGTATAATCCACATTTGCTGTATAGTTGTTTGCAGC
Organism: Bacillus sp. SORGH_AS_0510; assembly: GCF_030818775.1. Lineage (NCBI taxonomy): Bacteria > Bacillati > Bacillota > Bacilli > Caryophanales > Bacillaceae > Bacillus > Bacillus sp. SORGH_AS_0510. The sequence goes on along the minus strand of NZ_JAUTAU010000001.1, from coordinate 3,013,883 downwards.
ATTCCAAATTAAAAATTCTTGAATTCCTTGTGACTGTAAGGCCTGAATTTGATCTTCAATTTCTTTTTTTCCATAAACTTTATAATTACCTTTTCCAAGCCAAGTTGCGGTAAAATCCTGAAGCCACGGCCTGGATATCGGTGGGGAGGCTAGTAATTTCAATCTGGTCTTTTCCACCTTTGCATATTCTTCAACCAATCGATAGGGCTCAAGATCCGGTTTAGCAATTCCGAAATTTCCGGTCCAATGGCTGGGATAAATCATAGCTGAAATAACATCCACATGTTCAGCAATTTTTGAGAAGTTTTGTCCAATCCCACTTGCCTCAGGAATAACAGTGGCATTTCCAAAGGTATCAACAGACATTTTTACTTTGTAGGGATAGAGTTTCTCTTTTGCATATTCAACAAACCCTGTTACGGCAGCTACTCGGTTACTTCCTTCTTTTTTACCCATATAAGAAAGAGGTTTCTCAAGCGTTTCAAACTTTTCGGGAAATCTTACGTAATCAAATTGAATTTCCTTAAAGCCAAGGTTGACTGCTTCAATGGCCATCCCAATATTATAATCCCACACTTCTGTTCGAAATGGATTGGTAAACGAATCTCCACGTGAGTTCTTCCAGATTCCATTAGAAGTCTGAAAACTCCAGTCTGGGCGAGACGAGGCTAAAACATTATCTTTAAAAACAACAATTCTAGCGATTGGATAAATATGATGCTCTGTTAACGTCTTAATAAGTGTTTTTGGGTCTTTAATATAAGGTTGGCTAGCTCTGTAATAGGGTGAATTTTTTTCGGGTATGAAAGTCAAGTTACCGTGGTCATCCTTAATATCAATCACCATTGCGTTCAAATCAGTCTTATCGACGAGATTCAGAAGTTGATTGAATTTCGGACCATTTGTGCTGGATGCTTTTACATAAATCCCCCTAATGGGTTCTTTTAGTTGTTTACTGCTAGCGAAAACAGGCTGATTGTAAAAAAATAAAAATGAGACGATTAATAATGTAATAATTCTTTTCACATACTCACCCCTAATTTTTTTATTAGGGTTTACATACTAAAAGGAATTCATTCTGCTTCTAAAAAAATGGCTGTGTTAGAGAACATTGTTGATGTTTAACCCCTGTTGATTGGAGCGGAATTCAACATACTAGTTTAACAAAGCTAAAAAAATGAATCTTATCCAACCTTTTTAAATAGTGTACACTGAAATGGACATAGCAGTTAGAAGGGACGAACGTACAGTGGAAGGAAAATGGCTGATTGCCGATCGGGATTTAAATGAAAGAGAAGGGCTAAAATGGCTGTTAAAAACTTCATCCATCCCAGTTACAGACATTTCATTAGCGGCTGATTTTCAGGAGTTTATTTTAACATTTGAAAAAGAATGTCCTGATATTGTATTAATGGAGTTGGATATGATCACAAAAGAAGAATGGTCTACCTTCCGTGACCTCATGCATATCTATGATCCTATCCTACTTCTAACTAGCGCAGAGGCGACGTTTGAAAGGGCTCGTCTAGCTATTGAAATGCAGGCCCTAGATTTAATGATTAAACCCTTTTCAACAACAAAGGTGAAAACAGCCTTTCAAAAGGCTTCACGAAAACTGGGGAGAAACGTCCCATCAGTACCTAGAATAGAGAACTATAAAGAACTGACATATGAGGCTTTATTTATACCACAAACATCTGACACAGAAAATTTCCATATGGCTGCATTTCAATCTGAAAGTATAGACATGGTTAGCACACTACATTCCTTTTTGGCTGATTATCCATTCAATGATTTACATGGGAGTTTTGTACTGACTGATATGGTTATTCTCTTGTTCAAAGAGAAATGTCACAATAGTACGGAGCAATGTCAAAAAGCCATGAGGAAATGGGAAGAGGAGTTCTCAGATCCACTTGGAATTGTTGTCTACAGTGACCAACACTCAACGAAAACCTTGAATGAAAAGTATTCTGAAGTCAGAAAAATGCTTGATTTTACCTATTATAAAGGATATCGGCAGGTTGTTGAGTTCAAGTATTCACTAGACTGGGAACACATGGATCCATTCTTAGCACCGCCAGAGCAAAGGGACTGGGTTGACATGCTCAATGCTCTCGATATAGAAAATATAAAGAAGCGGCTGTACGATGAATTTCTACAATTAAAAGAACCCTATCCTGATCCCGGGTTAGTCAGAATTAGACTAACAAGTATCCTGGCTCAAATCAGACGGTTTATGAAGACGTACCAGTTAAATGAAGATCCCATGTATGAAAAGGAATATCGTACGATCTTCAATTCCATCCTTTATGATACCGTGCTCTATCGAACCGTACAAAATCTGATCCTGTTTATTCAAAAAATATTTCATGGGGCAGAATTAATGGCCCAAAGCCTCAAACAAGATCCGATTGAACGTGGAATTTCCTTTATGGAGAGTAATTTTTCGAATAGAAGCCTCAGGTTGGAGGATGTCGCGCAATATGTGGATCGAAATCCTTCCTACTTCAGTCATCTGCTGATTACGAAAATGGGATCCAGCTTTACAGAGGTGTTAACAGGGATAAGATTGAAGGAAGCGACGCGGCTATTAATAGAAACACGAAAGCCCGTCAAGGAGATTGCCATCCTTGTGGGCTATCAAAATGCCAATTATTTTAGCCGAATGTTCCGTGAATCCTATAACATGTCACCACGGGAGTTTCGTATGCAAAAAATGAATAGGGGATAAATAGCAGACTCAGTGTTCATACTGGGTCTTTTTTGTTTATAGGTTTAGTTGATAAGTTCAGACAGAGGTAGGTAAAAAAAGCTCAACACTGTCAGAAGTTTGTTCAAGATCTGACAGAGGTAGGTAAAGAATGCCCAACACTGTCAGAAGTTGGTTCAAGTTCGGACAAAGTCAGATGAAAATAAACCAACACTGTCAGAAGAATGTTTAAGTTCTGACAAACTCGGGCGAAAAAAGCCCAACACTGTCAGAAGTACGTTCAAGTTCAGACAGAGATAGGTAAAAAAAGCCCAACACTGTCAGAAGTTTGCTCAAGTTCTGACAGAGGTAGGTAAAAAATGGTCTTCTGTCAAGAAAGTAGACACTAAAATTTGAGATTTTAAAAGCCAAAACCACTACCGCACTTCGCTTGGTCAGGTATTAGAAATAGTCAATCGATAACCTTGATTGACTATTTCTAATACCAAATGGCTATCCTATGAGATATTTTCTACTTTATCTTGGTGGTGATATCTCTCAAATTGATTTGGTGAATAATGCCCTAAAGTCGAGTGTTTTCGTTTTTCATTATAAAAACCACTAATATAGGAATTAATTGCTTTTATAGCTTCGGCCCTGGTCCTAAAACGCCTTCTGTAAATCAAATCTTTCTTAATTGTGGCATGGAAGGATTCTATACAAGCATTATCGTAAGGGTCACCTTTTTTGCTCATACTTATATTCATTTTTTGCTCTTTCAAAATATCAATATACTCTTTAGAACAATACTGGGAACCCCGGTCAGAATGATGAACTATTCCTGTACCGGGCTGTCTTGAAATGATCGCCATCTTTAATGCTTGTATACATAACTCTTTCCTCATGTGTGAGGCAAGACTCCACCCCACAATTTTTCTGGAGTAAAGGTCCATTACAGAAGATAAATATATCCAGCCTTCTAAAGTCCAAATGTACGTAATATCAGATACCCAAACTAGATTAGGTTCTTCTACGTCAAATTGTCGGTTAAGCAGATTAGGATAAATATATAGGTCATGATTGGAATCTGTTGTGACTACAAACTTCTCTTTCGACGTTGCCTTTAATCCCATTTCTTTCATCATACGAGCCACGGTTTTTTGTGAAATGATATAACCCCATTCCACAAGGTCAGCGTGAACTCTAGGACTTCCATAAGTCCCAAAACTTTCATGAAAGGACTTACTTATTTTCTGTTTGATCTCCGAACGATAGACTTCTTTCTCAGATTGCGGTTGGTTCTGCTTCTTCAGCCATTTATAATAGCCACTCTTTGAAACGTTTAGAACTTCACACATCTTCTCCACAGCGTGCTCATCAGAGTGGGCTTGAATAAAGGTATATATTACGCTTGGTTTTTCGTGAAGATGTGCATCGCCTTTTTTAAAATTTCGTTTTCCTCTCTTAACTGTTGTAATTCTTTCTCATGTTGCTTTTTTAATTTTTCAAGCTCTTTAGGTGTAATGTATTCCTTACCTTCCTGGCTAACATTTACTTTCTCCTTATACGCTGCCACCCAACGACTAACAGTCTTATAAGAGATCTCTAATTCCTTAGAAACATCTGTGGCTTTTTTCCCTTCTTCAACAACTAACTTTGAAACATAATCTCTGTACTCTTGAGTATGATGTTTCTTCATATGAACACGTCCTTTTAAATGATGATTGTATTATAAACTAAATCTCATTTATACGTGTCCACTTTTTAGACTAACCTCAAAAAAGCCCAACACTGTCAGAAGTTCGTTCAAGTTCTGACAAAGATAGGTAATATAACCCAATACTGTCAGAAGAAGAGGTAGTGTTAGACAATGTCGCTGTGTTTCTATTCAGATTATTGATCCACCCAACATAAATTCAACTCAATAAAACATAAATAAAATACAACTAACTAAAAATATTATAGATTTAAAGGGTTTGTACAAAAAATATCTATCAATAATATAAAATAATTACCCTTTATCTATTAACGTATTCGTATTTTTCAGAAGATTTTATTTTTATAATAAAAGTAGAATATTAGATAAGGGAGTGGAATGAATGGAGACAAATACTAAGAAATCTAGAGTGATTGAAAATTATAAAGGGACAGAATTGCACGCGAAAGGCTGGATTCAAGAGGCGGCACTACGGATGCTAATGAATAATCTTGACCAAAATGTAGCCGAACGTCCTGAAGATTTAGTGGTTTATGGCGGAATCGGAAAGGCAGCTCGTAACTGGGAATCCTATGATGCAATCGTGAAAACTTTGCTTGAATTAGAAAATGATGAAACAATGCTCATCCAATCCGGAAAACCGGTGGCTGTATTTAAATCACACAAGGATGCACCGCGTGTACTGCTTGCAAACTCCAACCTGGTACCTGCTTGGGCCAATTGGGAGCATTTTCATGAACTCGATAAAAAGGGCTTAATGATGTATGGGCAAATGACAGCAGGCAGCTGGATTTATATCGGAAGCCAGGGAATTGTGCAAGGAACATATGAAACGTTTGCTGAACTTGCACGACAATCTTTCGCGGGAACTTTAAAACATACAATTACTTTAACAGCAGGACTTGGCGGAATGGGCGGAGCTCAACCGTTAGCTGTAACAATGAATGATGGCGTGTGCTTGGCTATTGATGTGGATGAAACAAGAATTGACCGCCGATTGGAAACAGCTTATCTGGATGTTAAAACAAAGGACCTGGATGAAGCCTTAAAAATAGCACATGAAGCTAAAGCTGAAGGAAGAGCGTTATCGATTGGTTTACTGGGCAATGCAGCTGAAATTCTTCCAATTATGATTGAAAAGGGCTTTAATCCAGATGTGTTAACCGACCAAACCTCTGCACATGATCCGCTGAATGGATATGTACCAGTTGGTTTTACCTTAGAGGAAGCAGCAGCCCTTCGTAAAGAAGACCCAGTGAAATATGTGAAGCTCTCTAAACAAAGTATGGCCATCCATGTGAAGGCAATGTTAAAGATGCAGGAAAAAGGGGCAATCACTTTTGACTATGGAAACAATATCCGTCAGGTGGCAAAAGATGAAGGAGTGGAAAATGCGTTTGATTTCCCTGGATTCGTTCCTGCTTACATCCGTCCATTGTTCTGTGAAGGAAAAGGTCCTTTCCGCTGGGCAGCATTATCCGGAGACCCAGAAGATATTCGGAAAATTGACGAAGCATTACTCCGTGAGTTCAAGGATGATGAACATCTTTGTAAATGGGTGAAAATGGCGCAGGAAAAAATCAGCTTCCAAGGACTCCCTGCGCGTATTTGCTGGCTTGGGTATGGAGACAGAGCTCGCTTTGGAAAAGTCATTAACGATATGGTCGCTTCAGGAGAAGTATCAGCACCAATCGTCATCGGCCGTGACCACTTGGATGCAGGTTCGGTAGCCTCACCAAATCGTGAAACAGAAGCTATGAGAGATGGAAGTGATGCGGTTTCCGACTGGCCAATCCTTAACGCAATGATTAATGCGGTTGGTGGAGCAAGCTGGGTTTCACTACATCACGGCGGCGGTGTAGGAATGGGATATTCTCAACATTCCGGAATGGTAATCGTAGCAGATGGAACGAAGGATGCGGAAATCCGCCTTCAAAGGGTACTTACAACAGACCCTGGTATGGGTGTAGTTCGTCACGCAGATGCTGGCTATGAGCTTGCTATTAAAACCGCAAAGGAAAAGGGCATCAAAATGCCAATGTTACAACAGGACTAATTCCGAGACTGAGAGGATGATAGATATGAGTAAGGCAGTTTTTATCAGAAATGCTTCTCAGCTCGTAACCTTACAGGGGAGTTCAAAAGCTCCCCTTGTAAAAGGAGCGATGTCTGAGCTTGGCATTATTGAGAACGGAAGCGTTTGGATTGAAGACGGAGTGATTCAGGCTGTAGGTAAAGATGAAGAGCTAGTCAAGAAGTTTGCTAGTCGGATGCATGAAGCCGAAGTAGTGGATGCGAGTGGCAAGCTGGTAACACCAGGCCTCGTCGATCCGCACACCCATCTTGTTTTTGCCGGAAGTAGAGAAAATGAATTTAATATGCGCCTTCAAGGGGCGACATATATGGAGATCATGAATGCTGGCGGAGGAATTCATGCGACTACACGACGGACACAATCAGCAACACACGATGAACTTTTTCAGGAGAGCTATGAGCGTTTAAATCAATTTTTGCGCCACGGGGTTACGACAGTGGAAGCGAAGAGTGGCTACGGAATGGAATGGGATACCGAGCTAAAACAGTTAGAAGTTGCGAAACAATTAAATGAACAGCACGTGGTTGATGTAGTAGCAACGTTCATGGGAGCACATGCGGTTCCAAAGGAATATAAACAAGATCCAGATGAGTTTGTGAGGTTGCTAGTCGAAGAAATGATCCCTACGGTTGCAGAGCTGGGACTTGCTGAATTTAATGATGTTTTTTGTGAACACGGGGTGTTTACGCCAGAACAATCTCGTATAATCCTTGAAGCAGGGAAGCGTTACGGGTTGATTCCAAAAATCCACGCGGATGAAATTGAGCCGTATGAGGGGGCTGAGCTTGCGGCAGAAGTAGGTGCGATTTCTGCAGACCATTTATTAAGAGCCTCGGAAAAAGGGATGAAGGCAATGGCGGAAAAAGGGGTCGTTGGAGTATTACTTCCAGGAACTGCCTATTTCTTAATGGCTGAATCCGCTAACGGACGAAAAATGATTGATCTCGGTGTACCAGTGGCACTTTCGACAGATTGCAATCCAGGTTCTTCACCAACGGTTTCTTTACCATTTATTATGAATCTTGGCTGTTTGAAAATGGGAATGACACCTGCAGAGGTAATAACGGCCGCTACGATTAATGCAGCACATGCCATTAACCGTGGAAGTGAAATCGGTAGTTTAGAAGTTGGAAAAAAAGGGGACATAACCGTATTTAATGTGGGGAACTATATGAAACTTCAATACTCTTATGGTGTGAACCACACAGATACAGTAGTAAAAAATGGTCGGGTGGTTGTTAAGGGAGGGCAATTAGTTGAAAAGCTTTCTTTATCCTAAATTGAATCCACCGAGTTTTACTTGGGTAAAACCAGATAACGGAGATAGAGTGGAAAAGGTTCATGAATGGATTCAACCACTGACTGCTGACTCGGATCCCGAACAATGCAAGGACACTGATTTTGTAGTAGTCGGTGTGCCTCTTTCCCGCTCATCAATTAGTGCGTCAGGAGCATCTGAATTTCCAGATGCTTTCAGGCGTTTATGGAAGGGCTTTACTACTTATAATCTGGATGAAGATATTGATCTTTCTAACATGACGGCGGTGGATGCGGGGGACGTTCCTATGCATGTCACCGATATCCGCAAATGCCATGACAATATCATTGCGGCTTCTAATGCACTGCATCAGCATTTCGGCACATCCACGGTGTGTGCAATTGGAGGCGATCATTCGATAACAGCCATGATGGTAAAAGGTCTGCATCAGGCTAAACCGCAGGAGAAGATTGGAATCCTTCAGTTTGATACCCATTTTGATTTAAGGGACCTATCTGATAATGGGCCGTCAAATGGGACTCCGATGAGGAACCTAATTGAGAGTGGGACGGTAGAACCTAGTAATATGTATAATATCGGTCTTCATGGTTTTTTTAACACGAAAGATTTGAAGCAATTTGCCGATGAAAAAGGGGTTAACTACTATACACTTCGTCAAGCAAGAAAAAAAGGAATAGAAGAAACAATCCGCCACTGTTTGGAGGAACTAGAAGCCAAGGTGGATACGATTTACTTAACCGTCGATATGGATGTTCTAGATATTGCGTATGCACCAGGAGTACCTGCATCAACGCCAGGTGGAATGACAACAGCAGAACTGCTAGATGGGGTACTAGCAGCTGCCAAACATCCAAAAGTGAAAACAATGGACATTGTCTGCCTTGACCCGCTTAAAGACACCCAAGTTCAACCAACAGTCAAACTCGGCACACACATATTTTTAACCTTTTTAACAGGGGTAATGTTGCGATAGGTGACAGGCACCAAAAAGGATTTTTGGTGCCTGTCACCATAAATGACAAGGGGGATGGAAATGGAAAATCAAACTGTAGTGAATGCGAAGCAACCAGAATTACAGAATAGTAATATGTTGAATATGGTAAAGTTTTTTGTTTTCAGTGCTATTGGTATTTTTGTATTCTTTGTACCGATTACTTTAAATGGAAAATCCTCAATTATGCTCGACCACTTTGTTTCGGCTATTCAATTAGCCGTTCCTAGTATTTTGCCTTATTATGCACTTTTAGTAATTTTATTAGGGGCAGTTTATCCTTTCTATAAGAAAACTTGGAGAAAGGATACGGTAACGTTAATATTTTCAATCTTGAAAATCCTGGGTTTTGTTGCAGGGGCTATGTTCGTTTTTAATGTAGGTCCAAAATGGTTTTTTAGTCCGGATATGGCACCATTCCTTTATAACAAACTAGTGATTTCGGTAGGGTTATTAGTTCCAATTGGCTCTGTATTTCTTGCTTTGTTAGTAGGGTATGGTTTGCTGGAATTTATCGGAATATTCATGCAACCAGTCATGCGGCCGATTTGGAAAACGCCCGGAAGATCGGCTATTGATGCGGTTGCCTCTTTTGTAGGTAGCTATTCTATCGGTTTGTTGATTACGAACCGTGTATTCAAAGAAGGAAAATACTCTATCAAAGAAGCAGCCATTATTGCTACAGGATTTTCCACGGTTTCAGCAACATTTATGATTGTAGTAGCGAAAACACTAAATCTGATGGACATGTGGAATGCTTATTTTTGGATTACGCTAGTTGTTACATTTATCGTTACTGCTATTACAGTTCGAATCTGGCCATTATCAAAAATGAGTGATTCCTACTACCAGGAGATGGAAGGCGACCAAGAGGTCATCATTAAAAAAGATCGAATGAAAACTGCTTGGAAAGAGGCCATGATTACAGCGAATGAATCACCGAGCTTTGGTAAAAACATATGGGAAAATCTAAAAGATGGCTTTGTCATGACCATGGGAATTTTACCATCCATCATGTCGGTTGGGTTACTCGGTTTGATCTTGGCCGAGTTTACACCTGTATTTGATTGGCTAGGATATATTTTCTATCCATTTACAGCACTTGTTCAGCTGCCTGATCCTATGCTAGCAGCCAAGGCTAGTGCAGTGGGCATTGCAGAAATGTTTTTACCTGCCTTGTTAGTGACCAAAGCAGCAGTTGTAACGAAATTTGTGATCGCTGTTGTATCCGTCTCTTCCATTATCTTCTTTTCTGCAGTGGTACCGTGTATTTTATCAACAGAGATTCCACTCACAATTGGAAAGTTAGTAGTCATCTGGTTCGAAAGAGTAGTACTAACGATATTACTCACAGCACCACTTGCATACTTACTTCTATAAAATTTGGTGCCTGACACCCCAAAAAACTCTCGCCAGCATTTGTTGGCGGGGTTTTTTGTTCATTTGGACAGTAGCCTGTACATTTTAAGTCCTCTTTGAATTAACTATATTAAGCGATACTGCATAAGTAGCTTTCTTTTTTATTCAATTATTTATAAGGAGGGGAAAAATGGATACTGAACAATTAAAAGAATGGATGAAACAAATTGAAGTGAAAAACCTGATCAATGCTGACGTAGAGGTCGTTAATAATTCACCATTAGTTTTACTTGGGAAAGGCAGGCAAGGTGCCGTCTTTCAGGTGACGGATGATATTTGTGTAAAAGTATTTGGGAACCCGGAAGATTGCGACCGCGAACACTATGCCTTGTCCCTAGGCCAGCATACGGACCTATTTCCAAAGATTCATGCGAAAGGTCCGCTCTACATTGCTATGGATATTATTAGAGGGGTAGATGTGCGTGAATATCTTCAATCACAGCCATTAACTCCAGAACTTTCTGCGAAGTTAATTGACATGTTAATCACTTTTAAGGCAATCGGTTATGAACGGATTGATCATCATAAAAGGCAGATTTATATTCAGCCAGACGGCAATTTGAAAGTAATTGATGTGGCAAGAACCGTATGGAGAGATCGGGTGTATCCATATCCAAGGAAGCTTTTAAATTCCTTAGGGGATGAAAATAAGGCTATTTTCTTAGCACATGTTCAAGAAATGGCTCCTGAATTATATCAGGAATGGCTCCACTATATTCGCATGGAAGAGTTATCCCGTGAGATTTATCAAATACTTCTTCCTCAAAAACCGGATAAGGACAAGATCAAAAATCTAAGCAAAAAGATGTTAATAAGAGATGATGAAGAACAATATGTTCTCCAATTACATGGCTTAGTTCATAAGGTGTTTAAAGAAGAATGGATTAAAACCATGCTTGCCCGTGGCAAGGATCCTGAAGCTGTGATGGAAAAAATCGATAAGTATTGGGATGAGTTGGAACAATCTCGCATGCAGGAACAGGATAGAGGAGTAAAACGCTTTGAAGGAGAAATTGACCGAGGCGATGGAAAACACCCTGGTAGAGATAAAAAACGCGATCAGCACCGACGATTTGAAGGTGAAAGATATGATAGGCATTTTCGTGGTAAAAAGAGCAAAAAAAGCAAGAAAAAATAACATTCCACCATATCATTACTGATCCATAAAATGCGTTAAACGGATGTCTAAGGAGGACCCTAAATACTGACAAGGAGAAAGCTAAATGAAAGTACTAGTAATCTGGCGACTGCTCACTGTTGGCGGAGTAAATGCTGGATGGCGAAATCGCTCCATTTATTTTAAGAATCATGGCATTGATACCGAATTTCTTTACACAACTGATCATGGCGGGCTCCACATCATGCAGGACATTGCTCCTGTCTATTTAACGAAGGATGAAAAGGAAATTCAAAAAATTATTAAAGATAATTGTTATGATGCGATTATTATTGTTGATACGGGTGCGGCATACAAATGGGTTCGAAAAGCCAACTTTCAAGGACCTGTTATTGTAGAAGCCCGAACACCTGAACTAATTAAGCTTATGCCCCATGTAAAATCTTTTAAAGGAATTCAACCCGAATTAATCATCGTACCCTCTCAATATCAAAAACGAATTGTTTCCATATTAACAAATAATGTCCCCATTGAAGTCATATACAACGGTGTAGATACTTCTTTTTTCCGTGCATTAATGGAAGAGGAAATTGATTTTCAAAGTGAACCAATACTTCCAAATGATAAAAAAATTATCGGATGGATTGGCAGATTGGACAAACGTAAAAACTGGCCGATGCTACTTGAGATTGCAAAAAAGATTAAGAATGAACGAGACGATATTGAGATTTGGGTCATCGGTGGAGCACAGAGTGTACAGCGTGAAGAATTTACGGCAGCCTGGCAGCAAGAGCAGCTCACCGATATTATTAAATGGTTCCCGGTCATTCCATATCAGCAAATGCCTCATGTCTATGCAAAGATTCGTCAATCTGGTGGATGTACTCTTGCAACCACTAAATCAGAATCCTTTGGAAATACCTTCATTGAATCAATGACCTGTGGTGTACCTGTTGTGGCATCTAGAATGATGCCAGTAACAGAATTAGTGGTTGAGGGGGAGACAGGCTTACTATTTCGTGGACAAAATGTCGAAGATGCCGTCAATCAAATATATGGAATTATTGATGATCCAATACGCTTTCAACAGATGTCTCAGGCTGCAATTAATAGAGTTCAACAACATTTTTCCATCCAAACAGTTGCAGATGCATATGTGAATTTATTAAAGAAAATTGTCCAAAAGGGCGGAGAGGTAAATGGGGAGGGGGAGATGAGATGATTACTCCTATTGCCTATCGAAAAACATTAGAAGGAAAGTCTAATGCTCACTTAATAAGTTTTAGTGATGGACATGACTATGTGGTAAAGTTCTTTCAGCCTGGGTTTGAGAGAACTTTACCAAATGAATGGGTGGGGTATTGTTTAGCACGATATCTCGGTCTGCCGATTCCATTTGCCCGGTTAGTAGCGATACCACCAGAGTTTATTGCGCAAGTTCCTGAACTGAAAGTCATGCACCATACCCAATACCAATTCGCTTCTTTATATGTTCCTGATTGTATGGACGGTCATCAAACGCCAAATATTTCTAGTATTAGTAATCACCAGTCATTAGCAGGTGCCATCTTGCTAGATTACTGGCTTTGCAATCGCGATCGTACGCGTAAAAATATAGTCTTATGTGAGGAAGATCCAGGACAATACCAATTATGGATTATTGATCATGCTGAGATTTTCGGTGCATACAACTGGATTGCCAGTGATTTAGAGGACATGTCAGAGCAGTTATTGAAGAGCGCTACACATCAGATTATGGCAAAATTTATTGAATCGGAAAATAGTTTTACGGATTATTTGGAACTAATCCAGACCATCCCTATATTTTTAATTGAGGAAATCATCTCAATGATTCCAGAAGATTGGATGGTAAGTAAAGAAGAGAAAAAAGCCATGGTCAGTGCCCTAGTGACGAGGCGTAAAAGTGTTCTTCCACACCTCATGGAGAGATTTTTGAAAAAAATTTATCTCCCTTTACATGATAATAGTATGTAAATTCTTAAACAAAGTAAAAAAACCTTGAGAGTTCAAGGTTTTTTTATTTAGAGTTTACTTTTCTTTCTTTTTCTTTTTGTCCTTTTCCTTGTCTTTATCCTTATTCTTCTTCTCGAAATCTGAGACTTGTTTTAATAGGGTTGTATTTTGTTCCTTTAAACCTGCAAGTTCTGCTCGAATCTCATCTTCAAAGCTTGAAATATAGGCTGCTATGTCGGTTTCAATCGCTAATAAGTGATTGCCAATTTTGGAGCGAAGGTCATTCTCAGGAGGACTGCTGTCTTCAATTTGTTGTACTTGTTCCTCGACAACAAGCTCTTGTTGTTGTTTAGTATCTTGTGCATCTGATTGCTCTTTTTCTACTGTGTTAGAAGATGCATTTTCTGAGGAATTTCCCAAAGCCTTTAATAGCTCTTCTTTCAGCAAGTTGTTTACCGACTGTAAAATGGAGTCTATATCAAATGTATTTTCAACTTGATCTTCTTGAATCTTCTTATTTTTTTTGCTCATTATTCTACCCACCTTTTTTAAAGTTTGAATCCCGAGCCCATTCATGAATAAGGGCCTTACAAGAGATATCATATGAAATTTTCACAGACAAGCATCAACGAATATCATGAAAGTAGAAAAAAAGGCAGTCCAGCCCTCGTAAATGAAGAATATCGCTTTCACTTTCCGACATGTAAACGCGAGAATTGTCTGTTCGTGCGCTTTCCCGAGCAATATTTCCTGAAACAGAGGTCTTCAACCTATACCGTTAACTGTTATATAATCGATGGAAGAGGAAACTAGATGAAATTTGTCGCAATATCAGTTAGAGGAGAATTATGCCAATGAATAAGTCCGTAATTGTCTATACAACGAACGACTGTATTGAATGTACAATGGTAAAACAGGTTTTAACAGAGGAAGGAATCGCTTTTGAGGCAAGAAACGTAGCCACAAACCCAGAATTTCAAAAAGAAGTAGAGATGTACGGTTTCTTAGGTGTGCCGGTAACTGTTTTCGATGGCAGAGCAGTAAAAGGCTTTACTAATGAATTAAAAGAGCTGATGGATTTAGCAAAAGGAAACACCGATTTAGAAAGGTAAATGGACTGAATGACAAATCTTATAAAATTATTTACTTTACATCTGAAATTTTTAGCAGTACTATTTAGGTAATTTCATAAAGAAGTATCTACTAGGGGTGCCCTGATCAGCGGGCTGAGAGAAAACGGCAACGTTTTTAACCCTTCGGACCTGATCTGGGTAATACCAGCGTAGGAAAGTAGTCGAGTGAATAGTATTTTTTATTACTCTTTCTAACTAACCAGGTCCAATATATGGATCTGGTTTTTTTATTTTTAAGCTGTGTTAAAGAACAATGTTGATTTATACATCCTGTTGATTGGAGCGGAAGGCACGAAGACTCCTGTGGGAGTATGGTTCAGGGGAGACCTCGCAGACGCTTGCGTCGAGGAGGCTCGCCGAAACACCCACGAACCGCTCGTGCCTGGAGCGGAAATCAACAGACAATTTTAACAGAGCCATTTTTTAAAAAAGGGGAGATTGTTGTGAAAAAAAACAGCTTGTTTGAAACATTGGAAAAGGTAAGAGAGGGAAGACCACTTGTACATAATATAACAAATGTCGTCGTTACAAACTTTACAGCAAATGGCCTGCTTGCCCTTGGTGCATCACCAGTCATGGCCTATGCAGAAGAAGAAGTAGCCGATATGGCTAAGATTGCTAGTTCGCTAGTGTTGAATATTGGTACCTTAAATTCGCAGACAGTCGAGTCTATGATTATTGCTGGAAAAGCTGCAAATGAAACCGGAGTACCAGTCATTTTTGATCCTGTAGGAGCTGGAGCAACACGTTACCGTACGGAAACTGCACAAAAGATTATGAAGGAAGTAAATGTATCAGTTATTCGAGGAAATGCGGCTGAAATTGCTAATGTTGTCGGCGAAAACTGGGAAATTAAAGGTGTAGATGCAGGTGACGCAAATGGCAATATTGTTGAAGTAGCCATCTCAGCTGCACGAAAAATGAAAACTGTCGTAGTCATCACGGGGAAAGAGGATATCGTGACTGATGGAGAAACAATCTATGTTGTTAAAAATGGACATCCAATATTAACAAAAGTTACGGGGACGGGTTGTCTATTAACCTCGGTAATAGGTGCCTTTGCTGGTGTGGAAAAAGATTTAATAAAGGCAGCAGTAGCAGCTTTATCCTTCTATGGAATTGCTGCAGAGAAGGCAGCAGAAAAAACAGATAAATTTGGACCTGGTAGCTTCCAATTTGAATTTTTAAACCAGTTATCATTGACTTCTTCTAGAGATATAGAGCAATTTGCATTATTTGAAAAAATCAGTGAGTAAAATGGGGGGATTTTTATGAAAAAAGCACTAACAATTGCTGGTTCAGATAGTGGTGGTGGAGCTGGAATTCAAGCAGACTTAAAGACGTTTCAGGAACTTCAGGTATTTGGCATGTCGGCATTAACGGCAGTTACCGCTCAAAATACATTGGGGGTCCACGGAGTGTATCCCATGTCTGTAGAGGCTGTGATCAAACAGATTCAAGCGATTGGTGAGGATATTGGAACGGATGCATTAAAAACAGGAATGCTGTTTAATGCTGAAATTATTGAAGCCGTGTCTGAACAAATTAAAGTTTTTAACTGGGAAAATGTTGTTGTTGACCCGGTGATGATTGCTAAAGGCGGAGCTTCCTTACTGTTACAAGAAGCTATTTCAGCGATGAAAACCTATTTACTGCCTCTAGCCATGGTCATCACACCGAACATTCCCGAAGCGGAAGTATTAACTGGAATGACGATCCAGTCAATTGAGGATAAAAAGGAAGCCGCGAGGAAATTACATGCATTCGGAGTCAAGAATATTGTTATTAAAGGTGGTCATGACGAGAATGAATCCGAGGCAATTGATTTATTATTCGATGGCAAAGAATTCTACACTTTTTCTAGCAAACGTATCATTACTAAAAATACGCATGGAACAGGGTGCACCTTCTCAGCTGCATTAACTGCAGAGCTGGCAAAAGGTGCTAGCGTGTATGAGGCAGTTTTAACTGCTAAGGATTTTATTCAGGCGGCGATTGAGGAAGATTTAGAGATTGGCCAGGGGCATGGACCAACCAATCATTGGGCCTATAGAAAAAAAAGAAATGGAAAAGAGGTGGCACCTTCATGACAACGTTAAGGGAAGCCTTAAGGGTCTATTTTATCATGGGCAGTAATAACTGCTTGAAGGATCCTGTTGAGGTATTAAAGGAAGCTATTGCTGGGGGGATAACTATTTTTCAATTCCGTGAAAAGGGGGAAGGTGCGTTGACGGGTGCGGAAAAATATTCACTCGCGAAGGAACTTCAAAGAATGTGTAAGGCAAATCATATCCCTTTTATCGTGAATGATGATATTGAACTTGCCCTAGAATTAAATGCAGATGGTGTCCATATTGGTCAAGAAGATGAAACGGTCAAATCAGTCAGGGGTAAGATTGGCGACAAAATCCTTGGTGTATCTGTTCATTCAAAAGAGGAAGCTTTAGCAGCCCTAAGGGACGGTGCGGATTATTTCGGGATTTGGTCCAGTTTTTCCAACCACCACGAAAGCCGATGCCAAACCATCTCGAGGAACGATTTTAATTGAAGCGTTGCGGAAGGATGGCTTTAACATCCCGATTGTTGGAATCGGTGGCATTACGATTGAAAATGCACAATCGGTAGTGGCAGCAGGTGCAGATGGTGTTTCTGTGATTACGGCAATTAGTCATGCAGAGTCACCGCTAGAGGCTGTGCAAGCACTAGGAAGAAATATTTGTGCCATATTGGGTCAGGAGTGATAGAAGAATGAGAAAAACACACAAACTTACTTTAACCGCCATGATGATTGCAATCGGAACTTTGTCCAGTAATCTTTTTTATATTCCCGTTGGCTTTACAAAGGTTTTTCCTGTTCAACATTTCATGAATGTATTGTCAGCAGTTCTTTTAGGGCCATATTATGCTGTGGCTCAAGCGTTCTGTGTCTCCCTTATTAGAAACTTGATCGGTACGGGATCACCGTTTGCTTTCCCAGGAAGTATGGTCGGTGCATTGCTCGCCTCCCTATTATTCTTGAAAACAAGGAAAATCTATCTTGCATTTTTTGGAGAAGTGATCGGGACGGGAATCCTTGGTGCTATGCTTTGTTATCCAATCGCAACACTATTCCTTGGACAAAAAGCAACATTATTTGGCTTCATTCCTTTATTTATTTTTAGCTCGTTCGCTGGTGCATTAATTGGGTTTATTATTTTAACTTTATTTTTAAAGAAAAAAGTTGTGAAACTAGAGGGAACGCAAGCAAAAGTATAAGGTGGTACAGAAAATGTGGAACGAATTAGCCGAGAAAATTGCAGTCGAGGTGGAATCAAGAAAAGAGGAACTTCTTGAATTGCTCTCCACGCTGGTGGCTTTCCCAACAGTAAGCCCACCTGCCCGAAATACAAATGAAATACAGGGATTTATTAAAGATTATCTAGATGGCCTGGACTTTCAAACGGATCAATGGGATGTATACGCAGGTGACCCAAATGTGGTGGGAATTTTAAAGGGTGAATCCTCTGGGCAGTTTAATAGTTTAATTATAAATGGGCATGTGGACGTGGCTGAAGTGGGAGATGACAGGGAGTGGGTTTCATCACCTTTTAGCACAAGGATAATAGATTCATATGTTTATGGACGTGGCGTGGCAGACATGAAAGGTGGAATGGCAGCATCCCTTTTTGCTATCAAGCTTTTAAAAGAGATGGGTATATCCCTAAGCGGTGATCTTCATTTTCAATCCGTAATTGGAGAAGAAGTGGGAGAAGCAGGGACACAAGCATGTGTTGAGAGAGGGTATACTGCTGATTATGCCGTAGTGGTCGATACTAGTGATTTACATATTCAAGGCCAAGGCGGAGTGATCACAGGTTGGATTACGATTCAAAGCAAAGAGACCTATCATGACGGACTCCGGCGAAAAATGATTCATGCAGGTGGTGGCGTAAAAGGTGCTAGCGCCATTGAAAAGATGATGAAGATTATTACAGGGCTTCAGGAGCTGGAGCGGCATTGGGCAATAACGAAAAGTTATGAAGGTTTTCCGCCTGGTACGAATACGATTAATCCCGCTGTGATCGAAGGAGGCAGGCATGCCGCTTTCGTGGCAGATCAATGTGCATTATGGATAACGGTCCACTTTTATCCTAATGAGGACTTTGAAGAAGTGATAAAGGAAATCGAACAACACATCGGCGCTGTAGCAGCTGCTGATCCGTGGCTTCGAGAGAATCCTCCAACCTTTGTTTGGGGAGGAAAGTCCATGATTGAGGACCGAGGTGAGATTTTTCCTTCATTAGAATTGGACAGAGATCACCTTGGAACAAAGGCTTTAACTGCTTCCTATGAAAAAATGAAAATGGATATGCCGAATGTTGGTATGTCAACTACCGTAACCGATGCAGGATGGCTCGGGCGGGCAGGAATTCCAACGGCCATTTTCGGACCGGGTAAATTGGAAGATGCTCATGCAGTGAATGAGAAGCTAGAAATTTGTCAGTTGTTAGATTTTACAAAAATCATAGCCTTGTTTATCGCAGAGTGGTGTAACACCAAGAAGGAGGGGTAACATGAAATTTTCTGAGAGGCTTTTTCAGAAAGTAAGTGATATTTGGGAGAAAACACATGAGCATCCTTTTGTTGTCGGAATGGGGAAAGGGGACCTTCCTATGGAATCATTTATTCGTTACATGAAACAGGATTATGTGTTCTTAATTGATTATTCTAAGCTGTTTGCTTTAGGAGCAGTGAAAGCAAAAGATATCGAAACCATGGCAGCCTTTGCCAAGCTCTTACATGAAACCTTACATGGCGAGATGGATCTGCACCGCGAATATGCCGCTCGGTTTGGGATTAACAACCAGCAGTTAGAAGAGACCAAACCAAGTCCCATTAATTTAGCCTACACCCGTTATATGCTGAATGTAGCTCAAAATGGGTCCCTAGAAGAATTGATTTCTTCATTATTACCATGCATGTGGAGCTATTGGGAGATTGGTAAGATGTTAGCTAAACAATATCAAGGTGCTAGCAGTCACTATCTATATGGTGAATGGGTGAAAATGTACTCCTCGGATGAGTTTGGTGCATTGGCAGAGTGGTTAATCAACTTACTAGATACTTTAGCAGAAGGAAAACCAGAAAGAGAGTTAGCTATCCTAGAAGAACATTTCTTAACCACTTCTCGATTTGAATATATGTTCTGGGATATGGTTTACCATGGGGGCGAGTGGCCTGTCTAATTCATCAATCTTATCAATTAATGATTTATCCTATTCTTTTGATAAAGAGAAGCCGATTTTCAAACAGATTTCGATGGACATTTGTCAGGGAGAATTTGTTTCCGTAATCGGTGCAAGCGGCTCTGGCAAAAGTACACTATTTAAGTTGATTACTGGATTACTAGAACCGGACCAAGGGGATATCCTCATTAACGGTCATCATGCCAGGACGAGATCAGGGGCTGTTGGTTACATGCCACAAAAGGATCTACTATTACCGTGGAGAACAGTGGTAGAAAATGTAATGCTTCCACTAGAGGTAGCAAAGATCAATAAGCGAAGCAAACTGCCTGAGGTTCGAGAATGGTTGGACCGATTGGGGCTCGCTACCTATGAAAATTCCTATCCAAATGAACTGTCTGGGGGAATGAGACAGCGAGTTGCTTTTTTAAGAACTCTTATGACAGGCAAAGATCTTTTATTACTAGATGAACCGTTTGGAGCACTGGATTCCTTGACGAAAAGGAATATGCATACCTGGTTATTAGGGCTGTGGGGGGAATTACAAAAAACGGTATTGTTCATCACCCATGATCTAGAGGAAGCCCTCCTACTAAGTGATCGTATTTATTTATTAAAGAATGATTATCGCGTACAGGAAGTCCAAGTGAACCTTCCTAGACCACGAAGTGCAGATCTGATTTATGAAGCAGGTTTTATATGGAAGAGAAAAGAATTGGAGTGGCTGATTCAAGATGAAAACTAGAGTGAAAAAATGGTCAGGGGAGTATGGGTTGTTTTTGTTGGTAGTGCTCCTGCTTGTCAGCCTATGGGAATGGGTAGTTAGGCAAGGGGTGATTCCCGCTTTTATCTTGCCCACTCCATCAGCCATTTGGAAATCGTTAGTTGAAAATAGGGAACTTTTGTTGGGTGAGCATCTGCCGGCTACGTTGAAAGAGATCCTAATCGGTTTTGTCATTTCAGTAAGTGGTGGTGTGCTGCTAGGGGTAGGTATGCATTTTTCCCGACCATTGGAGAAAATCCTTTACCCGTTCCTAATCATTTCACAAACAATCCCGCTGATAGCCATTTCTCCGATTTTTATCATGTGGTTTGGTTATTCAATTTGGAGCAAGATTGCTGTCACGATTTTAACAGCCTTTTTCCCCATCGTTGTGAGTACATATGACGGGCTGAAAACGGGTGGAAATGAGTACCGTGAATTACTTTTAACTATGGGAGCGAATCGCTGGACGATTTTTCAAAAAGTACAGGTACCAATGGCCTTGCCAGCCTTTTTATCAGGATTGAAGCTGTCTGTTGTTTATTGTGTCGTTGGGGCTACGATTGGAGAATGGCTTGGTGCCAGTGAAGGTCTCGGATACTTTAGTCGGCGAATGTCAGGTAATTTGCAGGCAGATGCGGTGTTTGCCGCTATATTTCTATTATCCTTACTAGGGATTGTCCTGTTTTTAGTAATAAGTTTAATCGAACGGCAAGTCTTGAATAATAAATTTCGCAGCTAAGAGAGGTAAATAATAATGAAGAAAAGCTTTTTAATCATAATAAGTTTGTTGTTAATGATGTTAAGTGCCTGTGGGAAGACCAATGAGAAATCTTCGGATACGTCAGCATCTGGCGGGAAAAAGAAGCTCGAGAAAGTCAGCTTAATGCTTGATTGGTATCCGAACGCTGTACACTCATTTTTATATACTGCAGAGGAAAAGGGTTACTTTAAAGAGCAAGGGTTGGATGTAGATATTCAGATGCCGGCAGATACCAATGACCCGCTTAAAATGGTTGCAGCAGATCAAATCGATATGGCACTTAGCTACCAGCCACAAGTTCTTGTAGCTCGTGGTGAAGATATTCCTATTCAATCGTTTGGTGCGATTGTCCGTCATCCGCTAAATCAATTAATGTTTCCTGCCGATGGTCCGGTTCAGTCACCTAAGGATTTAGTAGGTAAAACGATTGGTTATCCATCCATTCCACTTGACGAAGCGATTGTACAATCAATGGTAAAATATGATGGCGGCAATGAGAAGAAGGTGAAAATGGTTGATGTAGGTTGGGATTTAATTCCGGCTATGGCGACAAAGAAAACAGATGCATTAATTGGCGGTTATATTAACCATGAAAAATTGTTGCTAGAAAAAGAGGGACATCCGATGCGCACGTTAAATCCAGCTGATTTTGGTGTGCCGGATTATTATGAACTAGTATTGGTTGCAAGTGAAAAGGGCTTAAAGGCAAAACCAGAGGTGTTTAAGAAGTTTATGACAGCTATTGGTAAAGGACAGAAATTTGTTCAAGAGCATCCGAAGGAAGGATTATCCATTTTATTAAAGCATGAAGACAAATCCTCTCCACTTGAAAAGGATATTGAAACGAAAAGCTTAGAAATGCTCTTACCGCTTATGGACGCAAAAGATCGATCATTTGGCTATCAAGATCCAGACACATGGAACAAGGTGGCAGAATGGCTAAAAGACAATAAGGTTATTAAGAAAGAAGTAAAAGCTGGGGATGCGTTTAAGAACTTATAATGGGAAGGGAAGCACAAAAACAAAGCATCTAACGAAGGTGCTTTGTTTTTGTATATAAAATATTGTGTCCTCCTGAGGTGGAAAGTGTCCACAGGTGGTGCCTGACACCATTACAACACCATTACTACTACCGAAACGATTGGTAATAGAGTCGGGTGATTAGTCTCATTAGGTATGCGGATTGTTGGGATTTTTGCTTTCTTTTATCGTTAAGGAAGTTAATGATTGTGCTTGCATTTTTAATTCCAATACCATGTCCCCAGTAAAGGTCCTTTCCAAAATAAATCACATTTTCGGCCCGCCAATGCGGCTCTGCCGGGTTAAAATCGGGATTGTTGAAATGAAGGACATCACCTGGTAAATAGTCATCTCCTATCTTTTGATACATTTGCATATCCTCATCGAACTGCCAATCCATTAAGTAAAGGTTTTGAAACAGAAGATCAAATCGAGAACTTCCTATGGAATAAAGGGTGGCAATGTACAAAGCAATCGCCACCGCTGTGGAACATTCAAAGGCATAGAGAGTACCATTTTTAAGAATATCAAGAATAGCGACTGAGGGCCTGATGCGGGGTTTGATGAGGAAGCCCCCATTACTTAAACGGTTCCAATATTGTTTATTGCAAAAGGCATATTGAAAGGTAGTAAACTTCGCACCACTTTCTTGCAACTGTCGAGCTGCATTCATCGTATTCATTCGAAACATCAGCTCGAATTTTAATTGATCTAATGTAAAATACTCATAATTTCCACGATATTTTTCCATATAATCGATGATTATTCTTTGTTCTTTATTTGAAATATGAGGAAATAAATCCTTTGGCATTACCCGTTGCTGATTAATAATAATCATAATTGCCTCCTGTTCATACTCCCGCCATATCACTTCCTTTTAAAAAATATGTATTTACTTCACCACAAATGACACTCAATAAAAAGAGGCTGACCTCTTTACGATAGAGACAGCCTCTTTAGAACGTTATTTAGCTTTTAGAAGTGCAGGTTTTTGGTTTTTCATAAATTTGATGTACATTAGCAGGAATACGAAGGCGCTGACCATCCGGAGTACGGTGCTGATTTCCATCGATCTCTGCATTCCCGTTGTTTCTAGTAACCATATACCTACTTGTGGGGCGATAAAGGCAACGAACGATAAAAGGACATTATACGTGGTAATGCAATACGTCCTTTTTTCCTTAGGAGACTGCTCCAATAAAAGATTGAACAAAAGGAGCATCGTACCTGAAACAAAAAAACCAGATGTCATGGCAACAAACGTTAAATAGTACAGGTTCGTTGACAAAACATTTAGTATGGGTGCCGTAGCCATGCCGACAGCTACCCATACGAGCATCAGTGTATTAGATTTTTGTTCGGCCCATTTTTTCCATAATGGAAAAGAAAAGATTTGGACCAATTGATTGGCGACAGAAAAGATGCTTATCCAAAGTATCGTAGCGTGCGCATATTTGACATTATAGATATTAAATAATCCCCACACCAATTGCCAGGTGAAATTAAAACACAAAGCAGATACCAAAAACCATTTGTACCCATGATCCTTAAAGATCGACCAGTCCATGATTGAATTCTGCTTTTTATTTGTCTTTGCCTCCACCTTTTCTTTATGCTTTAGTAAAAAAAACACTTCTAGCAATCCAAAAGCAAAAGCTATGAAGAATAGACATTGGTACGCGAATGCGTTATCTGTTTGCTTTTTCATCACGATTCCTATAATCAGGGTGGTAACCATTCCTACAATAGTAAGAAGACGATTTCGGTCACTGAAAAATAAGCCACGTCGTTCTTCACTAATCATCCCGCTTATTAACGTTTGCCAACCAATGTTTGAAATGGTCCCAGGCACATTCATAAAGGCAACAATGATTAAAAATGCCCATGCTTGATAGTTAGAAGAAACGAAAACCACGCCTATTAATAATAAAAACATGATCCTTGCCCAGAAAACGGACAACGCTACCGTTTTCTTCTGTTGCTCCAGCCTATTTAATACGATTGCTGCTGGAATGGTTGTGAGAAGTGCTACAAGTGGAGGGAGTGAGCTAATTAACCCTACCTGATAATTAGTAGCACCAAGAATAGAAATAGCAAAAATAGGAAAGAAGTTACCAGCCATGTTCACAGCAATGGTTGAAACCATCCCATGATAAATACTAATTTTTTCATTATATGTGCGCATATTTGTTCACCGTTTCATAATTAAATTCACCATGTAATTATACAATCGAAAATTGATTTATAGATATAAATTAGTTTAATATTTTTAAATAATTTTTTTTGGCAAAAAAGTTTTTCATAATGAAAATTTATTTATTCATTTGCTTTATCCGATTCTTTCTGTTATATTTAAGAAGAATTATTTTTGTGGATCGGCAAGAGCGTTAAGTGATAGTGCTTTCTGTCTTGAAGATTTGAGCAAGGATAGTACCATAATGTGTGCATAGCACACAGCAGGAGGATACACAAATGGAACAAGGTAAAGTTAAATGGTTTAATGCAGAAAAAGGTTTTGGATTCATCGAGCGCGAAGGTGGAGACGATGTATTCGTACACTTCTCAGCTATCCAAGGCGAAGGCTTCAAATCTCTTGACGAAGGTCAATCAGTAACATTTGACGTTGAGCAAGGTCAACGTGGACCACAAGCTTCTAACGTTCGTAAAGCTTAATTGTAGCTTTATATAAATGAAAAAAGACTCTCTTGGAGAGTCTTTTTTTTATACATATAGAATAGTCCTCCTCATGGCAATTCTTGTTTTTCTAATGAAATGATATAATTTACTTACATACATAAGTGGAAGGAAGTGAGGAAATGGTGGTCGAATCTATGATGACACAATATATTCCGCCAAAAGGAGAGTTCGAAACCTTTAGGGATGACGATCATTATAAGGAAAAGCTTAAAGAATGGGGGTTATCCTCAGCAAAGGAAGCAAAAAAGGAATTTTGGTACAAAGACCGCAATTATCAACGTCACGTTACAATTAAGGGATACGAAACATATGGGAGTTCAGAAGACTTAAATACGATTGTTATTGAATTTAATGATGGTCAGTTGAGCTGTATTCACCCAGCCTATTTAAAGGAAATGCAGCAATCAAGCTTTGGGAAAGAAAGTCTGTTGACGCTTGAGGAGAATGAGATGTCTGCAGAAGCGCAAGATAACCAGGTTGAAGCTATTGCTTCCAACGGAAAAACTGTAGCTGCTGAAGAAATGCCCAAAAAAGAGGCAACACCAAAACCAGCAAAAATAAAAGAAGCAAAGCCCAAAAAAGAAAAGGCACCAAAACTCGAGCTTCCAACTGAAAAAGTACATTTTACGGCAACGGTTAAGCAGTTTGCTCTAACCTATAATCCATTTAATGAAGAAAACGATGAAGTAGTTGTCTTAGAAAATGTGACAATTGTCCAGGACAATCCATTAGAAATAGGATTTGCATGGTGCAGTCATAGTAAGACACTTAAAAAGTTTGAACTGGCTGTTGGAGATCAACTAGAATTTGACGGCAAGGTAGCAGCTAAGAAGTTAGCCAAGGGGAAAGAGGTAGAGGAAGAATTTTTGGTTGATGTACCTGTGTTGTACAAAGTGAATAATCCTTCAAAAATTGTAAAGAGCTAACAGCGGTATTTATAGGAATAGGCTTTTTCAATTCAATGATGAGCTTTAATTATTTGGTCCTAAAAATTTGACAGGTTTAGAACAATTCAGGTAGTGTCTGTTCCATGAAGAGGAGACTTCTGACAGAGTCGATGGAAAACAAGTCAAGATAGTCCGAAGAAGAGGAAACTTCTGACAGAATTGCTAGAAAACAGATCAAGACTGTCAGAAGAAGGAGAAACTTCTGACAGAGTTGCTGGAAAACAGGTCAAGATAGTCGGAAAAAGAGGAGACTTCTGACAGAGTCGATGGAAAACAGGTCAAGACTGTCAGAAGAAGGAGAAACTTCTGACAGAGTCGATGGAAAACAGGTCAAGACTGTCCAAAGAAGAGGAAACTTCTGACAGAGTTGCTGGAAAACAGGTCAAGATAGTCCGAAGAGGAAGAGACTTCTGACAGAGTCGATGGAAAACAGGTCAAGATAGTCCAAAAAAGAGGAGACTTCTGACAGAGTTGCTGGAAAACAGGTCAAGATAGTCCGAAGAAGAGGAGACTTCTGACAGAGTCGATGGAAAACAGGTCAAGACTGTCAGAAGAAGGAGATACTTCTGACAGAGTTGCTAGAAAACAGGTCAAGACTGTCAGAAGAAGGAGAAACTTCTGACAGAGTTGCTGGAAAACAGGTCAAGATAGTCCGAAGAAGAGGAGACTTCTGACAGAGTCGATGGAAAACAAGTCAAGATAGTCCAAAGAAGAGGAAACGTCAGACAGAGTGGATGGAAAATAGGTCAAAGTCTGCAGAATATGCGACGACATTAGTAGAACCTAATAAAAGACGCCCTCATTGGGAGCGTCTTTTTTATATAGTGATATTTTATGGAAAATAGATCCCTAAGCGCTCTCCGCAACAAAGCAAAATAAAATAATTCGGAAACTGCGTATCGCGAATAGCTCTCCCATATTTTTTCAAGGAGATAGTAAACACGTTGTCACCATCCGGCTTAGAAAACATGAGCTGTTCATTTTCTAATTGAATAGATTCAAAGTGAAATCCATCTCTTCTCCATAAAAAATCCTCATCCTGATAATAGTTGAGAATGACCTGCCGATTGCGGTAACTCGTCAAAATAGATAAATCGTTTAGTTGATTTTCCATCATTACCATCTCCCTTTGAAATCTATTTTAGAAAAAGCAAGCGAAAGACAAGGTGATGCACATCACAGCCTAAAAAAATATATGACAGCCTACACAAGACTAGAGGAGAGACAGATGAATATTAACCTTGTAAAATATGACAGGAAGGAGTTTTTATAAGAGGAAAATAGATCAAAATAGAGTATAATTAAGTTTCGGATTTTTATTAGTCAAGGAGAACACAATTATGAAACAGACCTTTACAATTAAGGAAAAGACAAAACAAATCATCGTTTTATTAATTCCAATATTAATTACGCAGCTTGGCATGTTTTCAATGGTATTTTTCAATACGATTATGTCAGGAAAATACCATTCCTCAGACTTAGCAGGGGTGGCGATTGGTTCCTCGGTTTGGAGCCCTATTTTTATGGGGATAAGCGGGATCCTGCTTGCGGTTTCACCAATCGCTGCACAACGATTCGGTGAAAAAAGAAGTAATGAAGTTTCGTCTGTTGTTAAGCATGGAATGTACCTTTCAATTCTTATTGCTATTGTAGTTATTTCCGTAGGATCCATTTTATTAGATCCCATTTTAGACAAAATGAAACTGCCAGTAGCGGTTCAAGAAACAGCCTCTAATTACTTAGTTGGCCTTAGTTATGGAATTGTACCACTTTTTATTTTTAACGTACTGCGGTCCTTTATTTACGCTCTGGGAAAAACTCGTGTGGTTATGGTGATTATGCTTGCTTCATTACCACTGAATTTCTTCTTAAACTACGCGTTTATTTTCGGTCATTTTGGCTTTCCAGAGCTAGGTGGTGCTGGGGCAGGGTATGCGACATCCATTACGTATTGGCTCATTATGGCGATGACAATCTTCATTGTGAAAACACAGGATCCATTCTCATCCTACCCGGTCTTTGGGAAAAAGAAGGAATTCTCATGGGAAGAATGTAAGGAGATTTTAAAAATCGGTGTACCAATGGGCCTTTCTACGTTTTTCGAGACAAGTATGTTTGCTGTAGTTACGATTCTACTAAGTAAATTTAATGTCACTACCATTGCTGCATATCAATCGGCATTAAATATTGTTTCCTTTTTGTATATGATTCCTATTAGTATTTCAACAGCACTGACTGTTCTTGTCGGATTCGAAGTCGGTGCACGGCGTTATAAAGATGCGAAACAATACAGTTGGCTGGGTGTTTCACTGGCCATTTGTATTGCGCTCTTTACAGGATTATTAGTCGTTCTTTTCCGTTATCAGGTGGCTGGTTTTTATTCGAATGAAGCAGCAGTAATTAATTTAACTGCTAACTTCTTGATTTTTGCATTGTTTTTCCAAATATCCGATGCGATACAGGCCACTGCACAAGCGGCATTAAGAGGGTATAAAGATGTCAACCTTGCGTTTATTATGACATTAATCGCCTATTGGCTAATTTGCCTCCCAGTTGGATTTATGTTGGCTCATTATACAACCTTAGAAGCAAGGGGCTATTGGATTGGATTAACCGTGGGATTACTTGCAGCCGGAATTGCTTTATCCCTCCGACTCATCCACATCCAGAAAAAGAAATTCGTAAGTCTTAAGGCATCGTAATGTGTCCGCAACAGGAGTACAAATGTCCACAAATGGTGTCTGACACCTAATAGTATTCTATTAAAATAGCAATTAAAAGACGCCATCCTAAAAAGGATGGCGTCTCGTTTTTAAAATAATTTTTTCATACCTAACCATTTGGTAAATAGATTTTGGTTTTTATCAGTGATTTTTAATTCGTCCATGATTAGTTTATCACGATTCGTTGAAATCCAATTCTTTAATTCTTGCTTATCTTTACAGCGCGTATAATATGTTTCCCCACCTTTTCCAAGTGCGTTGACAACATACCTACATGTGTTCCCCATAGTGCCCACCTTTAAATGTAATAATGTATTCTATATGGATTATAACAGGCTAAAAAAATTAGTCCACTATTATTTTTCAGCAAAAATCTCCAAATTTCTTCACGTGAACAAAATGAACAAAATGATTTATAAGTTTTTAATGTTGTTTAAGTGCATAATCTATGCAATTTGAAAAGATTTTGTAAAATTAAGAAAACGTTTACAAAAGGGGGAAGTAAAATGTTTTCTTTTAAAAGAATTTCAGCAGTTATGTGTGCAGGTGCTTTAGCATTAAGTCTTGGTGCATGTAGCAGCAGTAAAGAAACAGCAAGCTCTGGTAAAAAGGAAGAAAGTACAGGCTATCCTACCAAGTCTATTACCGTTGTTGCGCCATCTGGTGCAGGGGGTGGCTGGGATTTAACAGCACGTTCATTTACAAAAGTACTAAGCGAGACAAAGCTGGTGAACCAGCCAATGACAGTAGAGAATAAACCAGGTGGCGGCGGCGCAGTATTTATGGCGGAATACGCAACCCAACATGCGGCAAACAACGATATGCTCTTTGTTAGTTCACCGCCAATTATTATTAACAATCTTAAAAAAGAAGGAAACAGTCCTTATGGCTACAAAAACACTACTCCATTAGCACAGTTAACCAAGGATTTTGGAGCCATTGTTGTAAAAGCTGATTCAAAATATAAGGACCTTAAGTCTGTATTGGATGATGTGAAGAAAGATCCTACTAAACTAACATTTGCAGGTGGTTCCGCACCAGGTTCGATGGACCATTTGATTTCCATTCTTCCAGCATACAAATATGGGGTGGACCCTACAAAAATTAAATATGTTTCCTATGATGGCGGTGGGGAAGCCATTACTGCTCTGCTTGGTGGAAATGCCGATGTCATCGGAACAGACGCTTCTAGTGTGAAGGAATTTTTAAAGGCTGGAAAAATTCGCGTTTTAGCTGTCACTTCTTCAGAACGATTATCCGGTGATTTTAAAGATGTTCCGACCGCAAAGGAACAAGGAGTTGACGCAGAATTTACGATTTGGCGCGGAGTGTTCGGTCCTGAAAAGATGTCTAAGGAAGCAAAAACTTATTGGGAAAAAACCATCGATAAGCTGGTACAGTCACCGGAGTGGAAGAAGGAAGTAGAAACACAAGGTTGGGAATTACAGTACAAAAACAGTGCAGATTTCAAAAAGTTTTTAGAAGATCAAGATCAACAAGTTCAGCAGTTATTATCTGCCTTAGGCATGCAAAAGTAAAAGTTAGGGAGTGGGAAGGAGTGTATTCTCTCCTTCCCCTTTTAAATAGAAAGGGGGAGTACAAATGGATATCAAATTCGATCGTGTAGCATCAATATTATTTTTAGCAGTAGGAGTGCTTTTTATCGTTGGAAGCAAGCAGCTTGCAACCTCCTCTTATGGGAGTGTAGTAGGTCCCGATATCTTTCCATTTATTCTTGGAATCATCCTAGTTTTATTAAGTATTCGGTTGTTTTATGAAACGCTCATGACAAAAGCGCACCATAAGGAAAAAGAGAAATTGGAATATAAGCCATTTTTAATCATTTTTGTTGCTACATTGATTTATATCTTAGCACTAGAATCAGTAGGCTATGTGATAACAACTTTTGTATTTTTATTTGTTTGCTTTCAAACAATGGAAAGGTCGAAGTGGGTGAATTCCCTCATAATATCTGCTTTATTTTCCGGAATTGTCTACTATATATTTGTTGAAGTATTAAAGGGAACACTTCCAGGCTGGCCGATATGGTTTTAATCGCAGCACCTAAAGAAAGGAGGAAACATGTATGAGTACTATTGATTTTTTATTTCAGGGCTTTGGAACTGCACTTATTTGGTATAATATCATTTTTGCCTTTGTTGGGGTGTTAATTGGGACAGCTGTTGGCGTCTTGCCTGGTATCGGTCCCATGAGTGGTGTGGCACTTCTTATTCCGGTAACGGCCTCGATTACAGGTGGACTTCCACCTGAACAAGCGGCTACTAGTGCAATCATTCTATTAGCAGGCGTTTACTATGGAGCGATGTATGGGGGATCCACCACTTCGATTCTATTAAATACACCAGGGGAATCCTCCTCTGTTGTGACCACATTAGACGGGTATCAAATGGCAAAGAAGGGGAGAGCAGGAAGTGCACTTTCCATTGCGGCCATTGGATCGTTTGTAGCAGGGATCGTGACATTAATTGCCTTGATTGCATTAGCAAAGCCCTTATCCAATGTGGCGCTAAAATTTGGTCCTGCAGAGTACTTCTCCTTAATGCTTCTAGGATTAGGAGCAGTTAGCGGATTAGCAGGAAAATCGGTAACAAAAGCATTAATTATGACGGTATGTGGTTTATTACTAGGAACAATTGGAATCGATAGTGTTTCCGGAATTGCTAGATTCACTTTCGATGTACCTTGGCTTTTTCAAGGCATTGAATTCTTAACCATTGCTGTCGGGTTGTTTGCTTTAGGTGAAGTGTTCAAGACAATTTTAGAAAAAGAAGAAGAAGAGGTAGATATTGCAAAAATTAATAACCTCCTTCCATCAAAGGAAGAATTGAAAGAGTCTGCTGGACCGATTGCCCGCGGAAGTATTCTTGGCTTCTTTGTAGGGATTTTACCAGGCGCCGGGGCAACACTTGCATCCTTTTTCTCTTACATTCTTGAAAAAAAGATTTCGAAAACTCCTTCTAAATTCGGAACAGGAACCATTGCTGGGGTAGCTGCACCTGAATCTGCAAACAATGCGGCCTCTGGTGGCGCAATGATCCCATTACTGACTTTAGGGATTCCAGGGTCAGGCACCACGGCAATCCTTATGGGGGCTCTGATGATGTACAATGTACAGCCAGGTCCATTGTTATTTGAAGACCATCCACAGGTTGCCTGGGGATTAATTGCCAGCATGTTCATCGGTAACATCATGCTGCTAGTTTTAAATTTACCACTTGTGAAGGTGTTCGCGAAAATCATTCAAACACCTAAGAAATACTTAATTCCTATGATTATAGCGATTTCCATTTTCGGTGTTTACGCCGTTCAGGTGTCAACGAACGACCTCCTTCTTTTGTTGGGCTGTGGTGTTCTCGGATATTTTTTCAATAAAAATGATTATCCGATCGCCCCATTGGTGCTCGGTCTCGTTTTAGGACCTATGATTGAGAATAATCTTAGAAGAGCATTGACCATTTCTAATGGTGATTACAGTGTATTTGTCACACGCCCAATTTCCTTGGCTTTTCTTCTCATCACTGTACTTTGGTTGGTGGTCCCTTTCATGATGAAACGAAGAGGGAAAGATGTCATTATTAATGTAGAAGGTTAAGTTTCTGAAGATTGAGAAAAAACTCCTTTTTATGAGGAGTTTTTTTTATTATGATAGGGGGAGAGGTGTTTGTCTGAATGCGTATACATACAAAACTAATGCTGGGAATTTCCATACTTATCATTGTTCTTGGAACAATCATAGAATTTACTTTTAAAAATATCATGGAAACTAATTTAAAACATGAGATAGGTTCGAAGGCACTATCTGTTGCTCAGTCGATTGCCAACATGCCTGAGATTCAGGCCGCCTTTCGGACGAATAATCCTTCAACCATTATCCAGCCTATTGCAGAAAAAATTAGAACACAAGTAGGAGCGGAATTTATTGTTATAGGAAATCGAGACGAAATTCGGTACTCACACCCGAATCCCAATCGTTTAGGACAAAAAATGGTGGGAGGAGACAACGGTCAAGTATTCAAAGGCAAGTCGGTTATTTCCGAATCAACCGGGACATTAGGTCCTTCCTTAAGGGGAAAAGCACCTATTTTTAGCAACGGCGAGGTCATTGGCGTCGTTTCAGTCGGGTATCTGCAAACAGATATTGAAAAAGAAGTGTCTAGGCTGCAGAAAAAAATTTTTGTTGCCACATTAATCATTTTAATTGGGGGTTTATTGGCGGCACTATTAATCTCGCTAAATATTAAAAGAGCGATATTTGGCTTAGAACCAAAAGAAATAGCTTGGATGTACCAAGAAAAACACGCAATCTTGGAATCTATTCATGAGGGGATCATTGCAATCGATACTGATGGAAGAATTACGGTGGTTAATGAGACGGCACATACAATCTTGAAGGTACCCAATCATATTCTGCTTCGAGGTAAAAGAATAGAAGACGTACTGGTTAACACTCATTTACTTGAAGTTGTTCGGACGGGACAAGCAGAGTATGATCAGGAAATTATTATTATGGGGGATGTTTATTTAGCTAACCGAATTCCTATTTTTAATAACAAAAGCGAAGTCGTCGGTGCTGTTGCCAGCTTTCGAAGCAAGTCAGAGCTTGCTCAACTGCTGCAAGAATTATCGCATGTTAAATCCTACGCAGAGGGATTGCGGGCACAAACCCATGAATATTCTAATCGTCTCTACACCCTTCTGGGGCTGATTCAACTGGGGTCCTATCAGGAGGCCATTGACTTTATTTCAAAGGAAGTTGATGTTGCCCAAGGGTTCATCCAATTCTTAATGAGGGAAGTACCAGACCCTATCATTGCTGGGTTTATATTAGGAAAGGTTAGTTTAGCCAGCGAATTAAAAATAAATTTTACTATTGATAGAGAAAGCAGCTTTAAGGATCTGTCACCTGAAATCAGTAGAGATTTATTAGTAACCGTCATTGGAAACTTGGTTAATAATGCTTTTGAAGCAGTAAAGGGAAATGAAAAACAAGAAAAATGTGTGTCCATATTTTTGACTGATCTAGGCAAAGAACTAATTATTGAAGTGGAAGACAACGGGAATGGAATTGACTCTGAGGCGAGTGATCAGATTTTCCAGGCAGGCTTTACTACTAAAAATACTAGCAGTAATGCCGGAATCGGACTCAGTTTAGTACAAAGAGCTCTGGACGACTTAGGAGGAATGATTACATTTTCTTCAAATGTTGGAGAAGGCTCTATTTTCACAGTAGCGATACCAAAAAGCAGGGGGGATTTGTATGCACAACAGTCACGTAATCTCAGTGTTAATTGTTGAAGATGACTTAAAAGTAGCAGAGATTCAGAAACGGTTTCTTGAACAAATCGCTGGGTTCGAAACAGTCGGAATTGCAGCTAGTTACGTAGAAGCCAAAACACTAATTGAGATTCTCCAACCAGACTTGCTACTATTGGATGTGTATTTTCCAGATATGAATGGACTAGATTTACTAAAGGAAACCAAACAGCAGGCTAAACAAATGGATGTCATCATGATCACAGCAACAAAAGAGATCCATAAGGTCCAAGAAGCCATAAGCATCGGTGTCTTTGATTATATGATTAAACCAGTAGTGTATGAACGTTTTAAACAATCGTTACAACGTTATAAAGAATACCATACTAGCCTTTTACAATTAGGTAAAGAAGCTTTCCATGTCACCCAACAGCAGGTGGATAAGCTATTGCGTAAAGAGAGCGAGGGAAGCGGCAACGAAAAGCAATATTTACCTAAGGGAATCGATCCGTTGACACTTGAAAAGGTATTGGAGGTTCTAAAGCAAGAAGGGCGTGGGCTAACGGCTGAATTAGTGGCTAAAGAGATTGGTGTCAGTCGAACAACCGCAAGGCGTTACCTAGAACATTTGGTGGCGGAAGAAAAGATTGAGGCTGACCTTTCCTATGGAACAGTGGGACGGCCAGAACGGGTATACTTGGTACATCAATAACCTTTAGGACAAGGTTAAATCCAATATTATGAACATATAGTATGATTAGAAAAAATTTTTTTGCCCCCGTATCTTTTTAACCTCCTTGAAACGTTTATAGGGTAGAGAGTGCAAAAGGAGTGAAAACCATGTCACACAAACTGATAAAGGACAGCGTGGAAAGTATAGAGGATGTGTATGGGTTTGAGGATGTTTTTTGGATGGAACATTATCCAAAACTCCAGCGATATTGCCACTTTCTATCCCAAAATAAATGGGATGGAGAGGATATCGCACAAGAGACATATTTAAAGGCATTAAAATACGCGTGTCAACCCCAAAGGATGACAGCCGCATTATTAAATAAAATGGCTTACAATCATTGGATTGACCTGCTTCGTAAAAGAAAGAAGGAAACGCTTGAAGAGGATTCATCCTATTTGGAAAGTCAAAGTTCTTCAAATAGAGTGGACGGGTTGAACCACACAGTTGAATTATTATTAAAAAAATTCACTCCAAAGCAGGCAGTCATCTTTCTTTTGAAAGAGGCGTTCCAATATCAGCTCAAGGAAATTGCAGATATTCTGGATGTCTCAGAAATCGCAGTGAAAGCCAATCTTTACCGGGCAAGAAAGAGACTGGAGAAAGAAAACGAAGAGGGTCAATCCATGGGTTTGGAATCCTTTTGGGATGAGGAAAATCAAGAACAGCTTTCGGAATTGTTTTATGAGGTGCTGAAAGCAGATGACCCTGCCGTTCTCATTGAAGCCATTCCTTCGTTAAAAAGTATTAGCGGTCCTGAGCCTGCACTTATGTTTAAAAGTACTCAGAAATCCACTCCAAAATTCTCTCCTTCAAGCACTCTCTGTATGGCTGCATAGCCAATTAAATGCTTCAAGGAGGAAAAGAAATGAGTACCATTCCGTATGTAATAGAGCAGTCTAATCGAGGAGAACGATCCTATGATATTTATTCACGTTTATTAAAGGACAGAATTATTATCATTGGTGAAGAAATCAACGACCATACAGCCAATAGTGTGGTAGCACAATTATTATTTTTAGCGGCCGATGCACCCGATAAAGAAATATCTCTTTATATAAATAGCCCAGGAGGGTCTACGTCTGCAGGGTTTGCAATTTTCGATACAATGCAATACATTAAGCCAGATGTACGGACGATTTGCACAGGAATGGCTGCTTCCTTTGGGGCCATGTTGCTTCTTGCAGGGACAAAGGGAAAACGGTATGCCTTGCCAAACAGTGAAATTATGATACATCAGCCACTAGGAGGAGCGAGAGGGCAGGCAACGGAAATAGAAATATCTGCCCGAAGAATCTTAAAGCTCCGAGATCATGTGAATAAAATCATTTCAGAACGGACAGGACAGCCAATCGAAAAAATAGCAAAGGATACGGACAGAGATTATTTTATGAGTGCAGAAGAAGCAAAAGAGTATGGGATTATCGATGAAATTCTTTATCCGAAATGAAGATAGTTAGTTTAAGATGAGCTATGCGACTAAACAAGCGCATAGCTCTTTTGGTGAATTCCGATCGAATAAATCTTGATTGGAAAGATTTTAGCAATCATCGGTCCAATCAAGTGCTTTCTTGTGAGAACCTTAGCTGAATTTTGACACAGTTGAAGGAAAAAGTAGAAAGATTGTCAGAAGACAAGGCAACTTTGGACAGAGTAGGTGGAAAAAGGAGAAAGATTGTCAGAAGACAAGGCAACTTTGGACAGAGTAGGTGGAAAAAGGAGAAAGATTGTCAGAAGACAAGGCAACTTCAGACAGAGTAGGTGGAAAAAGGAGAAAGATTGTAAGAAGTGAAGGCAACTTCGGACAGAGTAAGCGAAAAAACAGAAACATTGTCAGAAGGCAGGACATATTCAAACAAGTTTTAATAAAGTAATCACGAGCTAGTCAAAACTTAAATAACTATATTTGGAATTTGTGTTTTCTTTAGATAAATTCCTTCGTATGTGACATGCGAGGATAACATACATTTATTCTA
This sequence comes from Bacillus sp. SORGH_AS_0510, assembly GCF_030818775.1. Taxonomy (NCBI): domain Bacteria; kingdom Bacillati; phylum Bacillota; class Bacilli; order Caryophanales; family Bacillaceae; genus Bacillus; species Bacillus sp. SORGH_AS_0510. The sequence continues at coordinate 2,977,345 of NZ_JAUTAU010000001.1, read as the reverse complement.
ACAGAGTTATGCTACTCAGTTTATTCAAATACAACGCACCTGCAGCAAGAATCGAAAATAGGTCCATCATGAAAACAGGAGGGGCTGTGTATGAAATTTACGATACAGTATATACCGCTTGAAAAAATCAAACCTGATTTATCGCTGAAAATTACGGAGCATATTAAGAAGCTCCAAAGATTAATGTGGGACTGCATGTTTGTGCTGGTGGTCAAAAAAAGTCGAAAGGACGACAGTTACATCCTTGTTAGTGGGCAAGATCGACTAGATTCACTAAAAAAATTCACTAAAAATATTTATGCACCGTGTATAGTGGATAAAAGCGGTTCTACCGGAATGATTTCATGGTTTCATCGTTTACGAAACAAACAACCCCTAGATGACTTTCCCCTCATGCCAACCAGTTGGTCAATCGTTCGAACCTTTTTAAAACAAGAGCCTCGGTTTAAAAATCTCACCCGCTCCGAACAAATAAGAGTGCTGCTTATTGCCGCACGTTACAAGAAAACCGTGATCTATACAATGAAGACAACAGTGAATGACATTCTTAGGAATGATAAAGAAATGTAGTTTTAAAATAGCCAATAGAAAAATGGCTTGGAATATTTCCAAGCCATTTTCTTTATATCGCTTCATGAACAAAAGCGTAATCTCTAAGGTACTCAGGGAGATGCAGCAGTGACTCAAGCTCTGCAAAAGTACCACTTGGTTCAATTTCTAAATCTATAATATTATAACTCCATTCAAATTCTGATGGGATATGGATGGCATTGATACCTAACTCGATAGCAGGCTTTACATCTGTTTTTAAAGAATTCCCAATCATCCAGGTTATTTTTTTGTCGGAATCTATTTTATTCAGTACTTTTTTCAGGGTGCTCGAGTTTTTATGTTGCTGAATAAATATTCGGTTTTCAAAGTAGCGATCTAAACCTAACTGATCAATTTTCCTTCGTTGATTTTTCATATCCCCGCCTGTAAATAAATACAATCGATGACCATCCTCTTGGAGACTATCCAAAACATCATATACGTAAGGAAAGGGCTGCACGTCAAGTTTAAACACTTCTTGACCAATCCTACGTACCAGGTCAATTTCACTTTTCTTTATGGCTCTACCGTATTTGACGCAAAAAAATTTGTAGGTCAATACTAATGATTCTGGATAAAGGGAAGAATGTAAGCCATGGTTATCTACATTTTTTACATCAATTTCAAGTTGTTTTTGAAGAATTTCTTCCTTGGAAAGGAAATCGAACCAGTTTTGCAGCTGCTCAGCAAATTCATTTTTAGATTGAATAAAGTACTTGCTGCAGTGGATGAGGGTATCATCCAAATCCAATATTAAAGATTGTTGATTCATAAAATCAATTCCCCCTTTAATATGGTGTAAAATAATTATATGGGTAAAAACTGTAACAATGCTAAAAAACAATTTCCATATTTAAATTATGCCTTTGGATATAGAAGCTAAACTTGTTTAAACGTGCCGTTACACCTACATAAAACATTTAGCCGGGGGGTAGGGCTCGTTTCCTACTACATAATGGAAAGAAGGAACAATATTGAAAAAAGCAGAAGCAAAAGTAAATGCCATTTTAATAGCAGATCAACCGGAATCATTCGTGACAAGGAGGATTCCAAAAACCATTCTTGAGTTTGGCGGCATAAGAGGGGATCGGCATTTCGGTATGATCGTTCCATCAGATTCTCGTCAACCCATGTATCCAAAAGGGACAGAAATTTTCAATCGACGTCAAATTACGATTGTATCAGAAGAGGAACTTGCGGAAATTGCTGAAGGACTTGGGGTGGATTATATTTTACCCGAATGGCTAGGGGCCAACCTTCTATTAAACGGATTTCCTGAGTTGACGAAGCTTACCATGGGCTCGCGGCTACTTTTCCCAAATGGTACGGGGTTAATCTGTATGGGAGAAAATCAACCATGCATCTTTCCTGGTGAAATGATTCAAAGACATTTCGAAAACAATCCTAAGCTTGCGGCCAAATTCGTCAAAGCCGCCTACAAAAAACGCGGAATTGTCTGCGCTGTGGAATGCCCGGGAGAAATAACCGAAGGCGAAGAAGTTCAAATTCTCCTAAACGATTTTGCAAATCCGATGCAATAAATGGTGTCAGGCACCATTGAAAGACAGTGTCCATCTCAGGTGGACACTGTCTGCTTTTAGGGATAAGAAATTTGACCTAGCAAAATAAAAATTATTTAGACTAAATAGTCTTTTTAAATAACTCCTACTATGTTTTAATGGATATATATAGAATCTTATTTATGTTTTCATTTATTTACAAAGGACGGAGGTGTAAGAATGCCGCCAATCGTTTCAGATTCACATAAAGAGAAGAAGAAGAAGGAGATTTTGGCAAGTGCCCTGGTTTGTTTTGCAAAGAAAGGTTTTCAAGTGGCAACCATTGATGATATTGTAGTGCATTCAGGTATTAGTAAAGGCGCGATTTATAACTATTTTAAAAGTAAAGATGAGATATACTTAGAATTAATGAATTCAGATACAAAAGAAACTTATGAGAGTTTAGTCAAGGACCTTTCGACGTATAAAAGTGCTATTGAAAAGATTCATTTTTTGTTTAACGTTTATAGCCAAGTGGACTTTTCAAATAAAGAAATTCAAGGGAAATTTATTGTTCATGATGAATTTAAACTCCATGCTGCTAGACATCCGGATTTAGCGGAAAAACTAACGGACCGAAGAAAACACTATTTTGTCAACCTGCTTGCTGGGATTGTTAAAGATGGTCAAGAATCAGGGGAAATCAAAAAAGACCTTCAGCCAGAAGTAATGGCCGACATTTTTTGGTCAATGATTAACGGTGTCACGGTACAGTCGGTATATACAGATTATCCATTTAAAGAAGTACTAACCGAAATGAAGCAAATGTACTTAGAAAAAATAAAAGCATAAATTTTGAAAAGACAAGAAACTATTCTTGTCTTTTCTTCGTCTAAGACAGTGGAAACCAACCAAATGGTTCAAAAATAGGCTTAAATGGACTACGAAAAAATATTTTAATAATTAGGTGGTTTAAATTGACAATTATTCGAGCAGGTCAATATAATAAAATAAACTGACTAGTCGTTTTAAAGGAATCTGTTTT